>NZ_CM127080.1:0-328882 GCF_052446065.1 Leucobacter shiyiweii | reverse complement strand
CACTCAGGGCAATCTGACCGTGACATCGATCCCAGATGTACTCACCACCACAACCGCGGCGAAGCTCTTGGGCGTCTCCCGGCCAACCCTTCGAAAACTGATTGACTCCGGTGAGCTTCCTGCTTCAAAGACTGGGTCACATCACAAGCTCCGCCTCGAAGACGTCCTCGCGTTGAAGGTCAAGCGTCACGAAGCTCGACGCGTGGCACTTGATGCCCTGCGCCAGGTTGATGACGAGCTAGGTATCGACAACTAAGCCAGCCACTCTGGTGCTCTTGGCGGAGCTAGTCGCTACGCTCGAAGAATGCACCTGGTTTTTGCCGACGCAAACGTACTCTACTCACGCACACTGCGCGATTGGACGTTCATACTGAGCGAAGAGTCCGGAATGTATTCCGTGATTTCCTCACGCGAGGCGGTCGTCGAAGCGATGAGTAGCCTACGGAACACCTTCCCAGAGTTTTCCGGCGATCAGATAAGCGTCATCCAGGACCACATCGAGGGGGCCCTCGGTGACCTGATCACCTCGTTCCCTGGCGGTGCAGTCGAGGGGATCGCCGACCCAGGCGACTTCCACATCTACAACGCTGCAGCGTACGCCGGGGCGCACATCCTCCTTACCCAGAATGTCAAAGACTTCGCCGCCGTTCAGGATCCCCCGTTTGATCTCTATTCGATTGATGAATTCTTAATGCTCGCTGCGGAAAACAACCCTGACGCGGTGATGCGGACAGCGGACCGGCAGCGCAGGTACTGGCTAGAGAGATCCACACGCGCGGGGAAGTCTCCTAAGGGGCTCGCGCAAGCCCTCATCGACGCAGGTGCCACAGAATTCGCTGCGCATGTCGACCTGGTTTTGCAGAAGCTCGCCGGGGTGGGTCTGCCCACCAGCGCGGACCCGCTGTCGTTAACCCCCGCAGCGGCCGACCAGCCCGCTGTGCGTTGACCACCGCTGCGCTCTCACCTCAACGATCTCATCCCAGTGGGTGGTCGCACGTATGGAGCGCATCGTGACTTCGCCCGGGTTCCCGTCAATCTCGGCCCAATTCTTGCTCGGAGATCAACACAACCTCGGATCCATTCGCGGGTTTTACTCCCTGTGATGTCTCAGGACATCGGTGACAGTTGTGTATCAGGACATCGGTAGCACTTCATGTCTCAGGACATCGGTGACACTCTCGATGTCGCAGTCCCGATCTCAAGCGCGTGTTTTCTGGTCACGCTCTTGGTGCGTCGGGCTGGTTTCAGGTAGCTCAGGATGAACTCCCCATTCTGGTCATAGAACGCGATGGTCTCCATGTCCCAGATCGCAACGATCTCTTCCCCGACCCAGGCATGCCCGATGGTGAATGATGTCCCGATAACAGTGACCTGCGCGTTCGCACCCACCCGCCGGACGGCTTCACCTTGCACGTAGGTGGCTGCTCTACTGCGCCGCGGCTCGACACCGGGCTCTCGAGACGGGCGTGGGGCTTCAGCGACCGGTGTCGCGTCCCATGCCTGTTGCGGGGTGATTCTCCCGGGGAGCCCCTGATGGGGTCGCTCGGTGTTGTAGATCACATCGAACCGATCGACCAGTGCTTGCAGCTGGGCGAGGCTCTCAGCTAAGGGCTGCCGATCTAACCACCGGAACAGTGTTTGGTGAAAGCGTTCGTTCTTGCCCTGCGTGGTGGGCTTGTAGGGTTTCCCGGTGATCGCTGCGACCCCGAGCGACGTGACATATTTCACCAGTTGACCTTCTTTCCCGAGCTGGGACGGGTTCAACGCTGACCCGTTGTCGGTAAGGAGCCGCTGCGGCACCCCGTGTTTCGAGATCCCTTGCTTGACCACTGCAAGCGCCCCCTCGCTGGTCTCTTCCCACGTGACATATGAAGCGACCGCGAGCCTGGAATGGTCGTCTTCGAGTTGAAAGATCACACACTTCCGCCCGCCAGTGAGTACATACTCGGTTGCGTCGAGTTGCCAGCACGCATTCGGTGCGGGGTACACGAACCTGCGGTACGCGGAGCGGGGTTTCTTCTTGGGTTCTTGGCGGGGGACCCCGGCATCACGGAAAATGCGTGCGAGCGAAGCGACGGACGGGGCCTCCATGGCAAGGTGCTTCATTCTGTCGTGCACACTGATCGGCCCACAGTCCAAGCCTGATGACTCGAGCGCAGCACGCACACCCAGCGCGTCGCGTTGAACGACGTCAGTGATCCGGGTCGGGTGGTGGTGCGGGCGGCGAGAACGCGGTTCGAGCGCTGCGGCCTGACCCTCCGTCTGGGCGCGGGCGCGGAGCAGATAGAACGATTTCCTCGAGATCCCGTGTTCGGCGCAGAACGTCGTGACCGAGCCGCGGGGCGCACCCACGGGCCATTGGGCGATAGCGAGGCGGACACGAGGATCTATTGGGTTGTTCTTCATCTACCCATTCAGGCCGAGAAGTGTCACCACGAAGAACCCCGAAAGTGTTACCGATGTCCTGACACAGAACTGTCACCGATGTCCTGCGACATAACTCGCATTTGGGATCCTGGATTGTGCGAGTCTCCGGGGCAATGGCCGCGCGCGGGCAACGATCAACGCACAATGCCCTCAGCTCGCAGGCCAAGGGCATCGCACGAAACGCCTATCTCACAGGGGCACTGTTTAGTCCCGGATGATGGTGTAGTGCTTTCGCACCAGCTCGTGCACCCGCCACACACCTTTCCAACCTGAGGGAGTAACGAGAACGTCACCGGGACCGAACTCGATGGGTTCGCCGCCCTCTGCCTGCAATGTCACCCGTCCCGAGAGAATTACGCAGATCTCGGTGTAGCCCTCCCGGGTGGCAAGAAACTCTCCCGGAGTGCACTCCCAGATGCCGGTATCAATTCGGTCAGTGTTCCACACATCGACCGCAGCCTCCGTCACCCCTTCAGTTGTGGCGGTTGCTTTCGGCGCGTGAGGTCCGACCGGATACGTATCCGTCTGGTGTACGGCGATTGTGTCAATCATGGTTTCCCCATCTCCTGGTGTTCTGCGTCATAGCCAGACTCTCGTCAGTGCCGGCCGGTAATCACATCTGCGACGTGGGCGATCGGCGACGTTCGCTCACGGCCGGCAAGTTCCGTTCGATCCGCAACCCCATAGGCCGCATACAAGCCCTGAGTCGCCAACCATCGCAGCGGCTCGGGCTCCCACTTGCGCACCCGATGTCCCACCCACGGGAGTGTGGAAATCTCGCTGTCCTTCCCCAGAATGAGATCTGTGAGCGTGCGGCCGGCGAGGTTCGTCGACGTCACCCCCGTACCTACGTAGCCACCGGCCCAGGCCATGCCCGTCTCTCGATCCAACCCAACCGTCGCCGACCAGTCGCGCGGCACCCCCAGCACCCCAGACCACACGTGATCGATCTTCGCTGCGCGGGTCGCCGGGAAGAACCGATGCAGGATCTCACTGAGCGTCTGCACGGTCACCTCCGGAGTCGTGCCGTCAGTGTCGGTGCGCGACCCAAAGCGGTAGGGCACCCCGCGACCCCCGATTGCGATCCGATCATCCGCGGTGCGCTGCGCGTACATGTACACATGCGCGAAATCGCCCAGAACTTCTCCCTGGTTCCACCGCAATTCATCCCACACGGCGGGGGCCAAAGGCTCGGTTGCGATCAGCGACGAGTTCATAGGCAGCCACAACCGCTTCAGCCCCTTGAGGCCTGCAGTGAATCCTTCGGTGGCACGCACCACGAACTCAGCGGACACCGTGCCGTGAGTGGTCGCCACCTTCCCCGGGGTAATTTCTACCGCCCGAGTGCGTTCGAAAATCTGCACGCCCAGGCGTTCGCATGCGACCGCCAGACCGGCCGCGAGCTTCGCCGGTTGAATCCGTGCGCAGTGTGGGTGCCAGACGGCGGCGCGGGTACCCGCAACGTTGATCTTGGCGGTCGCCTCCGGCGCTTCCAACAACTCGAGATCGGTATAGTTTGAGGCCTGTTCTGCCGCCGCAAACGCGCGGAGCCGTTGCTCCTGCGCCGGCGTGTAGGCCACGTTAAACTCGCCACCCCGCTTGATATCTGCGTCGATGCCCTCGGCTTCGGCAACCCGAATCACCTCGGAAACAGTCTCATTCATCGCCCGCTGGAAACGCTCGGCCGCGTCGCGACCATGCGACTTCACGTATTGCTCTCGGCCCCCGGTGACCGCGTTCGTCAGCCACCCGCCGTTGCGGCCAGATGCCCCATACCCCACGTGCCGCTGCTCAATCACAACGACCCGCAAATCGGGCTGGGCCTGCTTCAAGTAGTAGGCAGTCCACAGGCCGGTATATCCGGCACCCACGATCGCGACGTCGGCCGTGACGTTGCCCGGCAGTTCGGGTCGCTGCGCCGGAAGTCCGATTTGCTGCCACCAGTGTGAGACGTGCCCATTTATCATGCTTCGAAGATATCGTGACTGAGGGCCGACATGCTGCGCGGGCCTGACGAAGTGCACTCCACGGTCTCACCGACTTTGATCCCAAACCCCTCTTCGGGCAGGTGGAGGTTTGGTTCGACCGTGTACGACATGCCAGGCTCGAAGCGATGCGAGTGGCGTCACGGAAATGTATCTGCAACGAAGAAGTGAGTAGGTTTGCGTAACCTGCATTTGTCGTAGGTGCGAGCCCCGCATATACTGGAAGCACTACGACCGGTTCCGCCTACCTTGGTAGGTCCAGGGCCGGTCTTCATCTTTCTTGGATGGTGCTTGTGGACGAAGAAGTCAAGGGATACAAGACCTACGAACAGCAGGTCGATCTCCTTGAAGGTCGCGGCATGGACATGGGGGATCGGGAAGGCGCCGCCGAAATGCTTCGCCGAGTGAACTACTACCGTTTGAGTGGATACTGGTATCCGTTTCGGAAGCTGACCGCGTCTGGTCGTGAGGATACTTTCTACACCGGCACCCGATTCTCGGATGTTGTCGCGCTCTACGATTTCGACGCGAGACTCAGGGTGGCGACGTTCGCAGCATTGACTCCAGTGGAGCTCGCGATACGCGCCTTGCTCGGGCATGAGCTCGGGCGAATCGACCCTTGTGCACATCTGGATCCTTCACTCCTGGGCCCCACTGCGAAACGTGGGATCCAGTACCCGCGTTGGGTAGAGCGCTACGAGAAGGAACTGAGCGACTCACGCGAAGACTTCGTAGAACACCACCACCGCAAATACGGTGGTCGGCTACCAGTCTGGGCGGCGACAGAGATTCTGGATTGGGGGAGCTTGACCTATCTCTACGGATTTGCGCCGAGACATGTGCAGGACGTTATCGCAGACGCCTGCGGGCTCACTGCACCGCAGGTGAGTAGTTGGCTGAAGACGCTTAACCTTATGCGCAACACCTGTGCGCATCATGGGCGTCTGTTCAACAGGGTGCACACCATCTCTCCGAAGTTGCCAAAGGTTGGGCGCCAGCCAGACCTTGATGCAGTATCAACAGACTGGAGCAGAACGTTCGGGCTACTCACGCTCATCCGGTTTCTTTCTGACCGTCTGGAGGTTGGTCAGGCCAAACTGCTCCCTGCCGTCGTCAAGAGTTTCCCGACGGTCCAGGCTGTTCCGATTTCCCACATGGGCGTGCCCAGTGGCTGGCAGCGGTTGCCGTGCAAGCCAGCAGGCACAACTGTGACATTTCAGTATCAATATTAATAATGATACTAATTGAACATGGTAAATTCTTCCGCACTTCTCCATCCGGTGAGGCTCAGGATCGTACAGAACCTTCTTGCCGGGACGGGCCTGACGACCCACCAACTTCATGAGCGACTCCGCGATGTCCCGATCGCAACCCTGTATCGCCACGTCGCGCACCTGGTGGAACACGGTCTGATCAGCGTCGTGAACGAGCACCAGGTCCGCGGCGCAAGCGAGAAAACCTACTGTGTGGCGCCTGGGTTTACCAATCCGACAGGAGAGGAGTTGAGGTCGCTCAGCTCCGAGGAGTTGCTCACGGTCTTCACGGTGTTCATTTCGGGGATCATCAGTGACTTCGATGAGTACATCCACACGGGCGCTCCTGATCTGGTCGCGGATCAAGTCAGCTTCGCGCAGGCCGACTTCTGGGCCACAAATGACGAAGTGGACGCGTTTGTTGCGACGCTGATGGGTGCGTTGGGAGATCTGCGAACCAACGGCCCCGGCATGGGCCGCCGGAGGCGCAAACTCACCACCGTGCTCATCCCAGAACCTGAAGTCGTCTCTGAAGAGACAGCATGACGACTGTAACGGAGGTCTCACGGGCCGTGATTGGATACAGCGACAGAGTGTTGCTTGAAGACATGCTGCTCCCCCTCACTCCCCTCCTTGCCCTGACGGCGCTGCTCATCGTGTGGTCACTCGTTGACATCGCTCGGAGACCCTCTGTTCGGCACCTTCCTAAGTGGGCTTGGGCGATCATCACGTTAATGGCGACCCCGCTCGGGGCGATCCTCTATCTCGTCATCGGGCGAGAAAACAGCCGGGCACTGCGGGATGAGGATCTGCGGTGATCGACGACACCCCAGCTGTCCGCGTCGTCGCTGCCACCCGAACATTCGCCAATGGTGCAGGTATCTGGGGAATCAACCTCGCAGCGCGTGACCGCGCCGTCACCGCGGTGATCGGCCCGAATGGGGCGGGGAAGACGGTACTGTTCAGCCTGATCGCGGGCTTGATTCAGGCCCATTCGGGCAGTGTCGAGCTCGCGAAGCGCGACGCTCGAGTCGCGTACTGCCCTGACGTACCGCAGTTTGAGTCATGGCTGACGGCGCGTGAAGTAGTGGAGACCTCCCGCGCGGTATCGGGACACAGCAGTACAGCCGGAGAAAGAAGGCAACCCACGCGCGACGCCAGCGGAAACAAGGCTGTCGGTGCGGCGCTCGACATGTGCGGACTCGGCAAAGTCATGGATCGGCGCGTCGCAGATTTCTCTCGCGGCATGCTGCAACGGCTCGGTATCGCCGCCGCCTTAGTTACCGAGCCTGACATCCTGATCCTCGACGAGCCCAACAGCGCGCTTGATCCGATTGGCCGCGCTGATGTGCGCGCAATCATCGCCGAACAGAAGCATCACCGTTGCATCCTGCTTTCGAGTCACTTACTCAGCGAAGTTGAACAACTGGCCGACCATGTCGTGGTCCTCGATCACGGACGCGTGGTGACCCAGGGCACCATCGAAGCGATCCTCACCGACGGCCTTCAGCCCGTCTGGAACATCCGCCTCGGCAATCCGACCCAGATCACCGCACGTGACCTCGCATTCGCACTCCCCGAAGCCCAGTTCGAGTTCCTCTCAGACACGCTCTGCGCAGCCAAGTTTCCCAGCTTCGATGCTGCAGCAACTCAACTGAAGACCGCGATCCACCTGCTTCGTGCGCCAATTATTGAAGTCACCCTCCAAGACCGCGACCTCGATGCCTCTTTCGTGCGGATCGTCCGAAATCAGGAAACCCGATGAAACTGCTGCTCACCTCTGCACGCATCGAAATGCTCCGACTGAAGCGCTCAGGGCTCTTCGCTGGACTCCTCGCGGTCTTCGCGTTCTTCGGTCTCTCAGGTCCAGGCCTAGCCCTATTCATGCCCGAAATACTTGGAGCGGCCACCGCGAGCGATCAGTTCACCATCCAGGCCGCCGACGCGAGCCCCGCGGACGGAATCGCAATGTTCAACCAGAGCTCAATGCAACTCGGCTTGATCCTTGCCGTCGCTGTCGCCATCACCTCTCTCGGCTGGGACAGCCGTGCCGGCTCTTCCATCTTCTACCGCACCCGAGTAAAGCATCTCAGCGCAATCACCCTTCCACGGCTAGCCGTCGGCTGGGGAGCCGTCGCCATCACCTACACAATCGGCTTCGCGCTGGCAGTTGCAATGACTGTGATTTTCATCGGCGAAGTCCACATGAGCGGGATCACCGGCATCTGGGCCGCTTCCATCGCCTACCTCGCGATGGCCATGAGTATCGGATATCTCATCATGGCTGCCACCCGTCGTACCGCCGCGGCGATAGCTTCCGCGACCGTGGTGATGTTGGTGCTGCCGATACTGAGCCAGTTCGAGGCGCTCTCACCATGGGCGCCGACCACTCTCCTCGCCGGGGCCGAGACGACTTGGATGCCGTTTCTTTCTGCCGCCGCCGTTACTGTCCTTTGCATCACTGCCGGGAGTCTCATCGTTCCCACACAGACCCTGCGGCGCGACGCTTAGTGTCACATGGCGCGTGTAATGATCGCGACAGCGCAAGCGCGCCAACGGTGCCAGATTGCCCAGCTATGAGCGATGGGCGGTCGGCATGGGCATACCCGCAGCATCAGCGAGATCCGCAATCGAAAGCCTGCCCCCTGCGCTGGCGAGTGCTTCGAGGATATCGAGAACCCTGTCGACCGATTTGACAGGCGAGATGGTCGACGGGGTTTGCTTAGACATGATCCTTTCGTAACAGACAATTTGAGTACGAGCGGGTGGCAACTAAGAAACAAACACCCGAGTAGTGCGCGAGGGTCATGCCCTCACCCACTACCCAGGCCCTCGCGTTGAAGGTTCAGTCAACTCGTTCGAATGTGCGGCAAGTACTCCACCAGTTGCGAGCAGTACTTCCCGACGGCATCGGCCCAGCGCTCACCGACAACGTCGTGTCATTCTCTGGAGATGTTGAGTTCCACAGCACCGCTGAGGAACTGCTTCGCGCACGTCAACCTCAAAGCAATCAGCCTGAGAAACGATTCGAGGAGATCCAGATGGCGCTCGATAGGGCGCGCGCTGGCGACTTCTTTCCTCGCGCTCATACCGAATGGGTCGAGACGCGCTGCGCTGAGATTGCATCCACCATCACGGATTTGCGTCTCGAAGCCGCGCACGTCGCATTCGATCTCTCTGACTATGTGGTTGCCTCAGAACTCGCACGGCTCGCGGTCTTGGCTGATCCACTGCGAGAATCGGGGTGGCGCCTACGTATGCGAACCGCGGCCCTGCTCGCCTCATTCGACGATGTGCTGGGCTTGTATGCCGAATGCACTGAAGCCCTTCAGGCTGTCCAGACAAAGCCCACGTTCGAGACTCGATCGCTGGTCGATCGTCGGGGACGGTGACATTGGGGCTTGAAAGCCTACCGGCCGGGGTGCGCACTCGCCGCACCCCGGCCGGGTTCACCTACGCGGAGACGAACATGAGTCGCTTGTTCGCGAACTCGCCGATACCCACCGGGCCCATCTCGCGCCCGAAGCCCGACTGCTTCACCCCACCAAACGGCAGCTCAGCGGCCTCCGCCGCGATGATGTTCACGTGCGACATCCCAACCTCAAGCTTCGACGCCACCCGCTTCGCTCGAGCCTCATCGGTGGAGAAGACCGAACCACCGAGGCCCAACGCGCAATCGTTCGCGAGCTCCAGAGCTTCCTCGTCGCTCGACACCCGATACACGGTCGCGACCGGCCCGAATATCTCGACACCATAGGACTCGGAATCGCGCGGCACTCCCGTCAGCACGGCCGGCGAGTAATACGCACTCGGCCCATCTGACAATACGCCGCCCGCGACCAAGGTGGCACCCTCAGCAACCGCCTTCTGCACCTGCGCGTGCACGGTCTCGGCTGCGGCACGCGACGACAGGGGCACGAATTCCCCCTCGCCCAGGTTGAGCTGATCGCCCGGCACAAGCCCCTCGGCCAGCTTCGTCAGCTCCGCAACGAACTCGTCGTAGATGTCATCCATGACAATGAGTCGCTTGTTCGAGTTGCACACCTGGCCTACGTTGTAGACCCGGAAATCCCACGCCTGCTTCGCCACCTCGGCCACGTTGTCGGAATCGAGCACCACCATCGGGTCAATCCCGCCAAGCTCGAGCACGCACTTCTTCAAGTTCGCACCTGCCTGCGCGCCAATGATCGCGCCCGCACGCTCAGATCCGGTCAGCGAGACACCCTGCACGCGCGGATCCGCGATGATCGTCGCGATCTGGTCGTGAGACGCGAACACATTCTGGTAACCGCCGACGGGAACGCCCGCCTCTTCCATGATCTCCTGGATCGTCAGCGCCGAACGCGCGCAGATATCCGCATGCTTCAACAGGATCGTGTTGCCCAGCACGAGATTCGGTGCCGCAAACCGGGCCACCTGGTAATAAGGGAAATTCCACGGCATCACTCCGAGCAGAGCGCCCACCGGCAAATGCTCAATCACGGCCTTGCCAGGGATCGTCGACGGGATCTCATAATCGGTGATCAGGCTCGGCCCGTGCACGGCGTAGTATTCAATGATCGACGCGGCAAACTCGACCTCGTCCAGCGACTCAGCGATGGATTTCCCCATCTCGAGCGCAATCAGACGCGCGAGTTCGTCTTTGCGTTCAAAGAACAGCTCAGACACCCGCTTCACGACAGCGGCGCGCTCCTGCACGCTCCGCTCCCGCCACTCTCGGTACACGGCATCGGCGCGTGACAGCGCCACTTCGATCTGCGCATCGGTCGCGGCCTCGAACGTCTCGAGAACCTCGCCCGTGGCAGGATTCTGCACCCGGTACTTGGACATGTGTATCGTTCCTCCAGTTGGAAATGGGCGTCGTTTCGCCCAGTTCCGATGCTATCCGTGATTCGCTTTCCGCACCGGACTCCGACCGATTCTCGGGCTCATCGTCTGGCGTGTCAGACTATTGCTGGGCATACAGGAGATAGTGCAGCATTGGCAGCAGAGGCATGCTGAAGAGAACCATTGTTTTTGGTACTGCGAGCGTCGCTTCAGTCGTTATGTCGAGCTGGCACGCACCCCTGTGGCACAATCAGCCACATGCTGCCAACGTTGCGTGAGCTACTGGACCTGCCTGAGATTCGCGAGGGCAAACCGCGCGTGGTGAGCGGAGCAGAAGCCCTCAACACCCCCGTACGGTGGCTTCACATTTCAGACGCACCTGATCCAGCAGCGTCGCTTCGTGGTGGCGAGGTATTACTCACGACCGGTCGAGGGCTGGGCTCCCGAGCCGCGTCGATCAAAAAATACCTCGATGAACTGATCCGAGTCGGGACCGTCGCACTCCTGGTACGCACAGCCGACGGTACCTTGCCAGAGCACCTCATCACGCACGCGCGAGAACATGGGTTTCCAGTGATCCACCTGCAACATCGCATCGCATTCGTCGAAGTGACCGAGATTGTGCACCGGCGCATTCTCGCAAGCCTCGCCGGGCGCATCGAGCGCGCGCGACGGTTTGACCCGGACTCGGTCGCGTTGCTGAGCGTGGGCACCGGAGGCAACGAGGTGGTCGACGAGCTCAGCGCGGTGGTAGGCCGCCCGGTCGTGCAAGAAGACCCCGCGCGCAACATCGTGCACGAAGCAACGACTTCGGGCACCAGCACACCCGATCCAATCGCCTGGAAGATACACTCTCGACTCGAACACCGACGCGGTAATGCACACGCGGAAGAGGGACGTAGCGAACCACACCGCTCGCTCGAGTGCATCTGGGCACCGATCACCGTCGACGGGAGCGAGCGCGGCCGACTGCACGTGCTGCAGGGCATTCCCGGCGACTTCGATGCCGCAGACCAAATTGCGCTGCTGCGCGCCGCGACCGCCCTCGGAGCCTCGCTCTCTGCTCCACGCGCTGGCATCACCGCCACCCACCCCTCCGAGCTTTTCTTTACCGACCTCGAGCAGGGAATCATTTCCGACGAGGCCACCGTGCGGGAGCGCGCCCGACTACTCGGGCTCGTACTCGGCGAACCCTGGGCGCTCGCGCTCGCATTGCGCGCTCGGAACACCGCCGAAAGTGCGGCATACGAGCACGCCCGCACAGTGATCGAGACCGAATCGCAACGTCTGCACCTTGCGGCACTCTTTGCCGCGCAAGGTGAGGGCCTCGAAATAGTAATCCTGCCGCTCGCCGGGTCAAGCACCGACGAACGATCACCCGCAGCCACACTCGACAGTCTCGTCGCGCGACTGAACGCCGAGCTCAGCCCCACGCTCGCCGGGGGAATCAGCGCGCAGAGCGATCTGGATCACCTCGGTGCAGCCTTGCGCGAGGCCCGGAACGCGACCATCGTTGCCCTGCGCGCTGACCGCGCCGGGCTTGTGCGCTTCGACGAACTTGGGGCAGAACGCCTCGTGCTTTCGCTCGTCGAGTCTGGGCGGCTGGGTGCTTTCGTTGACCGACTCATCGGCCCTCTGCTCGAAGACGATAGCGATGAGTCGATCATGCTGGCCCAGGTACTCGTGCGCACCAACGGCACGATCAGCGAAGCTGCAAGAGAACTCGGCGTCGATCGCCGCACGGTGATGCGCAGAGCCGCCGCCCTCGAGGAACGGCTGGGCCTGTCGCTCGCCAGGCCAGACCACCGACGCCAAATTGCCCTGGCGCTTCGAACTCTCCCGCTGATAGTTACGAAATAGTGTGTGACGCTTAGTCTGAACTTGTCACACTCCTGACATCAGAATCTCGGAACAACTTGGGTAGTGTGCCCAGTAGCGATGGGGCCACCGGGGCGAAGTCTCGCCTTCCCGTCGGCTATGACAATCGGTCAAGCACCAACCCGGGAGGACCACCATGCGACTGACGCAACGGGCAAAGACGCCCTGGAAAACTCGCCTCACCCTCGGTCTCGGCATTGCGTCGGCGGCCGCCCTGACCCTGGCAGGTTGCCAGGGTTCAGCCCCAGCTCCTCCTGCTGAAGAGATCGTCGCCGAAGTCGACGGCGACATCACCTGGTTCACCTGGGGCGAGTACGTCGCGCCTGGGTTGGTCGAAGGGTTCGAAGAGGAATACGGGGTGAGCGTCACCATCGAGAATTTCGATTCGAACGAGAACATGATCCAGAAATTGGCCTCCGGTCAGGCCTATGACGTCATCACGGGCAACAGCGCTTACATGGAGCGAATGATCGAAGGTGGCTTGCTGCGTCCCTACGACATCGCGGCGCTCGAGAACTACGACGATATCCACCCCTACTTCCAGTCGCCCATCTACGACAGTGGCGAGCTTCGCTACTCGGTGCCCTATTCCGGCGGCCCCACCGGCATCATCTATCGCACTGACAAGGTCGACTCCATCACTAGCTGGGCCGATCTCTGGGCCGTGTCCGAGCAGGCCGAGGGCCACGTCTTCGTGCTCGACCAGATCGAAGAGACCATCGGCATGAGCCTCCTCAGCGAGGGCGAGGATCTCAACTCCGACGACAGCGCCGCCGTGCAGAGCGCGGTCGACGCGCTCATCGAGTTGAAGCCGAGTCTCGGCGGGATCTCGACTAACACTCGCGACAATGTCGCAACCGGCGATGCTTGGGTGCACCACGCCTGGTCGACAGATGCGTTTATGTTGCTCTCCGACTCGCCGGTAATGGACCAGCTAGAGTTCGTCTACCCCGAAGAGGGCGCACCATTCGGCATGAACGTGCTCAATATCGGGGCGAACGCAAAGTCGCCAGGCACCGCACTGCTGTTCATCGATTACATGACGAGCCCCGAAGCGAAGGTCACCAACGTCGAGTACCTCGGCGACCTCAGCGGAAGCATTGCCGGTGATGAAGCCTACGCCGAAGCGGTGGCCGCATTCCCAAGCCTGCAGGTACCCGCCGACTTCTACGAGAGCGCGGTGTGGAAGCAGTCGCTCACCGGGGAGCGCGAGACTATCTGGAGCCAAGAGTGGAATCGGTTTAAGGCCTCCTGATGATGCGGAGCACGAGCGAGAGCAAAGCACTCTGGGGCGGTCTTGCCGCCCCAGGGGCAGCGCTTCTGCTCGTGCTCTTCGTCATTCCCCTCTTCCTCCTGATTGCGTTCTCTTTCGGTACCACGAACATCATCGGTCAGCCACAGTTCGGTACCACCCTGATCAACTACGAGCTGGTTTTTCGCGACTATAACCTCGCTGTCGTGCTGCGCACGCTGTTCTACGCCGCAACCGCGACGCTCCTGTGTCTGCTCATCGGCTACCCATACGCCTACTTCGTCGCGAGATTCGGAGGTAAGTATGCCCCCGCGCTCATTGCAGCGGTCATCTTGCCTTGGCTGGTCGACTACCTCGTGCGCATCTATGCCTGGCGTCAGCTTCTCAGCGAAGAAGGCATTCTGAACCAGGGCCTCACGGCGCTCGGATTCTCTGGGGTGTCGTGGATCGGCACCCCGATATCAGTCATCATCGGTCTCACCTACAGCTATCTCCCCCTCATGATTCTTCCCCTGTATGCCGCTCTCAACGACTTCGACGAATCTCTGCTCGAAGCGGGCAAGGATCTCTACGGCGGGCCGGTCGCGACGTTCTGGACGGTCACCTTTCCGTCGACCCTGTCGGGTGTCGCCGGAGGAATCATTCTCGTATTTCTCCCAGCCCTCGGCGACTTCGCAACCGCCCAGTTTCTTGGGGGTGCGCAGACCACGATGCTGGGTAACATCATCGCCGATCAGTTCACCCAGTCCGGCTCGGCCACCTTCGGCGCTGCCCTGGCTGTCTCCATGATCGTGTTCCTGATCTTCGTGCTCTCTATTGTGCTGATCAGCCTGCGCAAGCGCCGATCGCTCATGTCATTAGTCGGAGGTGGTGGCGCGTGATCCGCCGTCGATCAGTACGAGATCGCCCCCGCTTCTTGTGGTTTGCCGTCATCGGCGTACTCGCGTTTCTTTACGTTCCCATCAGCATTGCGATTCTTTTTTCCTTCAACAGCGGTCGCAATCTGTACGATTTTCAGGGCTTCAGTCTGCGCTGGTACAGCACGCTCTTCAGCAACTCCGATCTCATGGCGTCGCTCTGGCTGAGCCTCTGGGTGGCGGTCGTCGTCGCCGCACTCTCAGTCATTTTCGGCATCGGTCTCGCCTTTGGCATTCGCCGAGGCGTCCGATGGTTCGGTGGTTCCCTGCAGGGCGCAGTGATTCTGCGGGTGGTCACTCCCGAAACCGCAACCGGTGTCGCGCTTTTGCTGTTGCTGTCGCAAGTCGGCGTGCCTCTGTCAGAACTCACGCTGATTCTCAGTCACACCGCACTCTGCGTCGCATTCGCCGCCGTGGTGATCCTCAGCCGTATGGCCGTGCTGAACGAACAACTCGAGGAGGCCGCGCGCGACCTCGGGGCCACTCGGCTAACCTCGCTCTGGTTCGTCGTACTTCCGGCGCTTCGGCCGGCCCTGATAGGCGCCGCCCTCCTCTCCTTTGTGCTCAGCTTCACGAACTTCATCACCTCCTTCTTCTCCTCCGGCATCGGCGCCACGCCGCTGCCGGTGCGCATCTACTCGATGTTGCGCGTCGGCGTGACGCCCGTGGTCAATGCTGCGGGTGTCCTGATGCTCGCTGTCACACTTGCGGCGATTCTCATCACCTTCGTCATCGCGCGCTGGGTCACCCGGCGTAATCGCGCCAGCTCAGCGACGCTGGTACCGACGACACCCCGTACTTCGCGAACCGCCGCAACCGCCACACCCGGGGCAGCCACACCGGCTCTCCCCATCGCCTCGACTTCACACCAAGGAGTACCCGCATCATGACGACCCCCATCATCAAGTCATTCGACAACATCGACATTCTGTACACCGACATTGAGGTGATGTACGAGTTCTATCACCACACGTTGGGCCTCCCCCTGCTCTTTCCCCGGCAGCCAGACGACAACTGGTTCGCGATTCAGGTTGGCACGGTCACGCTCTATTTCTTCCCCGGTGTGGGGGAGCATGCGACCCCCTTCCATCCGGATTCAGATTTCAACCCGCCCGGCATAGAGTCTGCGACCTTCGCCGTCGACAACCTCGACGACGCGATCGCCGCCTTCGACGGAAAGGTGAATTGGATCTCCGAGGAGGAGCGCTGGGAGCATCCGAGCGGCACCTGGTATCGCTTCCGCTTCTTCCTCGACCCTGAGGGCAACAAGCTCAGCATTACTGAGACGCACAAGAACGTGTAGGCAGCAGCCATGGGCCGGGCCTCCAACGCTGCGCCAGAGGTCACCCTCGAGCGGCTTCTCGCCGTGCCTGCCATCCAAGTGGGCCAGCCTGAAGTACTCGCGGGGCATGCGCAGCTGCAGAGTCGCGTGCGGTGGGTGCACGTCTCTGAAGAACTCGACATTGCCCAGTACTTACGCGGCGGTGAGGTGCTTCTCTCTTCGGGAATGGCGCTGACCGGTGCAAGCGAGACCGATATGTCGGCCTATGTGCTCTCACTCGTGCAGCGCAGTGTTGCGGCCCTCATTCTTCGCACTACCAGTGGATCAGCCCCTCCGGAGGCGCTACTCCACGCCGCGGCGGAGCTCGGATTTCCCCTGATCTGGCTCCGGCGGCAGGTAGATTTCGTAGACATTACCGAGCACACGCATGATCTCTTGCTCGGCCACCGCATCAGGTGGATGCAGCAAGTCGAACTGTTTCGCACGGAACTCCTCGAACTCGCGCTGACTACGAACGCAACCGAGCTCATCGTCGAACGACTTGTCGAGATCACGCAAACTACCGTTGTGCTGGAGAGCCACAGCGGTGAACTTCTCGCAATCAGGGGTACCCGCGGCACACCCACCGGCGCGCTGCGTGATTGGAACACCAATCACCCCACCCGGCACGCCGTATACGTGAACGAGATCCGAGCCGGCAACGGCTGCGTCTGGGTCGGGATCCCCGCGCGTGGGCGTCTCCTCGCCACCCTCCACGTGCTCGGCGTGCACGCCCCGATCGACGAGAGCATCTTCGCTGCGGTGGAAGCTGCTCTGCCGGCCCTTAGGCTTGCTCTCAGCGCAGCTCCAGATTCCCCGACCTCGAGCACGCGCGGCGGCCAACACCTGATCGATGATCTTCTGACCGGTCGCCTCACCAGCGAAGTCGACATCCGCACCGCTTTCACAGGTCAGCGCCTCGCCTTCGACGAGGCCGCCCTCATTACATTCAGCTGCCGCGTGTTTCGGGCACCGCCCTCAGGTGACGGCGATCCATCATTCCGCCCGCAACCAGCACAGCTGACTCCTCTGCCGGCACTTCTTGAGTCGCTGCGGGCTCAACTCCACGCAATGGAGACGGGTTGCTCGTGGAGCCTGCTGGTGGTGCAGGAAGACACGCTCTTCGGCTTTGCGCGAGAAGACTCCGGCATGCGTGCCAAAATTCGCGAACAGCTGACGGCGGCCCACGCCCGATTGCAAGAGCGGGCAGGCAACAACCTTCTGGTGTGTGCGGGCATTGGAAATGCCCAACAACTGGTGGATCTGCCTGCAGCGCTGCGAGAAGCGCTCGATGCGCTGCGCCTCGGGCGCGGACTCGATGCTGTTCGCGTCACCTCGTTCGTTGACATCGCTCTCGAGCGCATGCTGGAGGAGGTGCCGGCGGCGGAGCTCGACGACTTCGTCGACGACGAACTCGGAGCCCTGTGCGCGCACGACGCAGAACGCGGCAGCGCCCTCATCGACACCCTTTCCACGTACTTCGACGCCTCCCGGAATGCGACCGAGGCCGCGCGAAATCTCTTCATCGAACGACGGACTCTCTACCATCGTCTTGATTCCATTCGTAGCCTGCTCCGCTCTCCCGCCCTGCTCGACGAACCTGGCAGCAGCCTGGAATTGGCGATTGCAGCGCTGCACGTCGCAGATACCAAGGCCGGTACGCAATCTGTGTCACCACTGAAGGGTTCAGTCACATATTGAGCATCGTGTTCCGAGGGAAGCCCGGCCTAGGCTCGGGCCATCGGGTCAGATTCCGGCCCGTCTCAACGTTCTTCGAAGGCGAGGCAAATCATGGATATGACAGGCAAAGTGGCCGTGGTCACCGGTGGTGGCAGGGGCAACGGCGAGGCAATCGCTCGGCGTCTGGCACAGGCCGGCGCACACGTAGTGATCGGAGACATCAACGCTGATGATCTCGACCGCGTCGTCGCCGACATCGAGCGCGACGGGGGGAAGGCCACCGGTCGCATCTGTGA
This sequence comes from Leucobacter shiyiweii, assembly GCF_052446065.1. Lineage (GTDB taxonomy): Bacteria > Actinomycetota > Actinomycetes > Actinomycetales > Microbacteriaceae > Leucobacter. The sequence continues at coordinate 311,046 of NZ_CM127080.1, read as the reverse complement.
TGTCTCAAACCCCGATCAGGTTGAGGCCTTATTTCAAACTGCGGATGAGCTCGGAGGCCCGAACGCCGTCGTCGCGCAAGCAGGCTCCGTGCTCGAAGCCACACTCGAGAGCATCGAGCCAGACACGTGGGATCGTTTCATGTCGGTCGACGTAAAGGGTACCTATCTGTGCGTGCGGGCAGCCATCCCGCGCATGCGGGCTCTCGGGGGCGGGTCGATCGTCACCATGTCAGGCACCTATGCCTACCTCCCTGAAAAGGGCGTCGCAGCGCAGGCCGCGGCGAAGGCCGCAGTCATGGGAATGACGAAGGCGGTCGCAGTCGAAGTTGGGCCCGACAACATCCGAGTCAACTGCATCGTGCCCGGGTACATCGAGACCCCCTTGGTAAAGATGTGGGCCGACACCCATCGGGATCCCGAGGGCATTCGTCAGGCAGCGGCCGATCTGCACGCACTCGGGCGAATGGGCCGCCCAGACGAGATCGGAGCCATGGCGCTCTTCTTGTGCTCAGACGAATCATCGTTCTCGACCGGCCACCCGTACCACGTGGACGGAGGTCTCGCCGCTGGCCTGAACTACACCTCCAACATTCCCGACTGAGGCATCTGCACGACCCACATGCACGAGGAGCATCCATGAGCGGCACGGTCATCTTCACCTTCGACGTCGACGCAGATTCAGTCTGGGTTGGCGAAGACCCAGAAGCTGCGAAACATCCCGTCTCCCTCTCTCAAGGGGAGTACGAGGTGCGACGCGGACTCGATCTCGTGCTTCTCGCTCTGCGCGACTACGGTGTCACCGCTTCGTTCTACGTACCAGGCGTCGTCGCCGAGCAGCACCCGCAGCTGGTTGAACGCATCCTCGCAGACGAGCACGAGGTGGCGCATCACGGGTACACGCATCGCGCACCCGCCGGGCTCTCGCTCGAAGAGGAGCGTGAGGAGATGGAGCGATCCATCGCGAGCCTCCGCCGCTTTGGCATCGAACCGCGTGGATATCGTGCCGCCTCATGGGATGTCTCCCGCACCACCCTGCACCTCGCGCACGAGCACGGTTTCGTCTATTCCTCGAACCTGATGGCTGATATCGAGCCCTACCTACACGAGAGTGGGCTCGTCGAGCTGCCTGTGCACTGGAATCTCGACGACGCCGCGCACTTCTGGTTCGCCGGCGACGACACTTGGCTGCGCAAGCTCATGACAAATCGTGAGTCGAACGAGCTCTTCGATGCCGAGGCCGACGGCATCGAAGAGCTCGGCGGTACCTGCGTGTACACCTTCCACCCTCAGATCATCGGTCGCCCGGGCCGACTGCCCGTGCTCAGACACGCCCTCGAACGCGCCACCGGCGGTGCGACCACCCGGATCCGCACCGCCGAGGTCGCCGTGCAAGAATTTCTGGCCACCGCAGCGCCGCAATCGGAGACGAACTCATGAGCCATCCCCACAGATTCCGAGTGATCCGCGTCGCCGGATCTGCTTACGAACGCGGTGAATCCTACGGTTCACAAGCTCGCGACGAGATTCGCCGCAGCGTCGAAGGCTACGAGCTTGCGTTCGCGAGGCAGCGCGGATGGACTTGGGCAGAGGCAGTCGCGCAGGCAGCTCCCTACGAAGCCGTAATTGAAGACGCGTTTCCCGAGCTCATCACCGAAATGCGCGGCATCGCTGCGGGTGCCGGCCTGACACTTGCCGACATACTGACGCTGAACTGCCGCACCGAGTTGCTGTGGCCGGGTCTCACCGCCACCGCGCCGCTCGGAGGTGCGCGCGAGTGCACCTCGTTTGGTCTCACCCCAGAGCGCACGGCATCGGGTGAGGTATGGGTCGGCCAGAACTGGGACTGGCTCGTTCACGGCGTCGAATCGGTCGTGATGCTGGAGGTCGAGCGAGACGATCGGCCGAACTTCGTCACGATCGTGGAAGCCGGGCTGCTCGCGAAGGCGGGCATGAATGCAAGCGGTGTCGCCGTCGTCGCCAACGCCCTCGTGTCTTCGGCAGATCGGGGCGATCCCGGTCTCCCCTTCCACGTCATGCTGCGCGCAGTGCTCGACTGTGCGACCCTGACCGACGTCGTGCACGCGCTGCACGAGAGGCGGCGCGCCTCTTCAGCCAACTACCTCGTCGGTGAGGCATCAGGTGCGGTGATGAATCTGGAAGTTGCCCCGGGTGGGGTGGATCGCGCATCCGTGCTTCTCCCCCAGAACGGGGCCGTCGTTCACGCGAACCATTTTCAGAGCCCGCCCGCAGACATCACCGATCTCGCACCGCTCGGCATGTCAGACAGTTATGTACGGCAGCAGCGAATGTCTGCGGCTGTTGCCGAGGACCGGCGCACGCTCACGCTTGACGATGCGCATGAGGCCCTTTGTGACCACGCAGGCTTTCCGAATTCGATCTGTTGCCACCCGGATCCGCGCGATGCCGAAGGCGAACAGTGGCAGACAGTACTCTCGGTCGTCTTCGAACCCGCGACGCAGACGATGTATCTCGCTCCCGGCACGCCGTGCGCCCATCCGAAAGAACGGTTCGACCTCAGCGCATTCCTCGGGGCTCCGCCTGCGTTTACTGTGCCATCCGAGCGCGCCGCCCCTCACCACGCTACTCCGATGCTCGAAAGCAAATCCTCATGACCGCACTCTACCGAGTTGCCGTCGTTCCTGGTGACGGTATTGGCGGCGAGGTCGTCGACGCCGCACGCGAGGTTCTCGACGCACTCTTCGCCGGGAGTGCTTCCGCGGAGCCGCTCATTAAGTGGACCGAATTCGATTGGGGCAGCCAGTATTACGCTCAACACGGGCGCATGATGCCCGAAGACGGGCTCGAGCAACTGCGCGGGTTCGACGCCCTGTTCTTCGGCGCGGTTGGGTGGCCCAGCGTGCCCGATCACATCAGCCTCTGGGGGCTACGTCTGGCAATTTGTCAGGGCTTCGACCAGTGGGCCAACGTGCGTCCCGTCACCTTCCTCCCCGGAGTTCCGTCTCCGTTGCGGGATGCCGATTCGCGCGCGCTCGACTGGATCGTCATTCGCGAAAACAGCGAGGGCGAGTACGCCGGCATCGGCGGCAGAAACTTCACCGGCCGCGACGGCGCCGGCGAAGTCGCCGTGCAATCATCGCTCTTCACCGAGCGCGGGTGCGAACGGATCATCCGCTACGCCTTCGAGGTCGCACGATCACGCCCGCGTCGACACCTGACCAGTGTGACCAAATCGAACGCACAGCAATACGGCATGGTGATGTGGGATGAGATCTTCGCCCGTGTTGCGAAGGAATACCCTGATGTGATCGCCGACAGTTGCCTCGTCGACGCGATGGCCGCCCGCTTCGTGCTGCAACCCGAAAAACTCGACGTCGTCGTGGCATCCAACCTTAACGCCGATATCCTCTCTGACCTCGGCAGCGCGCTCGCAGGGAGCTTAGGCCTTGCGGCAAGCGCTAACTTCAACCCCGAGCGCCGGACGCCAAGCATGTTTGAGCCCGTGCACGGTTCAGCGCCAGACATTGCCGGAACCGGAGTGGCGAACCCCATCGGCGCTATCTCGAGCGCCGCATTGATGCTGGATCACCTCGGCGAACACGAGCTCGGCGACCGCGTGCGCGCCGCCGTCGCGGCCACGACCCGCGATCGGGTGTTGACCCCGGATATCGGCGGCAATGCGACCACACACGATGTGGTTCTGGCTGTCATCGAGCGGCTGCACGAAGCCTGAGATCACATGCGTGACCGGAGGAATCCTCCACTTCGCAACCAGCGCCACGCGCCCGTCGACCACAGCGCCCAGACCACAAGCACCGGCTGGAAGAACAGTCGACCAAGCCTCGCCGCATCTGTACTCAGACCGAATGCGTCGACTCCCTCGACGTACTGCGAAATGTTGCCAGGGAAAATCGCGACGAAAAACAACGCGACGATCAGCCCCACGATAGGGCGAGCCACTCGCGGCGCAAATAGGAGTGCCGCACCGAGGAGGATCTCGACGACCCCCGAAGCCACCACCACGAAATCTGCGTCGAGCGGCAGCCAGGTCGGTACCTGCGCCTGAAATTCCGCACGCAGCGCCGTGAGGTGCCCGATACCCGCGAAGAGGAGTGCGGCACCGAGCAGCGCCCGGGCGATGGTGCGAGCTGCGCGGGCTGATCCACCCCCGCGCGAAGCCTCGCGGGCACGGGCTTCTGGCTCGTCGAGTGGCGCGGGTGTGGGCGGGATCGGTTGCTCAAGCATGCCTCTAAGTATTGCGCGCAATTAAGTTGTGCACAATACTTATTGAATGAAAACGGCTGACCTGCACCTGCAAAACCAACTGTGCTTCGCGCTCTACACGGCATCTCGCGCCACTGCCGCCGCCTACCGAGAGGCGCTCGCTGAGACGCAACTGACGTTTCCGCAGTACCTCGTGATGCTTGCGCTCTGGGAAAACGACGGGCTCACCGTGAGCGAACTCGGCACCGAGTTACACCTCGATTCGGGCACCCTCTCCCCGCTCCTCGCGCGACTCGAGGCCAGCGGCTACGTGACGCGATCGCGGCCCGAGCGCGATGGGCGCCGCGTGGTGGTGCAGGTCACGTCTGCGGGAGCGGAGCTGCGCGCAGTGGCGGAGCGGATCCACTGTGCGATAGTCGAGCACCTCGACATGCCCGAGGCTGAGGTCACCGAGCTGCGCGACATGGCCTCGCGACTGACCAAGCTGATTGAGGGGCGAATCTCAGGGTAATTCGCTCGCACAACCGTCGTTCGCACTTGCCATACGCACGCCCTACTCGCTATATTTTCCAAAAGTAGACAGCGTTCTACCTTGGATGCCAGACAGAATCGTCAGGCAATCAAGAATTTTCGTGCAGGGGGCAGGCCATACGGCCATACCGCTTTCTTGCTGCGGATCCCACCTAACATGCTCCAAACTCTTGAGCGAACGGATTCTCACTCTTGTCCCTGAATGCACCGACGCAGGCGGCCCCACCTCAACAAGGGAAACGCAAAGCACTCATCACCAGCAGCATCGTGGTAGGAGCACTGCTACTCGCTTCTCTTGGCGGGCTGGGCTGGGTTCTCTTCAAGCCGGTCACCACCGAAGTGATGCTGCAGCCTGCTGGCTACGTCACCAGCAGCCCCTTCGCTGCAGACCCGTTCGCCGGGGCGCCTGACCCGGCACTTGCCACCCCCATCGACAACTCCGGCGCCGTACCCGCAGGGTCGCTGAACTCGACGCCCACCAACGCCACAGGCCCGGCGATCTACGGCGGCTCTGGCGATAAAACGTTGTGCGAGGCGCAGGAGTTCGTCGAGTTCATGAAGAAGAACTCCGCTCAGGCGCAGGCCTGGGTCGACGCGCTCAACGCCGACTCGACGTTGTCGTGGCAGAGCGGCAAGCTGACCGTCGCAGACATTCCCGCCTACGTGCAGACTCTGGCACCCGTGGTCCTGATGACCGACACGCTCGTCACCAACCATGACTTCGTGAATCAGAAGCCCGTGCCCTACCAGTCGGTGCTGCAAGCCGGCACCGCAGTGCTCGTCGATATGTGGGGCGTGCCCCGCTTGCAGTGCTACTGCGGCAACCCGCTCACGCTGCCCCCGGGCACTGCGGCCACGCCCAACTTCGTCGGCACCCCGTGGGTCGGGTTCTCTCCCGCGAACGTGACCAACCTCACCCCGCCCGCACAGCCGGTGACCTCGCTGACCGTTGCAAACCTGAACAACCCGGGCAGCACCCTGCAGATCACCCCCGGCAGCGCCACCGCCACCCCTGCCACCCCCGCAACACCCGCACCTGCTCCAACACCAGCGCCGGCCCCGACGCCCGCGCCGACCGCACCGGCTGGCGGTTTGTTCCAGAAGCCTTCGCCGCCGACCCCCACTGCCGACCTGTGCAGCGGAGCGATCGGGGGTAACTTCGGGACCGTTCCGGGCGATTCCAATTTCACCGCGACCAACAACAGCCCGGTCGAGGTCGACATCTGGCTTCAGGAACTTACGTGGACCGCCGCGCCAGGTGATGACCCCGCCTACGGCGGCACCGTCGACGGCTGCACCATGCAGTACATCGGCACCCTCGCGAAAGGCTCGCAGGACGGTTTCTGGGGCCCCGTAGGCATACAGTGGGCTGCGTTCGAAGGCGTGAACGGCACCGGGCCGATCGCCACCTACGCCAATAGCGGCAACGCTTGGATGATCCCGTGAGCGCGCAGGGCTGGTACGACCAGCACGGTGTGTTCCACGAGGGCACCCCGCCCACGCCTGCGCCCGCTCCGGCTCCCGCCCGCAAGAACACCGGCCTGGTCGCGCTGCTCATCACGCTGAGCGTGCTGCTGGTCGCGACCTGGGGTGCGATCGCGTGGGCACTGCTCACCGGTTTCTCGCTTGCGAACATGAGCACTGCTCCTGTCGCAGACGAAGCGCCGGCTTCCTCAGCAACCCAGGTCATCGACGTGGCGCTGGCTCCTGCCGCAGCAATCGGGGCGAATGCCTTCACCGCCACCCCCTGGGCCACGACGCCCGCATCGACACTCGCCCTCGACGCGAGCGGATCCGCCAGCCCCGCTGCCGACCCGGCACCGGTCATGGCGATGCCCGGCGACACCGACAGCCTCTACGCGTTCCCGCTCGGATCAACCTACGTCACGGCCGAAGCCCCGTCACTGCTGGCCGGACTGTCGACTGATCCGGCGCGGGCCGAAGCGTTCGTAGCAGCCCTCAACAGCGACCCGGAGCTCGGCTGGGGTCAGCCGCTCACGGTTGCCGACCTCGAGGCCTATCTCAGGCAACTCAGCTATGTCGCGCTCGCCGACGACACCTGGGTCACGCACCACGCATTCGTCGATGGGGCGGCGCAGCCCACCCAGGCGGTGCTGCAGAAGGGCACCGGCGTGCTGATCGATCGCTTCGGGGTGCCGCGCGTGCGCACCATTTCGGGCGACCCGTTGACGCTGGCGGATCACGCCGAAGGTGCAGGCATCAGTGCGACCGTGGGCGAAAGTTGGCCAGACTTCGACCCCGCCGAGGTTGTGGTGGTTCAGCCCGCCAGCACGGTGCTCGACGCGTTCCAGATTGCCAGCGATTCGGGGCCGGCCGGCATGGCCGCGACCCCGTGCCGCGGCGTTGGGATCGGTGCGGCGTGCGATCCACCCGGGGCTGCTGCGGTGATCGAACCGGCACCCGCCGCTCCCGCGAACCTGGTAGTACCGGCGGCGACGAACTGCACACCGATCGCGACCGTGGGCCCGGCGGTCGACTTCCGCTACCTCAACAGCAGCGGTGAAACCCTGTATCGCCACGATTTTGATCCGACCACGTGTACGTACTTCGGACCACCGGCCGAGGGTATCCCCGACGGCTACGCGACCGGTTGGAGCCTCGCCAAGAGGGGCGCAGACACCAACTACGTCGTGTTCGCGAAAGCCGATGGGACGATCGTGTCCGAGTTCCTGGTGGAGAGCATGGCTGTCGTCTTGCGGTAGGTGGTGGGTGAATGGCCTGCAGCAGGGCATGGGCAGGGCATGTGGCCGGGCACATCGGTGCCCGACCCGAGAGCGCGACTCAGTCCGCGAGGTCTCCGCGCACCAAGCGGGCCACCACCTCCGAGAGCATCGTCACGCCCGCAACGCTGTCGGCGTCACTCGAGTTCTCGAGCTCGTTGTGCGAGATGCCCTCGATGCTCGGAATGAAGAGCATCACGGTCGGCACAATGTCTTTCATGTTCGTCGAGTCATGCCCCGCGACCGTCATGATCTCGGTGTGCGAAAGCCCCAGCTCAGTCGCCGCGGCACGCGCGAGATCCACACCCTCTGACTGGTAGGGCGACAGGCCCCACTGGTGGGTGAGGTGGCGTTCGACGGTGACGCGGGCCCGCTCCTCGATTTCGGCAATCTTCTCCACAAGGATCTCGTTTGCCCGCTGCAGCACACCTTCGTCGGGCGAGCGCAGATCCAGATTCATCACGACCTCGCGCGCAAGTGTCACCGGCGAATTCGGTTCGAGCGACAGCTCGGCCACCGAGGAATGCAGCAGCCCCTCGTCTAATGCCTCGGTGAGTTCGCGCGCGGCAACGATGAGCAGCGCAGCCCCGAACAGCGCATCTTTGCGGTCGGCCATGACCGTCGACCCCGTGTGCCCCTGCTCGCCGTGCACCACGATGCGGTACTTGCTCGCGGCCCAGGTGCGATCGACCAGGCCGATAGTGTGGCCACCGTTTTCGAGGCTTCGCCCCTGTTCGATGTGGATCTCGGCATACCGTGCTGCCGCGGGGGCCTCGGCCAGGCGCCCGACCGCGCCCTGCGCCAGGGCTTCGGAGACGGAGATGCCGGCGCGATCCACCGTGGAAAGCGCATCTGCGGCACGCATCTTGCCGGTGAACACCGACGAACCCATCATGCTGGGCGTGAAGCGGCTGCCTTCTTCGTTGAACCAATTCACCACCGCGAGGTTGAACGCCGGCGCGATCTCGCCTCGTTCGATCCGGGCGCGGGCGTCGCGGGTGGCGTGTGCCGCTGCGAGCACGCCATATGCGCCGTCGAAGCGCCCAGCCATCGGCTGCGAGTCGAGGTGCGAGCCGACAAGCACGTAGGGCGCCCCGGGCACGAATGTGAGGAGGCCGAACTGGTTGCCCACCTCATCACGAGTGACCTCGAAACCGTTGCGTTCGAGCCACGCCGCGAACCAGGCTCGAGTCTGGTGGTCGGCATCGGTTGCCGCCTCGCGGTGCACGCCGCCACGCTCGGTCGCGCCGAAACTCGACATCTCGGCGAAGTCGCGCAGGAAATCGGTGCCGGTGAGGGCGTTCTGGTCTGCCGTGGGGGTGGTCATGTTCTCTGTCATCGTGACACCTCTGGTTCTTGCTCAGTGGATCGGGTTCGTGTGGATCGCGCTCGCGGCGCTGGGTATGAGCGACGGCCTAGTGCGTAAGCGAATCCAAGCCGCCGTGCCGAAGTTGGCCGCCGACGAGCGTCGCTACGACCTCAATCTGTGCGATGCGATCGCTCGGCACTGACGTGACGTCATCGCCGAGCACGACGAGATCGGCGAGCATGCCTGCCGCCAGCACGCCCTTGCGATGCGCCCACCCGGTGGCCATGGCCGAACCCCGCGTATAAGCGGCGAGCGCCTGCTCGGCGGTGATCCGCTCAGCTTCGCCGTAGGCTGCTCCGGTCTCGGTGAGTCGCTCGACGAACGCCTGCATCACCGCGAGCGGGGCGCCGGGGGCAACCGGCCGGTCGGAGCTTCCGGGCAGCACCGCTCCCGCGCCCAGCACCCGCGCAGCCGGGTACGACAGCTGCACGCGTTCAGGTCCGAGCTTTGCCGCCATCCCATCGCCGAAGGTCGGAATGAAGAAGGGCTGCGGCACCAAAACAATCCCATGCTCGGCGAGCTGCGCGATTTGATCGTCGCGCACCACTCCCCCGTGCTCGATGCGATTGGGGATGGTCGGCCGACCGAACCGCTGCTGCGCCTCGGCGATCGTATCGATCGCGAAGTCGACGGCCCGGTCGCCGATCGCGTGCAGCGCGAGCGACCATCCGGCGGAGGCCGCACGCAACACCTTCTCACGCACCTCGTCGGGGTCGCCGAGCAGGTAGCCGTGGTTGCCGGGGCAGGCGGCATAGTCTTCGGTCATCGCGGCGGTGGATCCGAGCAGCGAGCCGTCGGTAAACACCTTGACCGGCCCCACCTGCAGCCACTCGTCCCCCAAGCCGGTGCACAGGCCTGCGTCGAGCGTGACTGCGTCGGGATCGCTCGCGTGGCCCGGCACCGCGTGCAGAGCGTCGAGCGTAATCATGGGCTGCATACGGGTGAGGAGCTTGCCCTGTTGGCGCGCCTGCTGATACGCGCCGAGCTCCTGGGGGCTGTGCCCGATCCACCCGCCCGCGATGCCCGCGTCGGTGACCGAGGTCAGCCCTTCACGCACGTACTGCTGGGTAGCGACGTGCAGGGCGTGCACGATGTCGGCGCGCGAGTCGGGCAGCAAGTGCCGCTGCACCAGCTGCTGGGCGTTCTCTTCGATCAGGCCGGTGGCGCGGCCCTGCGCGTCGATGACAATCTGCCCGCCCTCGATCTGTTCGGTCGGGTAGTCGGCGATGCCGACTTCTGCGAGAGCTATGCCGTTGAGGGTATATGCGTGGCCCGACGAGTGCTTGAGCCAGAGGGGGCGCCCGCCGGTCGCCGCGTCGAGCGCGTCCCTGGTGGGTAGCTCGGTAGAGATCCCCAGCGGGTTGAAGTTCGATCCGATCACCCAGGCGCCCGCTGGCACGGAGCGCGCGTACTCGTGAATGCGGCGGATCAGCTCGTCGCTCGTGCCGGTGCCCGACAGGTCGAGTTCGAGTAGGGTCTGCCCGAACCACACTGTGTGGGCGTGGACATCGTTGAAGCCAGGAGCGATGAATGCGCCCTGCGCGTCAAGGGTGACCTCGGCGGTGACGCCATCGAGCTGTTCGTCGAGGCCGACGATCAGGCCGTTCCAAATGCCTATCTTGCTCGCTCGCGGACGCGACGTGTCGCCCGTCCAAATGCGCCCTCGTTCAATGATGAGGTCGATACGCATGCGTGCTCCTTCGCTGCTGGGTCTGCCTCCCCATCAAACTCCGCCGCCCGCGCACGTGCAATCGCCAGATGGTCATTCAGAGCATCGTGATGTTGTGCAGATGCCCATCATGGAGCAAACTAGGGTCATGATCGACACCTCTGCTGCCCCGTCGACCTCGGAGTCGCAAGACGAGGCGTGGCTCGCCCTCCTCGACGAGATGCAGCTCCGCGTACCAGACTTTGTCGATCGATTTCTCGCGGAGCTCCGGGAAGGGGCGCTCTACGACCCCGAGAGTGTGCCCCCCGCCGATCTCGAGCACGCCGCCGAAGAGACGGTGCTCATGTTTATCGAACGTCTGCGCACCGGCCAGATCACTCGCGTGGATTCAGCCGAGCCGCTCGGGCGTCGCCGGGCCCGGCAGGGTGTGCCGCTCGAACGGCTCATGCAAGCCATTCGACTCGACCTGCGCATCATGTGGCAGATCCTGCTCGACATTGCACATCCCGATCGCACCGATGTGCTCGTGCGCCACGTCGAACAGCTCATCGCGGTGGTCGACGCCTACGTCGCCGATGTACAGCAGGCTTTCCTGCGAGAGGTCGCGATCCTCCAGCGCGACTCGCGGCTCGTCACCGAGCAGCACCTGTCGAAGCTCTTCAACGCGCAGAGCCTCACTCCCGTGCTCCTCGAGACGGTCGCCGCCGGCATCGGGGTCGACACCAAGGAACGCTTCGAGATGCTGATGCTGCCCGGCGACTCCTCAGAGGTCCGCGGCAGCAAGGTTGACCCGTGGCTCGCGAAACCCCACGTCTTCGCCTACATGTATCGGGGGTGGCTGGTGCTCTTTCGCCCCCACGATGTTCCTCTGTCGACCTGGCCCAAAGAATTCGCCCCCGCGCCTTCCATTTACATCGACGCCATCGACGGCCTTGACCGGGTGCCGAACGCTGCCCGCGCGCTCATCGACCTGCACGCCAGCGCCCCACCGCTTACGGGGCTCACCCACGTCGAAAACCTCTGGATGTTCGGCGCCGCGAACTACCTCGAAACGCTCCTGCCGGGTCACTTCAGCTCGATTCTCGAGTCCCTCTCGCAGCTCGGCGAGGACGAGCAGGATCGCCTGCTGCGCACGGTGCGCGCATACCTCGACACCGGATCAGTGAAGGTCACCGCGCAACAGGTCGACTGCCACCGCAATACGGTGATCAACCGGTTCAGGCTGTTTCAGAGCCACACCGGACTCGACATCACCGTACCGACGCAAGCCGCGCTCGCGATAGTGCTCCTGAGCGGTGCCGACGCAGTAGGCGCGCGCGGTGTGGCAGCCCCACTCTAAACACGCGTCGCGCACGAGCTGGCGAGAGCTTCCCAGTCGAGTCAGCACCGAGGCTCACCGCAGTGGCGGATCAGGCGGCTGATCTCAAGTCAGTGACGGCCACGCCGATCCACCATTGTGCATTTGTCGAAAAATGGCGACCATGCGAAGGTCACATACCTATTGGCGACGGCGCATCTGAATGCAAATATTGCAGAAACCGCACGAATACGCGGCCACACGGCCACAGCAGCGGTATTGCAGCGCACACGTCCCAGATTCAAAGGAGAAACAGTGAGTAACGCCAACACCGAAGCACCCGCCGCGGTGCAAGTGAGCCCGAAGGATGTCGGGCGCATCGCTCGCGCAGCCTTCGTGGGCACCGCCCTGGAATGGTACGACTACTTTCTGTTTGGCACCGCCGCCGCACTGGTGTTCAACCGCCTCTTCTTCACCGACCTGAACCCGACGGCAGCGCTGCTCGCCTCGCTCGCGACATTTGGCGTCGGGTTCGCGGCTCGACCCATCGGCGCGTTCTTCTTCGGCATTCTGGGCGACCGCATCGGCCGCCGCCCGACCCTCCTGATCACCATCGTGGCGATCGGTGTGGCGACCGGCCTCATCGGCCTGCTGCCGACGTTCATGGACATCGGCCTCATGGCCCCGATCTTCCTCGCCATTCTGCGCCTGCTGCAGGGGCTCGCCGTCGGTGGCGAATGGGGCGGCGCGACCACCATCGCGATCGAGCACGCGCCGGCCGAGAAGCGCGCCCGCTACGCGGCTCTCGTGCAGGTCGGCTCACCCGTCGGCACGCTACTCTCATCGGGTGCGTTCGCACTCGTGATCATGCTGCCACCCGAGTCGTTCGACGCGTGGGGCTGGCGTCTGCCCTTCCTCGCCGCGTTCCCGATGCTCGGTGTCGCGCTGTGGATCCGTCTGAAGGTCGAAGAATCCCCCGTCTTCCGCGAGCTGCTCGAATCCGGCGAGACCACGAAGGTCCCGGCGCTCCTCGTCTTCCGCAAGGCGTTCGGTCGTCTCGTCGTTGCCATTATGGCGGCACTGCTCGGCGTCGGTGGGTTCTACGTCATGAACACCTTCGTGGTGAGCTACACCACGAACACCCTTGGCGTCGACCGCCAGGTCGCGGTCAACGCGACACTCGTTGCCGCCGTTGTGCAGATCGTCGTGATCCTCATCTTTGGCCGTGTCGCCGAGAAGATCGGCCCCGGCCGCGTGACCCTCGTCGGCGGGCTGCTCAGCGCCGCAGCCGCGTTCCCCCTGTTTTGGCTCATCGACATGGGCTCAGCGTGGGCGATCACCCTCGCCGTCGCATCAGGTATTGGCCTACTGACCATCACCTACGCGGTGACCGGTGCGTTGCTCTCGGAGCTCTTCCCCGCAAACATGCGCTACAGCGGCGTCTCGCTGGGCTACAACATCGCTGGCGCGCTCTCCGGCTTCCTGCCGTTCATCGGCACCTGGCTGATCGCTCAGCAGGAGGTGCCGAGCTCGCTGCCCGGCATCATCATCTTTGCGGCGATCTCGCTCCTGACCGCACTCGGTGGCTTCCTTGGCGAGCGCCTGCGCATCAAGGATGACGTGGTGGTGGAAGAAGCGAAGTAGTTGTCTCCGAGGCGTGCCTGCCCCACACACCGATGTGGGACAGGCACGCCTTTTGCGTTTCGTGAGCGCGTGAGCGCGTGAGCGGGTGGTGGGGCGCAGGAGTGCGGTTCCTGCCGCGAATCCCCGCAGGTCAAAGCGATGCAAGGTCCCGCGGCGCAGCAGGTCAAGTGTCGCAGTAGGTCAAGTGCCGCAGTAGGTGACAAAACTGCCAGCGCTGAGCGGCGCCGGGCTCGCGTACTCGGCACCGCCCGGCCGCTCGTCGTAAGGATGCGTCACGTGCTCCAGCAGCGCAGCGAAGGCCCCGAGCTCACCGTCGGTTGCCGCCTCGAGCGCCGCATCAACCAGATGGTTGCGCGGAATGTAAATGGGATTCATGCGGTTCATCGCTTCGGCGTCGGGGCCAAGCGCCAGCCAGCGCGCGACCCACTCGACAGGAAACTGGGTTGCTGGCTCTGTGCTCGCGGGAAGTGCACCGCGCCCTGGCTGCCGCGTGACCTCGCCATGTGCGGCGCGGCGATCCACTACTAGCGGTTCTTCTGCCTGCGCGCTGGCGGCCACGCTCGCGAGCGCGCGGAAGCTGCCCGTGTAGTCGGCACGGGCCTGCTGCAGGTGCTGCACCAACTCATTTGCCAACTGGTCGACTGTCTCGTCACTCACGCCCCGAGCCTCGGCCAGCCCGAGCTTCGCGCGCATGCCCTTACGCCAAGCCTCGTCGTACTGCACGTCGAACTCTGCGAGAACGGCATTGGCCTCTGCGACCGCCGATTCTTCCGAGCCACACCCGTCGATGAGAGCCGGCAGCAGCGCTTCAGCGAACCGCGCGAGGTTCCACTTCGCGACCGCACCTTGATTACCCAACGCGTACCGACCCTGGTGATCGATCGAGCTGAACACCGCCTGCGGGTCATACGCGTCGATGAACGCGCACGGTCCGTAATCGATCGTCTCGCCCGAGATCGTCATATTGTCGGTGTTCATCACCCCGTGCACGAACCCGACCAGCATCCACGAGGCCACGAGGCGCGCCTGCCGCGCAACCACCTCGCGCAGCAGCTCGCGGGCCGGGATCTCGCTGCCCTCGAGGTGCGGTTCATGACGGTGGATCGCGAAGCCCACGAGTCGTTGCAGCAGATCCGCGTTGCGCGTCGCACGTGCGTACTGGAACGTGCCCACCCGGAGGTGACTCGCCGCCACCCGTGTGAGCACAGCCCCCGGCAGTTGGTTGTCACGCCGGAAGTCGTCGCGCCACACCGGCCGACCGGTAGCGGTGACGGCAAGCGCCCGCGTCGTGGGTATGCCCAGCGCGTGCATCGCTTCGCTGACCAGGTACTCCCGCAGCATCGGGCCGACTGCGGCAAACCCGTCGCCGCGCGCGGGAGGGGTGCGCCCCGAACCCTTCAGGTGCAGGTCGCGCAGCGTGCCGTCTTCGTGGTGGATCTCGCCCAAGAGCAGCGCACGGCCGTCCCCGAGCACCGGCGAATAGCTGCCGAACTGGTGGCCCGAATATAGTTGCGCGGCCGGGCGGCTGCCCGGGGCGAGCGCGCGGCCCACCAGAAAGTTCACCCCGTGCGTGCTGCGCAGCTCATCTGGGTCGAGCTGCAGCTCACGAGCGAGGGTGTCGTTCAAGACGAGCAATTGTGGATCCGGTGCCGGCGCCGCTCGCCACTCTAGGGCGAGCTCGGGTAGGTCGGCCACAAAGCCGGCGCTCAGTGCTGCGCCACGGAACACCGGGAGCTCCTCAAGCTGGGGATCGGGGCTGGGCTCCGCCTCAGGCTCCTGCTTCGGCGTGCTGTCGAAGCTGGGCTCGTGCTCATGCAGATTGGCCTCCATCCTCCGATGCTACGCGTGGCTCCTGGGTGTGTGGGTCTCGAGTCGACGGTTCGAACACGCCTCATCAGAGACCCACACCGTGGTCACACCTCACAGCGAACTCGGGCTAGAGCACCTTCGAGAGGAACTGCTTGGTCCGCTCGCTTGTAGGGTTCGTGAACACCTGTTCTGGTTTGCCTTGTTCGATAATTGCGCCTTCGTCCATCACGATCACGCGGTCGGCAACCTCGCGGGTGAAGCCCATTTCGTGGCTGACGATAATCATGGTCATCCCCGCCTGCGCGAGATCCTTCATTACCTGCAGGACTTCGCCGACCATCTCCGGATCAAGCGCACTCGTCGGCTCGTCGAAGAGCATCAGCGCGGGCCGCATGGCCAGCGCTCTCGCAATAGCCACGCGCTGCTGCTGCCCGCCTGAGAGCGAACGAGGTCGCGCATCGGCCTTGTCAGAGAGCCCGACACGGTCGAGCAGCGTCTTTGCATAGTCGATCGCCTTGGCCTTCGACTCTCCCTTCACCCTGACGGGGGAATGCCAGATGTTCTCAAGCACTGTCATGTGAGGGAAAAGGTTGAAGTGCTGAAATACAAACCCGATGTCTGCTCGCTGCCGCGCCAATGCACGCTCGGAGCGCTTCTCAGCGCGACCCGACTCCCCGACCCCACTCATGTGAGCATCGTTGACCCAGATCTCGCCACTTTCAATCGGCTCGAGCTGGTTAAGGGTGCGCAAGAACGTGGTCTTGCCTGCGCCGGACGGGCCGACCAAGACAACGACCTCACCCCGGTTGATCTCGAGTGAGACATCCGACAGGATGTGGCGGTCGCCGAACCACTTGTTGACGTTGCGAGTGACCACAATGGGCCCGCTCGCGGTAGGAATTGGCGTGGTGAAAGAGTCAGTGTTCATGCGGAGGCCCTCTTCAGCTGTGCTTCGATACGCATTTTCTGGACAGATCGTTCGGCCCGGCCGCTGCTACCAAATAGCCGCTTCCAAACCGATTCTGCCTTCGGGAGGCCTGCCTTAGCATTGAGCCAGTTCTCGATTCCGGTCTGGATGAAGGTCCAGACGGTCGTGAGGAGCAGGTAGTAGAGCGCGACCACGATGTAGATCTCGAAGACCTTGAAGGTCGCTGCGCTCATACTCGAGCCGACCTGGAACATTTCGGCGACACCGATAATCGACAAGATCGAAGTACTCTTCATGAGCCCATTGAACGAGTTGCCGAGCGGCGGCACCATCACGCGAATCGCTTGCGGAACGATGATCCACCGCATGGTGCTGAGCGAGGTCATGCCGAGCGACAGCGCAGCCTCAGTCTGGCCCTTTTCGATGGATTCGAGTCCACCCCTGACGATCTCCGAAATGTACGCGCTCTCGTTCAGCATCAGTGCCACGATTGCCGCCTGCACTGCGCCCTTGATGAGGAAGCCAACGGTGATGTCTTCAAAACGGAACAGGTTCGCCGCAGCGAAGCCCGTGTAAATGATCACTAGTTGTACCAGCAACGGGGTGCCACGGATGATCCAGATGTAGAGGCTCGCGAAGATACGCAACGGCGCGAATCTGCTGCGGCCCATGAGCGCGACGATCAAGCCCAAGATCAGAGCGAGGCTCATGGCCACGACTGAGATGATGATGGTCAGCGCGAGCCCGTTCAGGAACTGGGGACTCGGGGTGAACAGGCTTTGCCAGAAGTAGGTCCAGTCGAAATTCATAGCTGAGACTCTTTCAATCAGAAGTGTGTGTGCCGGGGCGGGAGCCGACTATTTGACACCCCGCCCCGGTACCCGGAGTGAGCTATTCGCCGAGCGTGATGTCGTTTGACTCGACACCCCAGTCAGCGAGGATCGCCTGGTACGTGCCATTGTCGATCATCTCTTGGAACGCAGCATCGAGAGCCTCGTTGAGCTCGGTATTGGCCTTCAGGGTGGCTGCGCCGATGCGAACCTTGCCAAAGGGCTCGCCTACCATTTCGAACTGGCCTTCGGCCCGCTGCGCGTAGAAGCTCACGATCTCAGAGGTGTCAATAAAGGCATCGACCTGGCCAGCAATGACCTGCTGCAGGGCGTTCGTTCCCTCGTCTACCAGAGTGATGTCAATCGCTGGCTTGCCGTCTGCGACGCACTCGCCCGAAAGCTCTTCGGCGGCTGCGGCACCGGTCGCACCGTTGATCCCAACGACGCGAACTCCGCACAGACTGTCGTCGTATCAAGTGACGCCCTTCGGGTTCTCGGGGGTAACTGCTACTGCCGTGCCGGAATAGAGGTAGGGCACGAAGTTTGCGATCTCCTCACGCTCGGGTTTGATGTAGAGCGAACCCATGATCGCGTCGCACTGCTTGGCCTGCAGCGCAGGGATGAGGCCAGCGAATGCGTACTCTTCCAAGCTCAGTTCAAGCCCCAGCTCTTCGGCGAGAGCGGCCGCTAGGTCAATCTCAACCCCGATGAGCTCATTGTCTTCGCTGTAGTAGATGTTCGGTGCGCTGTCGCCCGTGCAGATCTTGAACTGGCCATCAGTCAGGATCACCGGAGAGGTAGGCTGTCCTCAGTGGCGGATGGTCAGACCAACTGACTAAGCTACATGGACACTACCCCGCTTCTAGCAGTCGCGTCAAACGGGAAATCTGCTCGAAACGCTCCTAATAATTCCCGGAAACACGTCGGCCGACGTGTGCGCGGAGCAGATAGTTTTTAACCAGTGAGTCACCATACTTTTTAGACATGAATGTGAAAGGAATGCCCGATGGATTGGTTAGCGCTTTCGCGAGGACCCAGCCTCTCAATTCCTGACCGTCTCTCTGTCGACCTCGAACGACTGATCCTTGAAGGCTCGCTCCCCCCCGGCGAACGTCTTCCTTCGGAGCGAGAACTCGCCACACTCCTGGGCGTATCCAGAGTTTCTATTCGCCAGGCTCTCCACGAGCTCGAAAGTCGCGGGCTCGTGGATCGCAGGCCGGGTCGCGGAACCGTAGTGCTCAACCCCGGCGATCGGTCACAACTTGCAGATGCTGACTTTGGTTTCGACATCACCCGTGGTGACGAGCTCGGTGAGATCATGGAATTGCGTGCGATCATCGAACCGCCGATGGCGCGCATCACCGCCCTGCGCGCCACCCCGCGCGACATTGCGCTGCTCGAGGAGTTAGTTCTCGAGATGGAACAAGACGTTTCGAACGAGAGATACGCGGAGCTGGACCGCGCGTTTCACCAAGCCATCGCCCAGTACACGCACAACCCCCACCTTGCGTTGCTGAACGAGCGCATCTCGCAGCAGATTGCACCCAGCCGCGCAAAACGCTATCTCACCAAGTCCCGGCGCACCGCGTCGAGCGTGTCACATCGGCGCATCTTCGAGGCCATCGCCGCGCGCGATGGCGCGCTCGCCGAGCACGAGGCCCACGAACACGTGCGGGTAATCAGAGAAGAAATTGTGCGCGCCACCGATCAATCGACCGCAGAGATGGAATACATATCGTGAACACGCAGACCTCCCAGCTTGGTGCCATCTCCACGTCGCATCACCTGGCCACCGAGGCCGGTGCGCAGGCAATCCGCGCCGGCGGCACCGCGATCGACGCGGCGCTCGCGGCGGCGGCGGCCCTCTGCGTGGTCTATCCCAACAACGTCGCGCTCGGAGGCGACCTCGTTGCGCTGGTGCGAAGCCCCGACGGCGGGATCCACTTTTTGAATGCGACCGGCACCGCACCCCAGGACCAGTCCCTCGAAACCCTCCGCAAGACGTACGGACATGAGCTTCCGCTGCGCGGCATCGACACGGTCACCGTTCCCGGTGGGGTGCGCGGCTGGGAGGCGCTGCACAAGCTGGGAGCCAAGCTGAGCTGGGCGGATCACCTCGCCTCTGCCACCGCCTATGCCCGCGACGGCATCCCCAACTCACGCTCGGTCGCACGTGCGATCCGCGACGATCGCGAGGTGTTGGCGCAGGATCCAGGCTGCGCGGAGCTCTTCCTCCCAGGCGGAGAGCCCCTCGCAGAGGGCGCGCTTCTGCGACAAGCAGCCCTCGCCGATACCCTCGATCGACTCTCCGAGCACGGGCCAGACGAGTTCTACACGGGGCAGGTTGCTCAGACCTGGGTCGCGGGTCTCAGGCAGCTCGGATCAAAGATCAGCCTCAGCGACACCGCCGCCTACCAGGCCAGCTGGGCCGATCCGCTCGAAGGGTCGTTTGAGGGGTATCGGGTGGTCACCGGGCCGCCCAACACCTCCGGTTTCGCGCTGATTCGCGCACTCAACGCCGTGGCGGGCACGGCAGAAGGTTCCGACCACACCCCGATCCACGATCCACTCGGTGCGGGGGCTGGCCGCCTGGCTGAAGCCTTCCGCGCGAGCAATGCCGTGCGTGCCGCGGCACTGGCCGACCCGGACTACGGGGTCTCCGGCGAGCAACTGATCAAGATGGACGCGCCCGAACACCCTCTCCCCGGCCAGGGCAAAGCCAGCGGAGACACGGTCGGCCTCAGCGCCATCACCTCAGATGGGTGGGCGGTATCGCTCATCAACTCGGTTTACTGGGCCTTCGGGGCGGCCATCCGCGAACCACAGTCCGGCATCATCTTTCAGAACCGCGGCACCTCCTTCTCGCTCGATCCCGAATCGCCGAACGCGTTTGCGCCCGGCAAGCGCCCGCGCCACACGCTCATGCCAGTGCTCGTTTTGCAGGGCGACGAGATTGCGTGGGTTCCGGCCACTATGGGCGGATCGGCACAGCCACAGATCCATGCCCAGCTGCTTTTGCGTTCCTTGGGTGGGGCGTCTCCGCAGGAGGCTACGCACGCCCCCCGATGGATGGTGGCGGAGCCCGATGCCGGCGGTGCCGTGAGCGTGGTGATTGAGGATGACGTTGCACACGAAACGAAATCGTCGATCGCCGCCGCGGGGTTCCCCCTGACAATCGTGCCGCCGCATACGGAAGACCTCGGGCATTCGAACCTGATCCAAGTCACGCCAGCGGGGTACCTCGCGGCGAGCGATCCCCGCTCTGACGGCTCCGCGATGGTCGTTATCGGCTAGATCCACTGGATGCATTGACCCAGCACCCCCCTACGGCGCCCACTTCGAGAAAACAGAAACGTGATGACTGAAACGACCAAATTCGCATTTTTCCCCTTGATCGTGATCGGCATTGCCGCTGGGCTCTTGTCGGGTCTATTTGGGATCGGCGGCGGAACCATCATCGTTCCTGCGCTGGTGCTGTGGCTCGGAATGTCTCAGCGCTTCGCGGCTGGCACTTCAGTTGCAGCGATTCTTCCCACCGCTGTCGTCGGCTCGATCTCCTACGGCCTGCAGGGAAATGTGGATTGGGTAGCCGCGCTGTGCCTCGCTGGAGGCATCGTGGTGGGCGCGCAGCTCGGAAGCCACTTGCTCTCAAGGCTCCCCACTTCTGTGTTGCAGTGGGCCTTCCTCGGGTTTCTCCTCGTTGTCATTGTGAGTCTGTGGCTGATCGTGCCGCAACGCAGCGACCAAATTGACATCACCACCCTGACCGTGGTGATGCTCGTGATCACCGGCGTAATCACCGGCATTCTCTCTGGACTTCTCGGAGTTGGCGGGGGAATCATCGTCGTTCCGGTACTGATGTTCTTCTTCGGCTCAAATGATCTCGATGCCAAGGGATCATCACTCGTGATGATGATTCCCGGATCAATATCTGGCACCCTCGGAAATATGGCACGGAAGAACGTTGACCTCCGGAGCGCCCTGATCATTGGACTCTCAGCCTGCGTGGCGGTCCCGTTCAGTTCGTTCCTTGCGGGAGCTGTCGACCCGTTCTGGGGCAACGTGATGTTCTCCCTCTACCTCGTATTCATCTTCACCCAATTGTTAATCAAGAGAATCAAGAGCAGGCGCGAGGCCAAGTAGGGCTGAAATCACCGTACGCGGATAGCCTCCACATAACTTCGGCATTCATCCGTCCAGCGTGCCATTATTGAGACTGCAAAGTTGCTGCAGGTCGCGTCTCGCTCGGCGCACACATCGCCGCAGCGCGGGAGGGGGGCCGTGGTGGGACGCATGCGCGCAACCAAACGGGACATCATCTTTGCCGCGCCCTTCGCCATATTTGCCCTCGGCGTCATCGGCTACGGCGTCTATGGGCTGATCGGTTTCCCGCCATCATCACTGACGCTCGTGATCACCGTGATCGCTGGGGTGATCATCTCGGGTTCGTTCCAGTTGCCTGTGGGCAAAATCCCCGGGCTGCCCCACGTGGGCGTCGCCATTTCGATGCTTGCCATCCAACCGGCTGAAGAGTCCCCGGTGCTTGGCGTCTGCATCTGGGCAATCGGGCTCCTCATATCTCAGGTGTTCCTGCGTCGACGGATCCTCTACGGGCTCTACGTGACGGGGCTCAGTTCCGCCTCCGCGTTTGTCTTCGTTGGAACTCAGCTGAGCCTCGTCGATGTTGGAGTCTGGCTACCACTCAGTTTTCTCGTGGCGACAACTGTGTACTACGCCCTGATCCTGCTCGGTGAGCTCGCCCGGCAGTGGGGCCGCACGGAGGTCGAACGTGGCTTCGGACTCTCAGCCTTCAGCCCGAAGCGCATCGGCATCATCATTCTCGTCGTGACCACGGCGGCCACGCTCATGAACTACGTCGACTCGTCAGTGATCAACTGGCTCGAACACGATCCGGAAGCGAACCTGACACCCTTTGTCGTGCTGCTCGCAGCGCTGGTGTTCTATGCCCTCTCGCAGCGCATGCGCTACGACAGGAATGAACGCCGGCTGAACGCAATCGTGGAAGCGGCAATTGAGCTCCCCCGCGAAACCGGGAGCGGCCTCGCCACCGCGTTACAGTGCCGGGCACAGTCCATCCTGCAGGCAAACTTCGTGGAACTCCGCGACAGGGAGCCAGGCCCGGGCGAAATCGGTGTGGCTGTCAATATCAAACCCGACACCACTCAGTACCTGGTCGCGTCACGGAAGATAGGCGGGGCGCCGTTCGCACGCGACGACGAGCGCGCGCTTGCATCTCTCGCGCATATGGCGAGCGAAGCGGCGCGCATCCAGGTTGAAGTCGACACGCTCGAGCGCCGCGCAAACACCGATCCACTCACTGGGTTGCCCAACTACGGGGCCTTCCAAGAAGCCCTCACCGAGGCAAACGAAAATCGCCCGTATCACGAGGGAATTGCGCTGCTCTTCATCGACCTCGACGAATTCAAGAAGCTCAACGACAGCTTCGGACACCTCGCGGGCGACGAACTGTTGCGGGCCGTCGCGGAGCGCCTGCAGAGCGCGGCCGGGGGTGGAGACATCGTGTCACGCGTCGGAGGCGACGAGTTCGTGGTGATCCTCACGGGACTCGTATCGCTCGAGCAAGCAAAGGAATCCGCCGACAAGATTGTTGAAGCGGTGAGCCAACCACTCAGGGTAGAAGGCCATGACATGCGGCCAGTCGTGAGCGCCGGTCTCGCGTTCTCAAGCCACCGCGAGCTCGACGCGCAGACCCTCGTCGCCGACGCAGACCGCACGATGCTGCAGGTAAAGAGATCTCGGGGTCCGGGCGGATCGGTCGAGGGAAGCGTCGTGAGTATTTCCACTCACCGCTCGACTCGCACTAACGACATCGTGGCGCGGGCGATTCGCGAGAACCGCCTGTCGCTCGCGTTCCAGCCAATCGTGAGTGTCGACCAGGGCAAGATTTGGGCGTTCGAAGCCCTTGTACGCTACGTCGACCCCGAGCTCGGCCCTATCTCTGCACCGTCGCTCGTGGCTCGGGCAAAAAGCCTAGGCCTGATGAACGAATTGACCAGGCAGGTCATTACAAAGGCCCTCGATGCGGCGGAAGAGTTTTACCTCCTGGAGCCCAGCATCAACTGCATGACCGTCAACCTTGAGCTCGGCCAGATCAGCGACTCAGAACTCGGTCCATACGTGCGCGAAGCTGCCCGCGAGCATCCCAACATTTCGCTCTGCATCGAATTAAACGAGCGCTCGCTACGTTCGGTCACTGAAGATCTGCTCAACGATGCCAAGCGCCTGCAAGATGCCGGATTGCTCATCGCGCTCGACGACTATGGCTCCGACGACTCGTCTGTCGGTTCGCTCGTGCACTTCCCAATGGACGTTCTGAAAATCGACAAGAGCCTGATCGACAACCTCGGCGATGTCCGGCAACGCGAGGTACTCAAAGCTCTCCAGGGGTTCGGCGACAATCTCGGATACACGATCGTCGTCGAAGGGATCGAAAGCCCAGCCATGGTCGATGTCATGGTCGACCTCGGGGTGCGTAGCGCGCAAGGATACTATTACGGTCGACCAGTTTCACTCGCACGCACGCTCGAACGACTTCGCCGCTCGGGCCCCGCAGCATCGATTGACGTGCTGACGGATCACGCCCGGTTGCCCTAAGTACAGATCGTTTGTGCCACTTCGGCGATGTCGCTAGTCGAGACCTCAGGTGTGTTCGGCCTAGTACTGATCTGATCTCGTACTGATCGGATCTAGTACAGGTCGTCAGACTCGGACTGCGAGGACGGGGTGACGTCTACACCCGTGTTGAGGCGCGAGATTGCCTCGTCGGGAACGAACGTGGGGTCGGGCTCGATAAAGGCATCGACGACGCCGACGAAGGCGAGTGCAGCTACGGACCACGGTTCGGTGCCATTCTCGACGGGGAGGTTGAAGTGAGCCTCGACGAGAGCGGGCACGGTCGAGCGGACGATGCCTAGACCCTCAATGACCGACGCTGCGGCCACCACAAACGGCTGAAAGTCGTCGTGAAATTCCGCTTTGAGCCGGTACCCGATAGTCGGGAGCACATTGCGATAGAAGCTCTCCATGGTTTCAACGAAAGCTATTTCACTTGCACGCAGCGCGTCGAGCACCCGCGTGCGCTTTTCACCATCGGGCCACGACATTATCGTCGTAGAGAGGGCGGCGTAGGTGCGCCACTTATTCGAGGCCGTTACCACATCGAAGTTGTATTCAGCGGCAGTGCGGATCACATCGATCAACACTCGACGACGACCTTCGAGCGTACGAAGGTCGTCGGTACGCATGCTCAAGTACTGCCACGTTGTCAGCAGAGTTTCGCTGTCTGCGCGATCAATTTGTGCCTGGTTTGCAAGCTCGCAAAAGAGGTCGGTGAGAAACGCGTCAGGTGTTGGCCAGACCTGCGAGAACTGGCGAGGTGTGACCCCGGCGTCTGCAACAAGCTGATCAATCAGCGCTCCGCTAATTCCAAGCGACAAGCCCACAGATTCGACATATTGGGTCGCGCGGCGTAGAACCTTGGCGCGCACGTCATCGCGATCTGTTTGGCTTCGCACGCTACCACCTCAATTCAAGTCGTGTTGTGGCCTGTTCACCTCAACCACTACTTCTGTAGCGGATACATCCTACCAACTGATCCCTCCACGCCGGTGGTGGTTTTCGGTATGGTTAATCGAGCATGTGGTTTCGAGGAGCGATTCACGCTCACCACCCGGGGGATTCATGAATAGAGCATGGCAACAACAGCCGGGCAACCTCCAGGGGGAATACTGCGTTGACTCACTTTGATCGCACGGTCTCCAATCACGAGGTAATTCCCGTGATCGATTCCACAATTTTTGCCGAAGATCCGACAGCCAGACTGGCTTGCGGCATGCTGGCCGTCAATGGAACCGCAATGCCCGGGCTCGAAGCGGAATATGCGGCGCACTTCCATCTCCGCAGGAAGGTCTACGTCGATCAGACCGGCCAGCTCGATGAGAGCGAGTTGCAAGACGACGGCACTGATCGCGACGCCGACGATGCTCGATCGGTCACATTCGCCGTGTTCGAGAACCACCGCACTGGGGTGCGCGTCGTAGGTGTATCCAGGCTCATCCTCCGCGGAACTGAACACCCGCTTCCGGTCGAAGAATTCTGCCCCGATTCCTTCACCCCGGGCGATCTCACTGCCCGCAGCGTAGAGGTCTCGCGCGTCATTGCCCGTCACGAGAACGCCGCCCTGCAAGATCTCGTGCAGTGGCACCTGTTTGCAATCATGCTCGCCTACATCGCGAATCACGAGCTGGAGCGCACCTTCGCGATCATTGAGCCTTGGCTTGAACGTCACCTGAACGGCGCCATCTCGATCACACGCATCGGTGAAGTACGCTACGTCGAGCACTACCTCGATTACAACGTCCCGATCGAAATCAACATCCCCGCTTCTGCCGAGCAGGTCAACTCACGTAATGGCGGATTCATCGATCGTTATCGGGCCGCGGAACCCGGAATGGCCCACTTCGGACGCGTACCCTCGGGCACCTTCAGCGAGCCGGTTTCTCGATGACCCGCACGATTTCTTCGCCGGAATTCTCCCGTAACTTCGGGTTCTGGAGCGAAGACGAGCAAAGAGCCATCTTAGCCGCCAAGGTCGCGATAGCCGGCGTCGGCGGGGACGGCTTCCAGCTTGGTCTGAAGCTCGCGCGCATGGGTGTCACCCGATTCAGCATCGCCGACCCCGAGGTCTTCGAGCCAGAGAACGTGAACCGTGTCGAAGGCGCGGCCACCTCAACGTTTGAGCGCAAAAAGGCTGAGGTATTTGTCGACCGCGTGCGCGACATCAATCCGGATGCCGAGGTCGACGTTTTCCTGAGCGGCGTCACCCCCGACAACATCGAACCGTTCATGCACGGAGCGTCGCTGGTACTCGACGAGTCAGAGCTCACAAAGCCAGAGATCGGATCGCTTATCGCGCGGCGCGCCCGCGCCCAAGACATCCCGGATCTCCTCGTGATGAACGTCGGATTCGCAGCCCAGGTCACGTCGTTCGCCCCCGATTCTCAGTGGACGTTCGAACGATTCATGGGCTTCTCACCTGAGACCCCGCTCGATGAGATCGCTGCGGCCGGCGTCGATTTCTCCCGCTGCCTCCCCTACATTCCCGCCTATACCGATCTGCGTTCACTGCAGGCCGTTCAGGGCGAGAACGGGGCGCCCCCGGAGTCGCTTCCGTCGATCTCGATCGGTGTGGATCTCGCCTCGGCCATCGGCTGCACGCAAGCGTTTCTGCACCTGACCGCAGGCGTGTCTGACCGCCGCCGCTCTCCCGTGTGGGCTCCGCGAATGGCCGTCACCGATGCGTACACGCTTCGCACACGGATCCTCCGGGCGGGCAAGGCCAGCCATGTGCGCCACCTGCTCGTGGCTGCGGCACGCCAGAAGCTTGGCCTCAATCCGCTCGCCAGCTACACGCCGGCAGAGATCGCCCGCCGCCGCTCGCTCACCGAGCGGGTCTGAGGCCCACGTCGAAGCTGCCATCGCCCCAGGCGCCGCACCGGGGCTTCCCTCGGAACCACGAAAGTCGTACGCTATCGAGATGGTTCACCATTCCGGGCTCCCTATCTGCCCCACTTGCAGATACTTCCTGATGTGGCCCCGCGACGACGTATGGCAATGCATCGAATGTGGGCACTCGCGTGCACCCACGGAGTCTGAGCGTCAGACCGAGGCCTGGCTCAGCGAACACTAGCGAACCATCCGAACACGTGCACGGGCGTTCGAGGTAACGATGTCATGCGTCGCACCGATAGGATCAGATGGACACCATCCAACTATTCGAAAGTCGCGCATGACAATTCTTCCCTCTCGACGCATTCTTGTGCTTCCCGCGCTCGCCTCCACCCTTGCACTCGGCCTCTTTGGTTGTACGCCCTCAGGCGATGGAGCTGCTGTGAGCAATCAGCTGGGGTGCGTCAATCTGAGTAGCCAAACGCTCACTCTCATTGACTCGGGTGAAACGTGCCCCACCAGCATGGTTCCGGTGGTGTGGAATACAGGTGAACCTATCGAGGTGGATCCCGCTGAACTTCAGGGTGCGGAGGGTACCGACGGAAAGGATGGCGCGGCCGGGCCTACAGGCGCGACAGGGGCGGCTGGCCCGCAGGGAGCTGCCGGAGCCACCGGACCTGCTGGGAACGACGGATCCGCTGGGACAGCCGGACCCGCAGGACCGGTAGGCCCAACAGGAGAGACCGGAGCGACCGGACCTGCTGGACCGACTGGCGCGCAGGGCGAGACCGGAGCCGACGGCGCCACCGGGCCAGCTGGCGTACAGGGCGAGACGGGGGCCGACGGCGCAACAGGCGCAACAGGGCCTGCCGGGCCACAGGGCGAAACCGGAGCAACCGGAGCAACCGGCCCAGCGGGGCCCCAAGGAGCAACTGGAGCAACTGGAGCTACCGGAGCACAAGGCGTGCAGGGCGAAACGGGCCCATCCGCGTGGACAGCTGTGAGCGCGTGGAGCGCGACCGTTCCCTACACCTCAGGACCACCCGCGTCGGTGGTCACCTACTCCGGCAGCGCGTTCGTCGCAGCCCAGCCCACCATCGGTGAAGTCCCCGGCTCGGGCTCTTCGTGGATCATGATCGCCAGCGTTGGAGCCCAGGGGCCCCAGGGCGAGCAAGGCGAACAGGGACCTGCGGGCCCGCAGGGCGCGCAGGGTCTCATTGGGCTTCAGGGCAATCCGGGCGCGGTGGGCCCCCAGGGCGAGCAAGGAGTCGCCGGCCCGGCCGGGCCGCAGGGAGAGGTCGGACCGTCTGGTCCGATGGGCCCGGCCGGGCCGCAGGGCCCCGAAGGCAACTCACTGCTCAGCAGCTACTTCGGCAATTCCTACATCGGTGGCCTCCGAGATGCCCCCGTCGACTGCACAATGGGTGAGTTCACGCTCAGTTCCAACACCATGGCACTGGGCCTGCCCGCCGATGGCCGCCTCCTCAGTATTCCGGCTAATACGGCTCTCTTTAGCCTCCTGGGTGACACTTTCGGAGGCGACGGGCAGAGCACATTTGCGCTGCCAGACCTGCGACCAGTGAGCCCGAAGAACATGGTGTGGTCAGTGTGCGACGTCGGGTACTACCCGTCCTGGCAGCAGTGATCAGTGGGCTGCGGAGCCTCCACTGGGCTCCGCACCCGAGCACGCGTTACAGCGCGCGCCCAGGCGTCAGGATGCCCCGTGGATCAAGCGCGAGCTTGATCGCGCGCTGGGCGGCGAGCGCGCCCGCGTCAAGTTGCCACGGCAACTCGTGCCGCTTCACCGCGCCGATACCGTGCTCGCCACTGATGGTGCCGCCGAGTGACAGCGCGAGTCGCGTGATGTCATCGAGCACGATCGCAGCGACGCGGTATCCCTCGGGCGTATCCGCCGCCTCGACCGTCGGGTGCAGGTTGCCATCTCCCGCGTGCGCGACCACCGACACCCGCCGCCCATGCTGTTCGGCCACGCGCTCGATGCCCGCAAACATCTCGGCGAGCCGACTCACCGGCACCCCGACATCACACGAGACTCGCAACCCCGCCGCACGCAACGCCGGGTTCGCAATGCGCCGCGCCTCGAGCAGCGACTCGTCGGCGAGGTCGGTCGCCTCCGTGGCGCCGTGCCGTGCGCAGATCTCGACCACCCGACGGGCCGCGTGATCCGCCCCCGGGCCCACGCACTGCCCGATCAGCACCGCAGCCCCGGGCACCTGGAGCCCCGACGGCTGGTACTGCTCAATCAGCTGCACGCTCTCCGCGTCGAGCAACTCGAGCACCTCGACCTGCACCGCGCTGCCCACGATCTCGGTCACCGCGTCGCCCGCCGCCCCAATCGCGTCGAAGCTCGCGCGGAACGTGCGCACCGGCCCCTCGGGCACCGACTTCAGACGCACCGTCGCCTGCGTGATCACCCCGAGCGTGCCCTCCGACCCGACAAACAGGCTGGTCAGGTCGAGCCCGACCACATTTTTCCGCGTGCGTGCTCCCGTATGGATCACGGTGCCATCCGCCAGCACCACCTCGAGCGCCGCCACCGCGTCGCGCGTCACCCCGTGCGCGATGCAGCGGAGCCCGCCGGCGTTCGTCGCGATGTTGCCCCCGACCGTCGAAGTGCGGGCGCTCGCCGGGTCTGGCGGGAAGAAGAGCCCGTGCTGCCGAGCCGCGTCGTCGAGCACCGCCGTGATCACGCCGGGCTGCACGTCGGCGAGGCGATCCGCCGGGTCGATGCTGATGATCTGGTTCATTTCGGCGAGCGAGAGGATCAGCCCGCCGTCGTACCCCGCGGCGCCCCCGGCGAGGCCTGTGCCCGCGCCCCGCACCGACACCGGCACCCCGTGCTCGTTCGCCCAGGCGAGCGTGGCCTGCACGTCTGCGGTGTCGCGTGCGGTGACGAGCGCCGCAGGGCTCCCCTCGGGCTCATAGCGGGAACTGTCGCGCGCCACGTTCGCGATCAGTGCGGGGTCGGTGGTGAGGCGTTCGCCGAGCGCCGCGCGCAGGTCGGCGAAGTCTGGGCCCGTTGTGGGGGTGCGGTGCTGCTGGTTGGCCTCGGTCATGCGCCCAGTTTATGGCGGCAGGTGACTCTAGACCCTCATGCGCTGAAGACGATCACACGCGAGGAATATTCGCGCGAGTGTCTCGATGCAGCAACATACTTTGGCAGCAGATGAAACCTGCCCGAGAGCAAGTGTGCTCGCTTAACCTCGAATACCGGAGAGCACGCTAGCGTCCGAGCATAATAGGAGAATGAATCACATAGACGCACCCTCAGTCCCCGCCAGCCCCACCGATTCGGCCCCTGCGCACGCCGCGCACGTCGCGGAGGCGGCAGCGGCCGACAGTGTCGACCTGCCCGGCGCGGGTCAACCATTCACTCTGTTCGCCGTGTTTCGGGTGAGCTCGTCGCACCCGGAGGTGTTTGATGGGCGCGACGTCGAGGGTGCCGTGCGCGAGATCGAAGACGTGATGGACGAGATCGAGGGCATGAACGTGACCCTGCGCGGATGGTATGACGTGAGCGGCATGCGCGCTGACGCCGACCTAATGGTGTGGCTGCACGGTGGGGCCGCTGAAGATCTGCAGTGGGCGTTGCGCCAGCTGCGACGCACGGCGTTACTCAAGCCACTCATCCGCGTCTGGGGTGCCGTCGGAGTGCACCGCGAAGCAGAGTTCAACCGGTCGCACGCTCCCGGGTTCGTGCGCGGCATCGAGCCGAAGCAATGGATGACCGTGTATCCGTTCGTGCGATCACTCGAGTGGTACCTGCTCGATCCCGCCGAGCGCAGCCGTATGCTCGGTGAGCACGGGCGCGCCGGAGCCGCCTTTACCGGAGTGCTGGCCAACACGGTCTCGGCCTTCGCGCTCGGCGACTACGAGTGGTTGCTGCCCATGGAGGCCGACGAGCTGACCGACCTCGTCGATATGATGCGCGCGTTGCGCGCGGTCGATGCCCGGCGGCATGCTCGGGAGGAGACGCCGTTCTACACCGGGCGCCGCATCGAACCCGTCGAAATCGTCGAGGTGCTGCAGTAGGGGTCGAGGTACTGCAGTGAGGTCTGCCCCGCTCGGCGGCTCCCGCAAGAACCCGGGCTGACGAGGGCGCAGGCTTCATCGCCTTCGAACCCTGCACGCTCGTCCACCCGAAGCGATTACCCCTTCAGCCCCTCACCTGCACCAAGAACCCCTTCAGCCCCTCACCCGCACCAAGCACCCCTTCAGTCCCTCACCTAAAAGGAGCAACACATGGCACATATCAGCCACATTTCATCAGTCACAGACGCGCAGAAGGCGATTGAGCCGCTGCAGCAGCCCATGGCGGATCCGCTCGGCGCAGAGATCGAGACGAAGACGTTCAACCTCTTCTCCACCGAGAACGGTAACCTCCATGCCGGCACGTGGGAGACCGCCACAGGGCTCTCGCGCTGGTCGTTCGACGAGGGCGGAGAAGTCATCTACGTGCTCGGCGGCAAGATGACTGTGACCCGCGATGGCGAAGAGCCACAGGAAATCGAAGCGGGCGACCTCGCAGTCTTCCCGGAGGGCTGGACGGGCACCTGGAACGTTACCGAACCCCTGTCAAAGGTCTACGTCGTTTACAAGTAGGCTTCCCGGCCCACCAGTTGCCGTGTGGGCGGCGGCGCAGGGTTCACCGGCTTTGAACCGTGCGCGGCCGTCCACCCGATGCGCGCCGGCGTGGAGTTCAGCGATCCCCCAACTCAGGTGGGCGGCGGCGCAGGGTTCACCAGCTTCGAACCCTGCGCGGCCGTCCACCTAGCACGCGATGACGAGCGGCTCAGCGCGCCCCGCGCACGTAGGGCGTAGCGAGCGCGGGCGGTAGCGCCGACGACCGCGGGAACAGCGTCAACACCACCATCACCACCACGAACGGCAACATGGTGATGACGTCGTTGGGCAGATCCACTGTGGTCAGCTGCAGCACCGTACCCAGCGCCACGAGCAGCCCGTAAACGACCGCGATCGCGAGCACCCACGGCAAACGACCCCGCCCCAGCATCGCCACGACAATCACCAGGAATCCAAGCCCGTGCGTCATGCCTGGCGTGAAGGTACCCGCAGAGATCAGCGCCAAATATGCGCCGCCGAGCCCTGCGAGAGCACCACCGAAGAGCACCGCCGCAGCGCGCGTCAGCGTGACGTTCCCGCCCGCCGCGTCAAGCGCCGCCGGCATCTGGCCCGCCGCACGCAGTCGCAGCCCTCCGGTCGTTCGCGTGATCCACACCCACGTCAGCATGAAGAGCAGCAGCGAGATGACGAAGATGCCGGGCTGCGAAAACAGGCTCTCCCCCAGCACGGGGATGTCGCTGAGAAGAGGGATCCGCCACGACTCTGCGAGCCCCAGCCGCGGCTTCGAATCCCCGTAATTAAAATCGTACAACACGCTGGTGAGGCCGGTTCCGGCGAGCGTGATACCCAGACCCACAACGATCTGGTTCAGCCCCAGCAATACCGACAGCAGCAGCATGATCACCGAAAGCGCGGCGCCCGCGAGGGCCCCGACGAGGAAGCCCAGCCAGAAGCTTCCGGTCGCCAGGGTCGCGACGAAGCCGAAGTAGCCGCCGACCAGCAGCAGCCCCTCGACACCGAGGTTCAGCACCCCCGACTGCTCACCGACGGTCTCGCCGACCGCCGCGAGCAGCAACGGCATCGCGCTCGCGAGCGCCGCAAGCACAAATGCAGTGAGCATGGCTTCAGAAAACAGGTGGATCACGATGCGCCGCCCACCCGCGTCGCCCGCGAGAAGAGACCCGCCGGGAGGTAGCTCTTGCCGAGGTCGCGACGCGTGCCGACGAGTTCAATGAGCGTCATGAAGAAGAGGATCAGCGCCACGATGATGAGTAGAAAGTCGACCGAGAGGCCGACCCGCTGAGCGGCGATCGTGCCGCCCGTTGCCAGCACTGCGTAGAAAGCGACGAGCGGGATCGACCCGAGCGGGCTGAGCCGAGCGAGAAACACGAACGGCAGGATCTTGTCTCCGTAGGTGGGATTGAATCCGGTGCGCATGTAGCCCCAGAGGCCCAGCATGTCGAGTGCGCCAGCGAGCGCGATCAGGCCCGAGGAGAGCAGAAACACCACCACGATCAGGCGCTTCACGTTGATGCCTGCGTGCATCGCGGCCTTCGGGCTCGCGCCGAGTACGTCGATCTTCAGGCCAAAGGCCGAACGCGTCAGGATCACGTGAAACACGAGCACGATGACGAGCGCGATGACGAAGCCGACGTGAATGCGGGTGCCCGGAATAAACGGTAGCATCAGCCCGAGATCGAGCACCCGCGTTTGCGGCACCGTGACCCCGGGGTCTTGGAACGGGCCCTTCACGAGCAGGTTCGCGGCCCCGATCGCGATGAACGACATCATGAGGCTCGTCACAATCTCGTTCGTGCCGTACTTCGCTTTCAGAATCGCGGGGAGGAAGCCGAGCGCCGCGCCGACAGCGAGCGCCATCACACACAGCAGCAGCACGCCGGGCAGAAACGGCAGCGCCTGCATGACGGCCGGCGCCGCGCCCGCCACCACCGCGGCCGCAAGAAGGTAGGTACCGCTGAAGCTGAGGTTCCAAAGCTGAGCGCGGAAAGCGACGATCAGGCCGAGCGCGATGAGCAGCAGCGGAGCCATGAGCGTGAGCGACTTCTGCCAACCGGTAGCTCCCAGGCCGAGAGCGAGAACGTCGCCATAGAACTGCACCGGGTTGACCCCCATCGCCCAGATGATGCCGCCCGCTGCCACGAGAGCTAGCACGATGGGGGCGAGCGTGCGGATCAGCACCTGCAAGCCCGAGTACAGCTGACGACTCAGGCGGCTATGCGATTCGGCGGCCTGCTTACCGGCGGCCTGCAGGGGCGGCTGGTTCACTGGCGAACTCTTCATCGGCGCTCCGCCCGATGCCCGACCATGAGCTCCCCCACGCGCTCGGCCACGCGATCCCCGCCGCACGATACCTCGCCGACGAGCTGCCCGCCCGACATCACGACGATCCGATCCGCGAGCGATACCAACTCGTCGAGGTCAGTGGAGATGACGAGCGCGGCTCCCCCGCCGCCGGCAAACTCCCGAATGGAGTCCCACACCTTCTGCACGGTCTTCAGGTCGAGCCCGGCGGTGGGCTTGTGGAAGACAACCGCGCGCGGCGCATGAGAGAGCTCGCGCGCGAGGAGAATCTTCTGAATGTTGCCGCCAGAGAGCGTCCCCGCCCGAGTCTCCGCAGAGGGGGTGCGAATGTCGTACTCGACGATCCTCGCGTCGGCCTCGTCGTGCACCGCGGCAGCGTTCATTCGCCCCCAGCTCCAAAACGGACGCTCCCCAATCTTCTTCAGCACCAGATTGAGCGCCACGCTGAGCGAGCCGACGATGCCCTCGTTCAGCCGATCGTCGGTGACGTAACGCACCCCCAGGCGCTGTCGTTCCTTCACCGAGAGCCGCGTAATGTCACGCGAGTCCAGCGCGATGCTTCCCGAAATGAGCGTGATCTGCCCCGCGATCGCCTCTGCGAGATGCGCCTGGCCGTGTCCGTCGATCCCTGCGACGCCCACGATCTCTCCCTGGTGGATCGCGACGCTCACGTCGACCAACGGTGTCTCGCCCGAGCGCGCCCGGGTGGTGAGGCTGCGCAGTTTCAGCGTCACCGGGCCGGCGGCGCGCTCCGGTTGCCACGTGGCCGAAATTGTCTTGGCCGGTGCCGGGCCTGCCGGATCCGCACCAAACATGCCCGCGAGGATCCGCGCCTGCAACTGGGCCGGAGTCAACGCCCGCATCTCGCCCGGCGCAATCCGACCGGAGACCCTCCCAGCGCGCAGCACCGTGACCGCATCACCCACCGCGAGCGCCTCGTGCAGCTTGTGCGTGACAAAGACCACCGCAAGACCCTGCGCCTTCAACCGGGTCAGGCTCGCGAACAGGTGCTCGACCGCCAGCGGCGTCAGCATCGAGGTGGGCTCGTCAAGAATGAGCACCCGCGAGCCGTGCCACATCGCGCGCGCTATCTCGACCTGCTGCTGCTGTCCAAGGCCCAGATCACCCGCGCGCATGTCGGGGTCGATCTTGGCGCCCAGCAGATCTGCGAGCTCGGCGAGGCGGGCCCGAGCGCCAGAGCGGTCGAGCCAGAAAGGTTGTGTGTCTCGCGCACCGCCGACTCTTCCGCCGACGCTGCTATTGCTACTGCTACTGCCACTGCCACTGCCACTGCCACTGCCACTGAGCATGAGATTCTCGAGCACGGTCATCGAGGGAATCAGCGAGGAGTGCTGGTACACGACCCCAATGCCATGTCCCAACGAGACCGCGGGCGAGGCGAGCGCCGTGGGGCGCCCGTCAACCTCGATCGTGCCCGAGTCGGGCTGCTGCAGCCCGGCCAGCATGCTAATGAGGGTCGACTTTCCCGCCCCGTTCTCGCCGAGTAGACAGTGCACCTCGCCGGGCGCAATGTCGAACGAAATTGAGTCGCAGGCAATGATCCCCGGAAACGACTTCGTGATCTCGATGAGTCGAATCATCGACCCGTCTACCGCCCTTTGGCGTCGATGATCGCCTGCACAGCGGCCAGATCGGTGGCACGTGTGACCTGCACGCTGCCATCGATGATGCCCGCGGTCGCCGCGTCGACGGCATCCGCCACCTCGCCCGTGAGCGCGGGGCTGTCTTGCAGCGAGAGGCCCCCGTTGGCGACTGTCAGCTCGTAGGTGCGCGTGCCGAACGTGCCCGCCTCGACATCCTGAATTGCCGCCACATAGGCGTCCGTGAAATTCCAGATCACCGACGTGAGCACCATGTCCGGGTCTTCTACGATCTCTGTGACATCACCAATGGTCGCGATATAGCGGATCGGGTATGGAGTGCCGGCGGTCTCGATGGCCTGCAGGTATCCGATGGTCGCGCCGTCGCCCATGCCGAAGATCACGTCGGCTCCGGCCGCGATCACCTGGCTAGTTACGGCCCGGCCGCCGGCCGAGTCACCGTACGCCGCGGGCCCCACGTAGGCGATAACGACGTTGATCGTGGGATCCACACTATAGACACCCTGCGCGAAGCCGCCGGCCATCAAGAACCAGTTCAGATCTTCGGCCGAGGCGACGATGCCGACCGTGTTCGTCTCGGTCGACTGGGCCGCCGCGACCCCCGCGAGGTACGCACCCTCCTGACCCTGGGTGATGACCGTGGCGACCTTGCCGGGCTCGTTCTTGTCGAAGTCAACCACCAGGGTGGGCACCCCGGTTTGCAGCCCGACGCGGTGACCTGCGGCGTTGAACCCGCTGGCGTGGGCGATGATGAGGTCGTTCCCAGCTTCGGCGACCTGGGTAAGGACCGTCTCGGTGTTGTCGTACCCGACGTTCGAATTGTCGTCGAGGGTGATGCCCAATTCGTCTGCGGCCGCCTGCGCGGCCCAGATGCCCTGCTGATTCCAACCGTAATCCGACTCCTTCTCGGGGGTCACGATGGCGAATTGGTTGACCTTCGTGCCTGCTGAGGTTGAGTCGCCACCTGCGCCTGCCGCTCCAGATCCGTCGTCTCGACCCGAGCATCCCACGGTCAGGAGAAGCGCCGCGCCGACCGCGAGTGCGGCCCCGACACGTAGCCCGCTTTTCATGGTGTGTGCCAGGCTCATGCGTGTTCCTCCAGGTGTGGCCGCAGCAGTTGCGTGTTGGGCGGGGATCGGAGCTCAGCCTCAGAAAGACCGGTCTGAATCACGCCCGCCTGCGCGGGTGTCTCGGTACGTACCCTTAAGCATGCCACTGACACGGAAGCACCGTGACAATTACGACGCTCGGTAACCCGCCTGATCTTCATATCGAGGCATCTCGCTGTAGTAGGCCCAGCGAGTGCAGTATTCCGTCACCGGGTCTTCCGTCACGTTTCCGATGCAGATCATGTCGCGGTACCGCTTCGCCTCGGCCTCCTCAAAGTGCACTCTGCACAGCACGCGGAACGTCTCATCGTCGATCATGTTCTCCGACGGCTTCCAGCACTCGGTCGCGGTGACCGTACGTTCACCTGCGCCCGGCGCGCCCGCGGAGCTCGCCTCGCTGGCCGAGTCGACCGAGTCTTCGATGTCCGAGTCGCGCGGGGCGATCTCGGCGAGCTGCGCGATGACGCGGGCATCTTGCCCCTCTGCCACGGCACCCGCCGCCTCGGCACCCCCCGCGCAGCCCGCTAATCCGAGGAGCCCCAGGAACGCGAGGAGCGCGAACGCTGCAGTTACCGTGGGTACCTCGCGAGACACCGTCCGCAGCGAGCGCGCTGACCCCGCTCTCCCCATGAGTTCCTAACTTCAAAATTTGCGAGCAACAGCCGACAACCAGCAGCCGGCAGCCGGCACGACTACGTTGCTGACTCCCCTGCTTCGCCAGTATCGACGAGTAGCACACCCGACTCTACGCCCCAGGTCATGACCGCGTCCTCGCCCAGCCCGAACGCCCGAGCCTCGTTGCTCAAACGCACCGTGCCCGGCGCACCGTCGGGCAACCGCACCGTGTACCGACGCGACGACCCCAGGTAGGTGACATCGAGCACCGTGACCGGAATCGAATTCCGATCCCCCGTTACCTGTGTACCCGCTGGCTCGAGTCGGAGGTTTTCAGGGCGGATCAGGATCGCCAGATCCGCCTCGTCGCGCACGCCGTCCGCCTCGATCCGGTGGCCGGCCACATCGACCGCAGTGCGCCCGGCCCCTGAGGCCACACCCTTCCCTACCAGGACCGTTGATTCTCCCAGGAACCGCCCCACGAACAGTGTCTGCGGAGTCTCGTAGAGTTCCTCAGCAGAGCCAACCTGTTCGATCCTGCCGTTGTTGAAGACAGCGATGCGATCAGACATCGACAGCGCTTCTTCCTGGTCGTGCGTGACGTAGACGAATGTCGACCCCACCTCACGGTGGATCCGCTTGATCTCCGCCTGCAACCACTCACGCAGCTTCTTGTCGAGCGCGCACAGGCACTGTTTTCCTCCGAGCACATCCCCGCGATCGCGACGATCAAAGACGCGCACCTGTTGCTGCTCACCGGTGCAGACGCGGCAGCGGATCAAGCCCTCATCGGCCTCTCCGAAGCCGTCGGCAGGGTGGGGGTAAGCGCAGGCTTTAGCGAGTTGGAAGGGCTCGCCGGCGCTGCCCGGCAAGCACAAATTGCGCTTTCAAGAACGACGCAATCGGGCGAGGCTGAAGTCGTGCGGTTTGACACGGGAACGGCCCCGTCGCTGTTTCTGCCGAGCGAAACGAGCCAGTTGCGCGCACTCGCCGAACAGGTTCTGGGCACGCTTCAGGCTTACGACCAACACCGGGGGACGCCGCTGGTGCACACCCTGCAGGTCTTTCTCGAGGAAAACCGAAGTTGGGTGCGCGCGGCCGAGCGGCTCTTCATTCACCGGCAGACACTGGTCGCGCGCATCGCTCGCATCGAGTCGATTACCGGTCGTGATCTCAACTCAATGGAGGATGCGGCAGAGTGCTGGCTCGCGGTGCGCGCGGCGGTGGAGTGCGGGGAGCTACCCGCAAGCTGAGGCCATTCCCATACAAACGTATGAGGCGATCCACCAATTTCAACACCGTGAGCATGCTCACCCCGACAGCAGAGCTCTAGCCTGAGCAGACCCCCAGACCTCGTGAGGAACCCCATGGACACTGTTGCCCAACCTGTTGATGTCATCGTCATTGGTGCCGGATTCGCGGGCCTTGTGGCTGCGCGCGAACTGGGCGCCGCAGGCTATCGCGTGCTCGTGCTCGAAGCACGCGACCGGGTGGGGGGCCGCACCTGGACCGAGCGTCGGCTCGGCCACGAGCTCGAGCTCGGGGGCACCTGGGTGCATTGGGTACAGCCCCATACGTGGGCCGAGATGACCCGCTATCAGCGCGAGATCGTGCGCAGCCCCGCCGCCGAAGAGATGTACTGGCTGGGCGCCGGCGGCGAGCGCCGGCAGGGCTCAGTCGCGGACTTCATGACCCTGATCGATGAGGGGCAGCAACTGGTGGTCGACGATGTGCGCACCGTGATGCCGCGCGGGACCGATCCGCTCGGCGGCCCGATTGCGGAGCTCGACGATCTCAGCCTGCAAGACCGCTTCGATTCGCTCGCACTCGATGAGGAGTCGCGTCACGCCAACGAGTCGGTGTGGGTGGGACACGTCAATGCGCGCCTCGACCAGGTGGGCCTTTCAAGCGCCCTCAGATGGGTCGCGGCGACCGGCGGGCACTGGCAGCTCATGCACGAGGCCTCCTCAACCTACCGGGTAGTCGGAGGCATGTCGGCGTGGACCTCTGCGATCGCTGAGGATGTGCGGGGCGACATCCGCTTGAATACCGGGGTGGTATCGGTGACGCAAGAGGAGGATGAGGTGGTCGTCACCACTGCGACGGGCGAGCACATTCGCGCCCGTCGGCTCATAAGCACGCTTCCGATAAACGCAGTGTCTGGTATCGAGTGGGAGCCCGCACTCCCCGAGGCGTGGCTGCGCGCGAACTCAGACACTGTCGCGTCGCAGGGCACCAAAGTGTGGATCAAGGTGCGCGGTCACGTACCCCGCTTCGCGGCCTACGGCACGCAACACCATCCCATTTCGGTGCTGAAAAGCGAGTACCGCGGCACCGACACCGACACCGACACCGACACCGACGGCACCGTACACACGATCCTGGTGGGCTTTGGCCCTGATCACACCCAACTCGACGTCACCAACGTGGGTGAGGTGCAGCGCGCCGTTGACGCGGTGCGGCCGGGGTTGCAGGTCCTCGAAGTGACCGCGCACGACTGGATGAAAGATCCTCTCTCGCGCACCACCTGGATGACCCACCGACCGGGCGCCCTCACCCGCGACCTCGCCGAACTGCAACAGCCCGCAGGGCTCGTGCACTTCGCGACGACCGACAATGCAGATCTCTGGGGCGGCTTCATCGATGGGGCGATCGAAAGCGGGCTGCGCGAGGCACACCGAGTGAAGGCCGCGCTGAGCAGCGACGGTTAACGCTCTGCGATCCACCGCTCGAACTGTGCCGCAGTCAACGGTCCGCTGAAATAGAAGCCCTGGGCAAATTCGGACTCGTGCGCGCGTAAGAATTCGATGTGCGCCTCAGTCTCGGCCCCCTCGGCGACGGTCTGCAGCCCCAGGTTGTGCGCCAGCGTGATGATGGTCGCGATCAGATCGCGATCAGCCTGACTTGTCTCCATTTCCTCAAGAAAGGTGCGATCGATCTTCATATAATCAATCGGATAGTTCTTGAGGTACTGCAGCGAGCTGTAGCCGGTGCCAAAGTCGTCTATCGCAACCTCGACCCCGATCTTCTTCAGCTCGATCAGCTGCGTCACCACAAGATCGGCGTTCGAAGCGATCGACTCGGTGATTTCGAGCACGAGCTGCGTGGGATCCACCGCGTATTTTTCGAGGGTTCGCCGCAGCGTCACGAGAAAATCGTCATGGTAGAACTGGTGGATCGAGACGTTCACCGAGACCTTCAGCCGTCCGAGCCCACGCTCACGCCAGTCGGCCAGCTGTGCACATGCCGTATCGAGCACCCAGGTTCCGAGCTCGACGATGATGCCGCTCTCTTCGGCGATCGGGATGAAGTCCTCGGGAGTGATGGGGCCAAGCCGGGGGCTGTCCCATCGCAGCAGGGCCTCGATCCCGTGCAGCGCACCCGTCTTGAGGTTGACCTGCGGCTGATATCTCACCGACATCTCGCCCGCGCGCAGCGCACCGCGCAGCTCGATCTCGAGCTGCAGCAACTGTTCTTCGCCCTCGCGAGCGATGGCGCGGTACACGGCGTGCGTGTTGCGGCCGTGCTGCTTCGCAAAATACATCGCGTTGTCGGCTTTCCTGAAAATGGTGTCGATCAGGTCACCGTCTTCGGGGAACGTCGCGATGCCGATGCTTGCGGATGCGACCACCTCGTGGTCTTTGATCACGAACGACTCTTCGAAAAGTTCTTGGAGCTGCTCGGCAAAACGCATCACCTCTGATTCTTCGGCAGACTGCAGCACCGCGACCATTTCGTCGCCACCGTAGCGAAAGAGCCTCGCGTTTTGTGGAATGCGAGCGGCAAGACGCTTTGTCACCGACTTCAGCAGGAGGTCACCGGTCTCGTGACCCCAGCTGTCGTTGACCGATTTGAAACGGTCGAGATCCAACATATACAGCGCGAAGGGCAGGTGCGCGGCCATGAGCTCCGCGAGATGGCGATTCATCGAGCGCTGATTCGGGAGGCCGGTGAGGTAGTCGTGATACGCCATGTCGTTAAGCGCGGCTTCAAGCTGCTTCCGCTTCGTGATGTCTTTGCCGACGCAGTGGATGCCCTGCATTTCACCGTCGACCATGATGGGGATCACGGTGATATGCAGGTCAACGACCTCGCCGGCGCGATTAAACATCGCCGTCTCGTACTGCACCGGATCGCCTTGCTTCACACTCATAAACTGCTCGATCGTGTACTCGCGCATCGCGGGGACGATGTAGGGCAGGAATGGCTGACCGATGAGTTCGTCGGCGTCATACCCCATCATCACCTCAGTGGCGTGGTTGATCGCGACGAAACGCCCCTCGGTGTCGTAGGTGAGCACCGCGTCGACATTGTCGTCGAAGAGAGCACGGTAACGCTGCTCGCTCGCCAAAAGTTGCCGCTCGACGTCCTTTCGCCGACTAATGTCGCGCGCCACGCCAAATGCCCCGACGAGCTCGCCCCCCTCCTGCACCGGAATTGCGAGGATCTCGAACTCGATCGGCACGCCGTCGACATCTATGAGGCGGGTTTCGAATCGTTGGACCTCGCCGCTCAGCACGCTCGCGAACCGCTGCTCGACAAGCTCACGATCCTGTTCATACACCAGGTCGAGATAAGACATCTGCTGGAGCTGTTCGGCAGTGAAGCGTAAAATCGGCCCCGCAGCTGAACTGATCTCAAAGACCTGGCCGGACGTGTCTATGAAGTAATTGAGGTCGGGGCTGTGCGCGAAAAGCGCCTCAAAACGGCCGCGCAGGTACGCAAGCTCGACTTCGAGTTGCTTCTTCTTTACCATCGGGAACCGTTCGGTTGGCGGCGTGCGGGCACTCACCTGAGTTTATTGGAGGAATTACCCCGCGCGCGCCGCCACGGCTGTGAGGTTCAGCGTGTGTGAGCCTGGCGTGATCCACTGACGAAGCCTCGGCGCAGTGCGATCAGTAACAGCACACCTAGCGCCGTACCCATCGTGTTGGCCAGCACGTCAGCGGGGGAGCTCACTCGGCCGGGTATGACCTGCTGTGCCAGCTCGATCAGCACAGAGGTCGCCGCCCCGACACACACTGTGCCGAAAAGCGTCGCCGGTGCAATGCCTCGAATTCCACTGCCCGGGGAACTCGCGAAGGCAATCGGCACAAGCAGTCCGAGGGGTACGAACAACGCGATGTTCGCGCCGAACTCAAGGGTCGCGAAGGCGAGTTGATAGGAAATGCCCGCGCGGGTCGCAATCCCAGCAAGAGTCTCGACGAGGCCGAGCACTCGGTGGCCTTCGGACGGGAGGAGCACGATGAGCGCGAGCACGACACCAAACGCCGCGAGGAGCGCACGGGCGATCCAGGTTATGGCGCTGAAACGGGCCGCAGTGCTGGTGGTCGTCACTCGCACAAGTATGCCGTGTTGCTCGCGTCCGGCCTGGCGTGACTCGCGACTCAAGACCGATCTTGCGGAGCGCCTAAACGGCCGACAGGTCTACTGCGCCCCGGTCGATGAGTTGCTGCTGCGTCTCGATGTCGAGGGCGGCGTGTACCAGGATTGGCAAATGGTCACTCGTGCCGCGATCGAGCGTGCGCACGCTCTGGATGCTCATACCTGACGAGGTGGCGAAGTCGAAGTGCCCGCGAAACATCTTGTACCGCGTATAGGTGCGCTTATCGCTGAGGGTCAGGTCATATCCCGCCTCGCGCATATTGCGATCGAGCCGACTCTGAAACACCGGATAGTTGTAGTCACCGACCATCAAAGCGGGCAGTCCCGGCCCGAGTACCCGCAACTCGGCGAGCGCCGCGTGAATCTGATGCCGCCGCAGCGAGTTGAGCGCCGTCAGCGGGGCCGCGTGGAACGATGCGGCGACAATATCGCGCCCCGTCTCGCGGTCGTGCAAGCGCGCCCCCAGCAGACGCTCGTGCGCCGGGGCAAGCACCCGGTCGTGCAACGACTCCTTCAGGCGAAACGTGTGCGCCGCCCGCACAGCGTAACGCTCCTCCCGCACATACATGGCGAGACCGAGACGGTTATTCTCGGTGGCATGCACGAGACGCATATGCCCAAGATGCGCGGGGAGCGCGATCGAATCCGCCTCTTGCAGGCAAAGAATATCGACTTCGTGCTGATCGGCCAGTTCACCGATCTCTCCCACCGCGCGGTTTTTCCTCAGGTTGTAACTGACGGTTTTCACGCCCCACCTTTCGAACTCGGGGCGTGCTCTGCGCCCCTCTTCCAAGACTACGCCCGCGGTCTGTGGCGCTGGTGAGCGTTCAACAAGCTTTCACCCGATGCATAGCTTTCGCGTGACCTTTACCCGATGGCCCGCTTGATCGCCTCGCGCATCGACTCGTGCTGGGGTTCCGTGGTGGAACGGAACCTCACGATGGTCGGCTCGGAACCATCCGCCGGGTCAGCGCTCACCACAAACTTCTCGAAGTTCCAGGCAACTGGACCGCCCACGCCCATCGGATCCTTGCCATGCTTGAGTTCTTTGAAGAGCGGGGCTGCGTTCTTTCCGTTCACCTTTGCCTTCTCGAGAAGCGGAAAGGTTACCCCGTAGTTGACCTGACAGAACTCACCGATTTCCTCGGCGGTGCCCGGCTCCTGCTTCATAAACTGGTTGCACGGCAAGCCAATCACGGTGAGGCCTTGCGGGCCGAACTCCTGATGCAGTTCTTCCAACCCGCCGTACTG
Source organism: Leucobacter shiyiweii (assembly GCF_052446065.1). Classification (GTDB taxonomy): domain Bacteria; phylum Actinomycetota; class Actinomycetes; order Actinomycetales; family Microbacteriaceae; genus Leucobacter. The sequence goes on along the minus strand of NZ_CM127080.1, from coordinate 267,627 downwards.
CGGAGTGAACCCGCACTTTGAGGCCACGTTCACCACCAGCGCCGCACCCGGAGCAATGTCGCCAAAACGACGCACGCTGCCGTCGGGCATGGTGACTTCAATATCTCGGATCGACATGGAATGCTCCTTCAGTTATGAACCATCGACTATAGGTCCGCGTATCAATAAGCTAGCCTAGCTAGCTAAAACCGCAATCATTCTGTGTAGAGAACCACTGTGTTAAGTCCCCGCGAAGCTTGGAGGAGCACCCATGACCCCCACCGAGGCTCGCCCCGAGACTCCGGCATCGTTTCCGCTCATCGAAGAGAAGCGTGCGCTGAACCTGCGTGAAACTGTGCTCGGCAAACTGCGCACCGCGATTGTCACCGGCGAAATCGCCGAGGGTTCACTCGTGTCGGCGCCCACTCTCGGGCAGGCCCTCGGGGTGTCTGCGACCCCTGTTCGCGAAGCAATGATGGACCTCGCTCGCGAGGGCCTCGTCGAGACGGTGAAAAACAAAGGCTTTCGGATCACGGCCATGAGCGAGAAAGAACTCGACGATCTCGCCCAAATCCGCCTGCTCATCGAACCGCCCACCATGCACATGGTGGTGGGCAACATTCCACATGCCGCATTTTCGGCGCTGTTGCACCTTGCGGATGTTTGCACAAACGCCGCCGAACGCAAGGATCTCGAGGAGTATCTTCGCAGCGACCGAGAGTTTCACGCCTTGCTGCTCTCATTTTCGGGCAATGACCAACTCGTTGAACTTGCGACTTCACTGCGCCTTCGCACCCGCATGTACGGCCTTCTCGCCCTCGCCCGTGAGGGGCGGCTTGCCGACTCTTCCCGAGAGCACCACCAGCTCGTTCACCTCCTGCAGCGGGGAGACGCAGCCGCTGCGGAGAGACTCTTGGCCCAGCACATTAGCCACGCGCGTGATCTCTGGGCATCGAGCGAACGGTGACGGAGACATCCGCTGCAACGCTCAGTTTGAGCCCTTGAGCGGGTAGACCAGTTATCCCCAGGCGAGCAGCGCGATCCACCACAGACCGAGCGCGCACGCCAGCAGGGTCGCACCGAAACCCCACCGTGTCAGTCGAGCGGTACGCCTGGAACGACGAATCATCGAGGGCAGCGCGCTGCGCTCTGCGCTTGAAGAACGCGTCGTCGAATCACCCGAATCGATCATGTCAGTCACGTTCAGCGGCGTCACGGATCTCAATTTCGAGGGTACCCAGCAAGATGCGGGGCGTCGCGATGACCGGCTGCCTCGGATCGAGTTCTTGCTCGCGGCCGTCGTCGTGCAGCAGCACGACGCCGTTGGTGGAGTCGAGATCTTCCACCACCCAGCCCTCGCCGTCATGACTGAGCCGAGCGTGCGTCTTGGAGAGCGTGCGCGTGGGATCTGGGATGACGACCGCGTGCACGCCCGGAACACTCTCGGGTCTGCGCCCGACCACGTTATCGCGGTGCAACGGCAACTCTTCTCCGTCGGGAAGTACCAGGTGCCCGGCGACGCGAGACTCGCGGCGAACGACCGTCGTGCGGTCAAGGTCTTCGGTGAAATCACTGGCCTCAGTGATGGAGGCGGCACCTGCAGGTTCCGGAGTGACCCGAGGAACCGACCGCACTGCCGGCGGGGCCGCAGTCGCGGGCAGCGGCTCAACTTCAGGAAGCTCGAAAGGTTCGTGCTCGCTGATCGCTGCGGTCCACGAAAAAGGTTCTGCCGAGACCGGTTGCCCGAGAGGTACCCCTGGGGGCGCCTGGAACGGTTCGGCCGCGAGGCGCTCGTAGTCGAAATCGATGCCGCTGAGCGGCGTCACCCGCACAGTGTCATTCGGCTCCGACTGCGTCAGGCCAGGCTCGAAAGGCGCGGCGGCGCCCCCCGCGGCCCGCACACCCCGATCCGAGTCAAATCCCACGCCGAGCCCCCGGAGCTGGGCCTCGTGCTCGCGCCTCGCCCGAGATGCGCGCACCCACCACACACCCAGTCCGACTGCCACAACGATGATCACGACGGCGATCGCGATTGCTACCCACACGAAGGCATTCATGTTCACCATGCGTTTGCACTCCTCAAGATTGTTCTTCCGGTCATGACCATTCAGCCGTCGAGTCTCTCTTGCTCACACTGCTCCCACGAAACCGGATGCCCAATGAGCGTAGCGCGTATGCCTCGCGGAGTCTGCCCCAGAAACCGACCTCGGCACGATGGGCCGCAGCTTGGTCTTCGACGAGGCGCCAGAGGCGATCCGCATCCGCGTCGCCGAACTGGCCGGGCGCGAATACCGCGCGATCCACCTCGGACGCGATCTGACGGGCAGCATCGGTGCCGAGCACTCGCGCCGCATCGCTGCGCGCCATCGTGTGCGGAAGCCTCACACCGGAATCGGCCGCGCGATCCACCAGCTCAAGCCATGCGCCGATTGCCCGCAACTCGGCGATGGGCTCGCGCCGCCGCTGGCTCGCGCGCCAGCGCTTCGCCAGGGGAAGGAAGAGGAGTGGCACGACAAGCAACACGAGCGCCGAGATAGCCAGCAATGCCGCCCGCACCACCGGCCAGACGCCGGAAGGGGGCGCCACTTGCTCCGCCTCGTCGGCTACCTCGCTGCGATCACCGAACCCCAGTGGTGGATCCACCTCACGCGCGTCACGCTCCTCGGGGGTGGTCGGGAACTCGGGTAGCTGCTCCCCCTCGGCAAGTGAGGTCGGTGGCAACGTCGCCTGCGGGGTCGCGTCGAGCGGCACCCACTCCCCCGCCTCGCCACGCACCTCGATCCAAGCGGAGAGGTGCTCACCCGTGCACACTCTTTGGCAGCCGGGCACGCCGGGTACACCCTCCCCGAGTCGCACCCCGAGCACGACGCGCGACTCGAACCCCAGCACACGCGCGAGCATCGCCGCCGCGGCCGCAAACTGCTCGTCATCGCCTACTGCAGCGACCAACTGCGCCTCGCTGACACGCTCTCCGACGGAGCGCTGTTGCGTGTTGAGCTGAGCGAAGAGGTCTTCGAGGCGCGCGGTCGAGTGCCCGCCCACGCTCGGTTCAAAGCGGGTGCCGTGTTGCTCTGCGAGCCGAGTGACCCACTCACTCTCAGCGCCGCTTATAGCGTGACTCAGATACCCGCGCCCGCGGAGCAACTCCACGAGCTCGGTGAGGCCAGCAGCTGTGGCGGGCTGATTCTGCGTGCGGACCCACGCCGCGAGCTCAGGCATCGATTCGAGGTCGACCAAAGGGGTCTCGGAGACCGGATCTCCCGTGAGCGGGCCCCCCGGGGCCGCGCTCATGATCGCGGCATAACCGTCGCCTGCGGCAAGGCCCTCGCTGCCTGGGTCACCCGGAACGGCAATCGCGGCGCCCGTGTCGCGATTCACGTAGAACGCGTCGGCGAGCAAATCGGACCGCGGGCCCACAAACTGTGGCGGCTCGCCAAGCGACGCAATCGGCGCCCAGATGTCAGTGTAGCCTTCTGCGATGGTGATGCTGACCCGCACCGGATCGAGAACTTGCGGAGCACTCGGAAATCGGGTGAAGCGCCCGGCGGCGTGCGAGCCCACCTGAAAGTTCACGCCGTCGTAGTGATCAAGTACCGCGAGGCGCAGGCGAGGAGGGAGGCCTCCTGCCGCAGCTGCATCGCCCCCTGCAGCATCCGCGCCACTCACTTCGAACAGCGGGGCATCGATGCGTGCGTCATTCTTCCACTCGCGATACCCGGCCAACGGACTCGGCCGTTCGGCCAGCACAAGTTCAGGGTCCACACTGTCGCGCGGCACCACACGGTCACCACTCAGCGCGGGGGCGAAGGTAGCCCCGACCAGGCCGGCGAGCGCCAGCATCGCGATCGCCGAAGCTACGCGGGTGGCCGTGCCTCGCACCGCAGCGGATCGCTCGGTCCGGCCGAGCCGCAACGCGGCCCGCCGCTCAGAGCCCGCGTGCCACGCCACCCACACGGCGCCCAGCCCGGCTGCGGCTCCCCACAGCGCCACCTCGCGTGGCGCCGCCAGCGATACCGCCCCCAGCCGCAGCGGCGCGCTCACCTCTGCAGCGCCGAAGACCGTTCCGAAAGCGACCGGGAGGAGCAGCGGCGCCGCAGCGAGGGGGGCGAATCGGCTGCTGCGCTGCGCGATCCACCCGGTGGAAAGCGAGGTGACGAAGAAGACCAGGTACGCGGGCACGACCACTGTTTGGTAGGTACCAACCGGCAGTGTGAGCGTGAGAAGCTGCTTCCATCCCAACACCACCGCGGCGAGCGCATCAGCGGCCCACGGGACGAGCCCAGCGGGTGGCCCGAGAAGTGCTTGGGGTACCGCGACGGGCAAAAGGGTAAGCGCGAAGGCGAGCGCCGCAATCGTGAGGAGGATGGGTGCGGACCAGTTCAGCCGCAGACTTGCCCAAATGAGGCCACTGCCCAGCACCAGCCCCGCGGCAGCCGGTACGAGCAGCCAGGGCGTCTGATAGATCGGCCAGGCTGCGAGCACCCCCAGCGCAATGGCGAGGGCCGCCGCGACGAATGCGGACCAGGGTGCGCGCGTCACCGCGATCCCCGCAGCATGAGTCTGGGCAGGTCGCCAAGGGCCCCCACTGTGCAGACGGTGAATGGGTCAATGTGCTGCAAGGCGGGGTCGGCGAGCCACTCGCACCGCGCCGCGACCACACGTACGTCGGGGGTGAACGCCGCGGCTGCGCGGCGGAGACGATCGAGGCCGGGTATCGATCCCGTCACGACGTAGACGATCGAGAGCTGGCGACGCGACTCGGCAAGACCGCGGGTGAGGCTCTCGATGCGGGCGGCATGTTCCGTCGCGGGACGTAGCTCTGCCCACGCGTCGAGGAGTTGAACGACGTCCCGCGATGGCACCTCTTCGACCCCGTCGACGCTGGGCCTCACGCGCCCTGGCGCCCAGGTTGAGGCGATGAATCGTTCGCGCCCCTCGCGCACCGCCTGCACCGAGAGCGAAGCGGCGAGGCTCACGCCCAGCTCGAATTCGTCATCCGACGCGTATTCGTCCCGTCGGGCGTCGAACAGCACCGCGACCCGCGCCGTCTGCGACTCCTCGAACTGGCGCACCATGAGCGTTCCGGTCTTCGCCGTTGACTTCCAGTGCACGTTCCGCAGCGCGTCACCCGGGGCGTACTCGCGCACCGCGTGAAACGACAGATCGGCATCGGTGAGGCGACGGCTTGGGGCACCCTCGAGATCCCGCACCAGGCCCGCGGTGCCTGGGGGTAGCGGCGCAGTGACCGGGTGCACGTGTACGAGGTGAGAATCGGGCCACGTGACTTCACGGCCCAGCATTCCGAGTGGATCGCGTCTCGCGACCGTGAGTGGACCCACCCGCACGACACCGCGCCGCATCGCCGGGACAACTGCGCTCATCGTCGCGCTCTGCTGCCCCCCGAGCATCGGAACGAGGATCTCTCGAAGCGCCTCCCCCACCGGCAACTCGATGAGTGCGGGTAGCTGCGGGCGCGTGGCGCTGTTCTCCACCTCGATCTCTGCGTGCACCTCGCCACCCGCGACAACACTTTGCCGGCTGAGGCGAATCGATGCGCGATAGTCACGCGATCCAAGGAGAAAGGGCCACGCGGTGAGCAACAGGGCTGCAGCGGCGAGGGCCACGAACCAGGCCTCGATCCACCCGAAACTCGCGCCAGCGAGCACGCCCATCACCAAGATGACGAGCGCGAACAGTCCCAACGGGCGTACCCGGATGTCTCTCACGCCGTGCCGTTCTCCTGGGGCTGGGGCACGTCGAGCAGAATCTGGCCGACAACCTGCTCGGCGGTGACCCCGTCGAATTCGGCCTCGGGTTCGAGCACCATGCGGTGCGCGAGCACCGCGATCGCGAGGTCACGCACATCGTCAGGCACCACATAGCCTCGGCTGTGCACGAGCGCCCAGGCGCGAGCCGCCCGTTGTAGGGCCAACGCCCCACGCACGCTGGCACCGAGTCGCACCTCGCTGGCCGCGCGCGTCGCTTCCACGAGCCTGGTGAGGTAGTCCGCGATGAGCGGGCTGACGTAGACCTCTGCCGCAAAGGCCTGCAGCTGGAGGAGCGTGCCCGCCGTCATCACCGGCTTCACCTGCGGGCCGCGGCCGCCCGCAGCCGTTTGTTCGGTCAGGATCCGCCGCATCGCCGCCTCATCTGGGTACCCAATCGAGGTCTTCACCATGAATCGGTCAAGTTGCGCCTCAGGCAGACGGTACGTGCCGGCCTGCTCAATCGGGTTCTGTGTGGCTATCACCATGAACGGATCGGGCACCGGGTGCGAGACTCCGTCAACGGTAATCTGTCGCTCCTCCATCACCTCGAGCAGGGCCGACTGTGTCTTCGGGCTCGCTCGGTTGATCTCATCGGCGAGAACCACGTTCGCAAAGATCGGCCCCGGGTGAAAGTCGAAGCTCTGTCGGCCCTGGTCGTAGACGGTGACACCGGTCACGTCGCCGGGTAGGAGGTCTGGGGTGAACTGAATTCGGGCCGATTTGCCCTGCGAGACCGCAGCGAGGGTGCGTGCGAGGGCGGTCTTGCCTGTGCCCGGCACATCTTCAAGCAACACGTGCCCCTCTGCGACCTGCGCCGCGAGCACCAGTTCAATCACGCGTCGCTTGCCGTGAATGACCTGCTCAATCGCGTCGACGGTGGTACGCAGCGCATCGCCTGCCCAGGTCGCACGCTCGCTCGACAGCGGCCCAAGTGCCGCTGCGACACCCTGGCTGGCCGGGCGCGAGGCAACGGGTTGTCCGGTCGGCGCAGAGACTGCGCGGGGCTGGTGTTCGGGGTTCTGCGATGGGCTCATCGGTGGCTTCCTCTGTGCGGTGCGGGGTGCGGGTGGTCTCTGCGTGCGAATGGCGATGTGCCGGGTATGGGTCGGGGCACTACGTTCCTCCCACCAGAATCTCGCGAGTCACTGGCACCGCGTCGCCCCGGTCGTTCGTTGCGCAGACGGTTACTACCATCGTGTCACCCGGAATCCCTGTGAAGACGACTGGCTCGCTCGGCGTGCCCGGGGTGGTCGCAAGGCAGACAGGGTGATCGACCACAGCGTAGGCAGTCTCCGCACCCCAGTTTGCCGAGATATCAACGGTAGCGACCACGGTCGTCGAACCGGGTTCCGTCGCAAGGGTGACGCTACGAATCTTGGGCGGACCGCCAATCAGCAGCGCCTGTGGCGCGGTCGCAGATCCGGTATTCGATTCGTTGAGAGGGTGCGGGAAGCGACTGACGGGGCGAACGGAGAACTGGTGATCGCCCACGGGCAAGACCAGGTTCTGGTCAACGGTGAAGTTCGCGTTCGGGTCGGGCTGGAAGCTCCCGAAGTAGGTGCCATTGAGGAGGAACTGATACTCCTGCACATCGTCACCACCGGCGATTCGCACCCGGACGGTACCCGAATCAACGCTGGCCTCAGCCGCAACCTGTTGGGCAGACGCCGACTGAACCACTGGCGCGCGGTAGGCCCAGGCGAGAGCAGCAGGGGACCTCGCCGAGGTGCCGATCGCGTTGATGGCTCGGGCCGAGAACTGGTGCTGCGCCCCCAGGGTCAAGCCGCCCACCACGCACGTGAAACTCGCGCCGGCAGGAGTACATGCGGCTGATATCTGCGAGCCGTCCTGATCGATCACTACGCTGTCAAGCGCCGGGTAGGCGTTCTGTGCATCGCCGAGACTCACCCGGAGGGTGATCCCGGTGCCGGCGTTGTCGGTACCCACCTGTTCGACGAGCGCCGGGGCCGGAGGCACGCCAAGCGCTTCGAAACTGAGGATCCCGACCCCCTGCCGGTTCTGAGCGTCGCGCACCGTGAACGTCGCTTCACAGGTGCCTCCCGCGACCCGCTGCTCGGCGAAGCTCACGCGCACGGCGTTTCCATCAACGCGGAAGCTGCCGATCGCGCAGGCGGCAGCGTCGACCGAGACGAGCCGCAGCCCACCCCCGGGCTTCCCCGCAAACGGGTCGTACTCTCCCGCTTGCCCGACGAGTTCAGTGCTGCAGGCGGCGCCCACGGTGCAAGTGAGGGCGACCGAGGCACCCCGCGGCGCATCGATCGCTGCCTCCCCAACCCGGAGGGTCAGAACAGCCTGGCTCTCTCCGGCTCCGCTCACAGTCACCGTGACGTCCTCCTGCGCACCCGGAGTCGCGCCGGCAAGCGCTTGCACATTCAAGCTCGCGCCAGACTGGCTGACCTGAAACGCGCTCCCCCCGCCACTGACGGTAAACCTCAGCGAGTCCATCTGGCCTTGCCGGCCGCCCTGCCACTCGACCATAGTGCCCAGCGCAATCATCTCTGAGGTGCCGGGAGCCACCGTTCGTGTGAGCGGCCTCAGCACTGCGACCGGCTCGCGCGGGATGATGCGCACCGGCAGCGGGAGTGCGGTGTACGTCGTTTGCTCGGCGAGTCTGACGCGCACGGTGCACATGTCAGACCACGGCCCGCCCTGGCCCGACGCGTATCGCACAGTCGAACCGCCCGTCAATGCGCAACTGGCCTGCGACCGCTGCGTCCCGAAGGCGCCACTACCGACCACGATCTGGTCACCGGGTGCGAGATCGAGTAGCGTGCGTAGCTCGACGCTCGCTGAGCCGCCCTCATCCACGGAGAGTGGCGCGGTGCCCGGCTTGAGGCTGAGCCGCAATTCGTCAAGCGGCGGCACGACCAAAAATCCGTAGCTCGCCACTTCCGCGCCTGTGGTGTCGAGTCCGCTTAATTTGAATGGCACAAGGTCGCCCGTTGCTCGATACTCACCGAGGATTCGGTTGCCGGTAACCCGGTATCGGTCGGCAGCGGCACCCCACAGCGAAAGCTCGAGATCCGCGATGTCGCCCGTGGCCCATCTCACTCGGCCGTCGACGACATCCACCCCGGTCGCAGCGAAGTCAGCGCGGTCTCGGACAGAGAGCACCGTGTCGGTGACCCGTGGCGCCTGCAAGCCCACTCGCTCGGAGACTTGCACGACGATGAGCCCGTCGGCGGTGCTCCCACTCACGGTTGAACCCACCGTGTACCGGTACGAGACGGTGCCCAGTTCGTCGCCCCCCGCGATACGCACCACGCCCTCGCTGATCGCGTCGAGGTCGAGGCGATCAGCGAGCTCAGCGTACTCGGCAGAGCTCTCCCCACCGGGCACGTTCGGCTCGACTGAGACGAGTTCAAGCGTCCCCCCGGACGGGTCGATATCGTTATCGAGTGGGCGGACGACTGCCGAATCGCTCATACCTCGTGCGATGCGCACGTAATCGCTGTAGACCACCGGAGCGCGTCCGCCAGCGTCGGGATCGGTCACGATAATACGCAGTGTGCCGGTCGCCTCCCCGCCGCCGTCATCGCGCACCGTGTAGCTCGCAAATCGTATCCCGCGGGAGGCACTCGGAGACGCCTCAACCTGCACGACACCGCTGCGGGGCTGCACGACTGCCACCACCTGCGAATCGTCGGGCTCCTGCACCGAGACGAGCCGCACCCGATCGCCGTCGGGGTCGACGCCAGACAATGGCACGGCGGCCTGAACGGTCTCACCTGGCGCGAGCCGCACCGTCACTGCCTCCGGTCGTGGGTCGCGATTTCCCCCAGCAGGAAGCACTGTGACCGTGATTTGGCCGGTATCGCCGAGCTCGGGGCTGCTCGCACCGTAGGTCGTATAGCTCAGCGTGTGTGTGCCGGGGGTGCTCGGCGCTAGATAGCGCACGAGGCTCCCGGACGCGAAGGCAAGCCCCTCGCCCGCGCCGACCACTTCTGGGTGGAGGACGAGTCGCTCGCCTGGGGGCGCGACGTCATTTTCGAGCACCGCAATGTCAACGACCGAACCGGCTCGCACCGTGGCAGCATCAGGCACCGCGATCGCCCCGCCACTCGATGCAGGAACCTGAAACACGGTGAGCCTGCCGCGGGCTGCCGCATCGCCTTCGCGCACCACGACGTCGGCCGAGCCGATGCGGCCGGGCTGCCCGTCGGCGGTACCGCCCGAAACTCTGACGCGCGCATGCTCGATGACGTCGACGCGGAGACGGCCGTCAACAACTGCCGCCGATTCCACGGAGAGCCCGCGGCTCGCGGCCCCCGGAATCGCGTCGAGTATCTCGACAGTGCTGTCAGCAAGGGGGCGCACGAACGCACGCAAAGTGGGTATGGCGAGCGCCGACCGCGTTTCAACTGCGGTCACACGTATCGCGCCCGAGACCTCCTGCCCGGTGAGTATGTCGCGGACCGTCACCGCGACGAGCGCACCACCCTCAGCCGCAGCAGTCACTGTCAGCGTTCCGACCCCCTGACCAATCGTGAGGTCGAGCGCACCCTGTTGCACGGAGGCATCGAGCAACTGGAATGAGCCAGATCCGCCAGTGACGCGTTCGAGCGGGCGAAACACCGTGGCATCCCCAGCCTGCACCGTGCGTGCGATGGAGGCGAATTCGATCGCGGCGTTAGACCCTACCTGCACGCGTAGCTCGCGTTCGCGCAGCTCGCCTCGGGCATCAGCCACGGTCACCCGAATCACCGCTTCCCCGTCCGCGGCAGCAGGATCGAGGTGCCTCACGGCGAGTTTTCCATCAGCGGTGACTAGCGTACGCAGCGGACCCGCTGGATCTGACGGAACCGCTGCTGCAAGCACCATCGGGTCGCCCTCTGCGTCGACCCAACCCTCGAGGAGTGGCAGCACGAGCGTACCGCCAGGGGCGAGTTCGGGGCTCGGCCAGGCGCGCTGACAGCCGACAACCGGGCACCACTCCGGTGCGGTATTCACCGATTCGTCGACGACCGTCAGCGTCACGGTTGCGGGCTCCGAAACCATTTGCCCGTCCGTGACGCGATACGTGAAGCTCCCACTGCCTGTCGCTTCGGCACTCGGCTGCACCGTGAGGCCCTGCCCGTCACTGAGCATCTCGACTGTGCCAAAGCTGGGGTCGAGACCCCCGGTGCCTTCGCCCAAGCTCTCCGGCACGATCGTAAGCACGTCGCGGCGGTTGGGATCAAAATCGTTGAGCAACACAGGCAGTGGTGCGGGTTCGCCGGCCCGCACTCCGAACGTGTCGGACTCGGCGACCGGTGGCTGCTGTTCGGCCACGTCTTCGGTCACCTGCGCCCCGACTTCTTGCTTGGGCGGGGTCACCTGTCGCCATTGCTCGACAGGGATGAGCTGCCCATCGGGCACCCGCCACAGCATCCCGGTGCGAACCTCCGCGAGCACCGCCCGGCTTCCATTCGAGTGGATCGCTGGCTGAATCTCACCTGGAAGTTCGACCGCAGCGTCCAGTTCTAGCTCGGCCACACCTCCCGTCTGCGTCCACATGTGCGCTGATGCCCCGCCGATCCAAGCGGCGATGCGTTCGGCCCCCGTGGACACCGGACGTGCGGGTACCCCCGATGCCTCAGCGATCCGCTCGGAGTCGCCTGAAGCACTCACTGACCAGAGTCCACTTTCGTCCGCGACGAGGGCCTCAACCCCCGCGGAATCCCCGCTCGCGAACTGCAACAACGCCACACCTTCCGTGTCGAGTTGCACGGGAGCCTCTGCTCGTTCCCGCCACAGGATTCCGCTCTCGGCATCGAACAGCACCCACGCTCCTGCGACAATGGCGAGCTGCGCGTCTTCAGGTACCTCACTCGGCACCTCGCTCACGCCCCGCCGGAACTCCCCCGTGGCGACGTCAAACCAGCGCACGCTGCTCGTACTTGCCGTGAACAGTACAATCAGGCCCGCCTCGGTGTCGAACGCGGCCGCATCTGCGCGAAAGGTGTCGCCCCCGGCGTCCTGGCCCGCGAGTGGGTCGAGCAGCTGAGCCGGGCCGAGCCCATGTTCGGCCGCGGGATCCACCGCCGAGAGATACACCTGGCCCGCCTCGGTGTGAAAGAGTACCGCCTCAAGTGATGCGTACACTTCACTGGTGCCTTCGGGGGTGCGGATCGCGTCCTCCGCACCAGTGAACGCTTGCTCGGCGCCCTGTCCAGCCGATTCGGTGGCAGCGGAAGCAGTCGCCCCTGCGCCCTCGGGTGATGCTTCACTGAGGTTGGCGGGATTAGCTGAGTCAATTGGCCACGCCCTCGAATTCCCCTGGGTGAGCAGCATCCCCATAGCACCTGCCTGCACGATCCCACTGGGGTTCTCGACCTGACGAACCGCATCGATTTCGGCCGTCAGTGTGTTCACCCGGGCGTACTGACCCGCAGAGCGGGCGACCCACACTCCGGCCTCCTCACGCGGAGTCTCGCGGGCATCAAAGCCGCCCGCGACCACTGCGAGCGTCACGAAGAGGGCAAGGGTCACCCCCGCCGAAATCCATCCGATTACCCCCCGCGCGCGCATCAGAGCAGGCCTAGCCAACCCGCGATGGCCACCGCCACCGCGATGACGACTACTGCCGCGCCCGCACCGATCAGACCGGCACGCAGCGAGGATGCCGGCGGATCTGGAACGACTCCGTCGCGGTCGGCCTGCTCACGCGCCAACGCGGCACGAGCTTCGGCCCGGCTCTGCACTCGGACCGAGCTCATGGACTGGCCGCGAACGACTCCAGAAGCAACATCCTGCGACTCATCAGCGGGCCAGAGGTCACGGGTCATATCAAAGGGTGTCACGTCGAACCCATAGTGACGCTGCAGCTGCTGCAACACCCCCGCAAACGCGTCCATCGAGGTGAAGCGCTGCTCGGGCCGAGGCATCATTGCCTTTTTCAGCACCGCATCAAGTGCCTGGTAGCCCTCGGCGCCCGGGATCGGGGTGTAGCTGGCCTTCAGAATTCGAGCCGTGATCAGACTCCGGGTGTTCTTCGCGGGGTCGGAGAGCTCGAACGGAGAGCGCCCGGCAGCAAAGGTGTAGAGCGTGGCGCCGAGCGACCATATCTCGGTGGCCACCGTGCCAGCAGTATGGCCGCTGAGAACCTCGGGTGCCGACCAAGGAATGGTGACGGCAGTCGTCGCGATATCCGAGGAGGTGCGCCCACGCAAAGAAGCGATCCCGAAGTCAGCGAGAGACGGGCGGCCCATCGTCGTGATGAGCACGTTCGAGGGTTTGATATCGCGGTGCAAGACGCCAGCTCGGTGCGCGGTCTCGAGAGCCCCCGCGAGGCGCACCCCAACGTCAAGCACCTGCGCGAGCTGCGCGGGACGATTTCGCGTCTGCTCGCGCATCGAGCCCGGGCAGTGCTCCATCACCAGGTAGGGTCGGCCGTCTGCCGACACGCCAGCACCGTGCACTGAAACGATTGCGGGATGGCTAGCGAGCCGAGCCATCGCGTCGGTCTCGATCTGGAAGTCTGCACGTTCTTCCGCCGACTCGAGCCCGCTCTTGAGGGCCTTCACTGCGACCATCCGCCTCGGCAAATCTTGCTCGTACAGGTAGACACTCGCGAAACCGCCTTCACCCAGTGGGCGCACATAGCTCAGCCCCGAGATCTTCGGCGGAGTCTGAGGGGTCGGCATGTCCCAATCCTACGGAAGTCCCGCCCGAGCCGCCGAGGCCTTCCCCAGGTCTCCGCTTTCCCCAAGTTGATGCATATCAGGGGCATTTCCATCAATTTGGGGAAAAACAGGAGGGGCGCCCCTCACACACCCACCGCAAACTCACACAAGCCCACCCCAAATTCACACAAGCCCACCCCAAAACCAGCTACAGCCAGCCAGAACTCACCGAAAACCAACCAATTCGCCTCTTCCCGACCAGCCCGAACAACCCCACACAAGCACAAAACCCCCGGCCGGCTGGCCAGGGGTTTTGTGTGAGCGAGATTTAGAAAGCGCTGGTATCGAGCGGAATTCCGGGGCCGAACGTGGTCGACACGGCACCCTTCTGCACGTACTTTCCCTTTGCCGAGGTCGGCTTCAGGCGCAGGATCTCATCGAGCACGGCGGTGAGGTTGTCGTGCAACTGCTCTTCCGAGAACGATGCCTTGCCCACGATGAAGTGCACGTTGGAGTGCTTGTCAACGCGGAACTCGATCTTGCCGCCCTTGATGTCGGTAACTGCCTTGGCAGCATCAACGGTCACGGTGCCGGTCTTCGGGTTCGGCATGAGTCCGCGGGGGCCCAGCACCTTACCGAGACGACCAACCTTGCCCATGAGCTCGGGGGTCGAGACAGCCGAATCGAAGTCGGTGTAGCCAGCAGCCACCTTTTCGATCAGTTCGTCGCCACCGACCTCGTCAGCTCCGGCGGCGATTGCAGCCTCGGCCGCAGCACCCGTCGCGAACACGATGACGCGGGCGGTCTTGCCGGTGCCGTGGGGCAGGCTGACGGTGCCACGCACCATCTGGTCTGCCTTGCGGGGATCAACACCGAGCTTGACGGCAACCTCAACGGTCGAGTCAGTCTTCTTTGAACCTGTCTCCTTCGCCAGGGCGACAGCCTCAGCGGGAGTGTAGAACTTGCCATCCTCGAGCTTGGCGAGGGCGGCGCGATATGCCTTTGACTTCTGTGCCATGTTCGTAGCCCCTTACTCGACCGTGATGCCCATGGAACGGGCGGTGCCCGCAATGATCTTTGCTGCCGCGTCGATGTCGTTCGCGTTCAGATCGGCCTGCTTCTGCTCGGCGATCTGGCGAATCTGCTCGGCGGTAACCTTGGCAACCTTCACGGTGTGCGGGGTGCCCGAGCCCTTCTGCACGCCGGCAGCCTTCTTCAGCAGCTCAGCGGCGGGGGGAGTCTTGAGCACGAAGGTGAACGAACGATCCTCGTAGACGGTGATTTCTACGGGAACGACGTTGCCTCGCTGGGATTCCGTTGCAGCGTTGTACGCCTTGCAGAACTCCATAATGTTGACGCCGTGCTGACCCAGCGCAGGACCCACGGGGGGTGCGGGGTTCGCGGCGCCGGCCGAGATCTGAAGCTTAATCAGACCTGTGACCTTCTTTGCCTTAGCCATGTTATTTCCTCTCTCGAAACCGGGTTCTCACCGGCTTCTCCCGCTTCCCGAGTCGGTCTCGGGGCGGTAACCGCGGGCTGGCTGCCCACGGAAATCTTCAGTTGTGAGCGTGAAATTTGACGATGGCGGATCCGCGTGCGGCCCGATCCACTGTCGAACTTTGCCGCTACACCATCTTCGTAACCTGGTCGAAGCTGAGCTCGACCGGGGTTTCGCGTTCGAAGAGCGACACCAGAACGGTGAGCTTACCCGCAGCCGGATTGATCTCGCTGATCGTGCCAGGCAAGCCCTCGAACGAGCCCGACTTGATGGTGATGGTCTCGCCCACCTCGAAGTCGATCTCGACGTTGCCTGCGGCTGCTGCAACGGCTGCGGCCTTGCCCTTGGCTGTGGTCGCGGGCTCAAGCTCGACGGTACTCTTCAGCATTTCGAACGCCTCATTGAAGCGCAGTGGTACTGGGTTATGAGCGTTGCCGACGAAGCCGGTGACGCCTGGGGTGTGCCGCACCACGGACCACGAGTTCTCGTTGAGATCCATACGCACCAGCACGTAGCCTGGGATCCGCACGCGGGTCACCATCTTGCGCTGGCCGTTCTTGACCTCCATGACCTCTTCCATGGGGACCTGGATCTCATAGATGTCGTCGACCGCACCCATCGTTTCGCGACGGTTCCACAGGTTTGACTTCACCTTGCGCTCGTACCCGGCGTAGCTGTGCACGACGTACCACTTGCCCGGCTTAGCGCGCAGCTCGCGCTTAAAGGTGGCGTAGGGATCTTCATCGGCCTCAGCGTCGCCTGCAGCAGCCTCGATCGATGCAGAATCGGCGAGCGCATCAGCGGCGGCGGCCGCCTCATCTGCACTGTCGATGTCGAGCGCGTCTTCAACGACGGCGTCGGCTTCTGGGTCTGTCTGGTTCGCAAGCGCGTCGAGCGCCGCGTCGAGGTCGGCCTCGGGTGTGTTGCTGTTCTCGCTCGTCATCTGACTTTCTTGCTTTCGATAGTGGATCGCGGGCAATGCCGTGAAACCGATGTTTGGGGCCGTGTACTTGCGGTACGGCTACAGCGGCGTGCCAAAGATGAATACAGTGACCCAGCCGAAGGCCTGGTCAAGCACCCAGATGAGCGCCATCATGACGACGACAAAGCCCAACACCACGAGGGTGTAATTGAGCAACTCTTTGCGAGTTGGGGTGACGACCTTCTTCAGCTCGGCGATGACCTGCTGCACGAACAGCACGATCCTGCCGATCCAGGATTTCTTGGCAGCCCGGTCAGCCTTCGCGCGCTCAACGACACCGCCACCGGTCTCGTCGATCTCGTTGGTGCTCACTGGCTACCGTCCTTTCATCTGCCCCACCCCTCGGATTTCGCCGAGTTGTGGGGTGCGGCAGGGCGGACAGGACTCGAACCTGCAACCTGCGGTTTTGGAGACCGCTGCTCTACCAATTGAGCCACCGCCCTATGGGCGACTTCTGCATCAGAGTTTTCTCCACCTTTTCGCGCTCAAGACACTGGGCCTGAGAGCACTACGGGCATAGAAAATTTTGGCAGAAGTCAACTACCTCGAACGAGTTTACGTGATCCACTGCCGCTTGTCGAACCGGGGTGTGTCGCAGGGACGTGCGCCCAGCGGGCCTTGCTCCAGCGATCACACGCTGCTCGCAGCCGGCCAACCCCCGTCTCAACTCCCGACTGCGCCGAGTGCCACACAAAGTACGTAATCCGCACGGATGTGCCATTTGCCGCCCAAATTTAGGCTCCGATCAGGTTTACCCACCAGCGTGTAGCCTGCGGATTTCTCGTGTGCTGCACCGATCAACAGAACGGAATAGGCACATGAATACAGTGAAACGGCGCACCCGCAGCGATGCGGGGCGTCGTACATTTGGCGGCCGCACCTTGGTCGCACTTGTCGCAGCAGCGGCGCTCACCCTAGGCCCGGGCGCGCTAGCCGTCTACGCAGACGATTCGGCACCTGTCGATCCAGGAGCTACCACCGAAGTGGCGCCGGTCGCGCCCGCGGTGGATCCTGCCCCGACACCCGAACCGCCCGCGCCCGAGCCGGCCCCTGAGCCGGAGCTTCCGGCACCGGCTCCGGAGCCACCAGCACCCGAGCCCGCGCCGCCGGCGCCTGCGCCGGATCCGGAGCCCGCGGCACCCCCGACAGGTGAACCGACCGATAGTGCTGAGCCAACTCCTGAAACAGATGAGGCGGCACCAGAGGAAAGTCGCATCGCAGAGGAGCCCGCGCCCGTTGATGAGTCTGATCTAGACGACGAGACAGCGAAGAACGGCAACGATAACCCGCAAAACATGATCAAGCTCTGTCACGCAACCGGATCAGAGAAGAATCCCTGGGTGATGCTCATGCTCAACGCAAACGGCGTTATCAGCGGGCACGCCTCGCAGCACGAGAGCGACATCATTCCCCCGTTTGAGTACAAGAACAAGGGAAAGCCAGCCTACTTCGCTGGCCAGAACCTGACGGAGGGTAACCTCGCGATCTGGAACAACGACTGCGAGGAGATCAAGCCTCCACCGCCGAATCCCGTCGTTCAGGTGACTGTCGATCAATGCGTGACTCCTTACGGAGAGGTGCCGGGAAGCGTGGAAGTTGCCGTCTCCAGCCTCGTGAACAAGTTCACCTACACCCTGGTGGTGACGGGACCCGGAGGCAGCTACTTCGAGACGCCGCTGAATCCTGCCGAAGGAGGAGCGTCTGTATGGGTAGACATCAACGGCCCCGGTTCCTACGTGGCGACGGTGACTGGAGTTAAATCGAAGCACGACTCCTCCATCGAGAAGAAACCCTCCGTGACCGTGACTGGCTCGCAAGAGTTCTTCGTCAACGAGTGCCCAAGGCCGCCCAAGCCGCCGAAGCCTGAGCAGCCAATGGTAACCGTCTGGGTAGATCAGTGTGTCCCACCGAACGGGGTGGTGCCGAGCTCTGTGGCCATCACCGTCACGAAGCTGAACCACAAGTTCAACTATTGGATGGAGGTCACCGGCCCCGACTTCAGTGAATCAGTGGAAGTGACTCCGGGTGAAGACGGGACCTTCTTTATTGATCTCCCAGTTCCTAGCCCAGGCGACTATGTTGCGACCGTCACGGGAACGCGCGGTGGGCATGGAGGTGGCCACGAATGGCCTGACGATACAGAGATCATGTTCCCCAGCGACTCCGCTGCGGTGCAGGTAGCAGGCAATTTCGAACGTCCCCGCCACGGCGGCAAAGTAGTCCTTACCGGAACGGCGAACTTCACAGTGAACCCAGACTGCGCGGTACCCCCGCCAGCCTCGGTCACACCGACGCTGCCGATCACGAGTTCGCCGCCTCCGATGCAGGCACTCGCGGTAACTGGTGCACCTGCTGACGGGTCGAATGCCGCAATGGCACTTCTCCTGCTGCTGGGTGCGGGTGCCGCGCTTCTCGCAACCGGTGCTCGACGCGTAGGGAGGTCACGCCTCTAGTAGTAGTACGGATATGGCGACCAGTCGGGGGCGCGCTTCTCAAGAAACGAGTCGCGGCCCTCGACTGCTTCGTCTGTGCCGTAGGCGAGACGCGTGGTCTCCCCTGCAAACAACTGCTGTCCGACGAGACCGTCGTCGACCGCGTTAAACGCGTACTTCAGCATGCGGATCGCGGTCGGCGACTTCCCCAAGATTTCTCGTGCCCACTCGATACCTGTGGCCTCAAGCTCGGCGTGTGGCACGACCGCATTGATTGCCCCCATTTCGTAGGCGCGCTGAGCCGAATACTCGCGGGCGAGGAAGAACACCTCTCGGGCGTTTTTCTGACCAATCTGGCGCGCGAAGTACGCGCTACCATAGCCGGCGTCGAATGAGCCCACGTCAGCGTCGGTCTGCTTAAAGCGACCATGCTCGAGACTTGCAATAGAGAGGTCGCACACGACGTTCAGCGAGTGCCCACCCCCGGCTGCCCACCCAGGCACTAGCGCAATCACAACCTTGGGCATGAAGCGGATCAGCCGCTGCACCTCAAGGATGTGCAGGCGCCCAGCCCTCGCACGATCCGACCCCGCAGCAGTCTGCGCTGCCTCACCCTCTGCCCCCTCGGACGCGTACTTATACCCGTCTCGGCCGCGGATCCGCTGGTCGCCACCCGAGCAGAATGCCCAGCCGCCGTCTTTCGGACTCGGCCCGTTACCAGTGAGCAGCACGACGCCCACGCGCGGATTCATGCGCACTCGGTCAAGCGCGTCAAAGAGCTCATCGACCGTGTGCGGGCGGAATGCATTGCGCACCTCGGGCCGGTCGAATGCGACCCGGGAGATGCGCCCGTCGCGGCTCAGGTGCGCCGTGATGTCGGTGTAGTGCTCGGCCCCGGGTGCGACCTCCCACTCACTGGGATCAAAGATGTCGGAGACCTTCTGGGACGCCTGTTCGCTCATTCCCCCAGCCTACTTCGCACACGGGTGAGAAGATGAAGGGGTGGATCACACGCCCGCCCCGCTCCCGCAGCTTCCAAGTTCCCTCGAGACTCCACCGCTCCGCGCCCTACCCACCAAGACGCTCCCCCCGCTCGACTACCTGCTCGCCGCAGCGCGAGTCGTCGCGGTCCCCACCCGGACCCGGTTTCGCGGTATCAGCGTGCGAGAGGCCGTCGTCTTCGAGTCGCCCCAAGGCGCAAGCGAATTCTCGCCATTTCCTGAGTACGACGACGTCGAGGCAGCGCCGTGGCTCGCCGCCGCGGTCGAGTTCGGCTGGGGCAAGCTGCCCACCACGCGTCGTCAGTGGATCGAGGTCAACGCCACGGTCCCTGCCGTCGCGGCCGAGGAGGTGCCTGGGGTGCTCGCCCGATTCCCGGGATGCCGCACCGTGAAGGTGAAGGTTGCCGAGCGCGGGCAAGTTCTGGCCGACGACGTGACCCGCGTGCGTGCCGTGCGGCAGGAGATGGGCGACGATGCCCTCCTGCGCATCGACGCGAACGGCGGCTGGTCACTCGCGGAGGCAGAGGAGGCGCTCAAAGCCCTCGCCCCGTTCGACCTCGATTACGCGGAACAACCCTGCGCAAGCGTGCCCGATCTCGCTGAACTTCGCAGGCGTTTGGGCGCGCCCCCTGCGGCCCGCGGCGCCGGGTCAAACGAAGCGGGTCTGGCAAGGGCGATGCCCGGCGAGATCCGCATCGCAGCAGACGAGAGTGTGCGCAAGGCAGCGGATCCACTCGCAGTCGCTCGCGCCGGCGCCGCCGACCTGCTCGTGATCAAGGCGCAGCCGCTCGGCGGAGTGGCGCGGTCGCTCGAAATCGTGCGAGAGGCGGGGCTGCCGGTGGTGGTCTCGAGCGCGCTTGACACCTCGGTGGGCATCGCGATGGGCCTCCACCTCGCGGCAGCGCTCCCCGAGGGGCAGTTAGCCGGGGCCTGCGGGCTCGGCACCGTGGCGCTACTCGCCGGGGACGTAACGCGCGACCAGCTCGTTCCGATAGACGGCGGCATCGCGGTGCGCCGCCCCGCCCTCGACCGCGGTCTGCTCACCCGATTCGCGGCTTCACCGGAACGCGTCACCTGGTGGCGAGAGCGAATCGCTCGATGCTACGCGCTGCTCGCCGCCGAGGCCGCACCCGATCCGACGCGGGGCACCACCACCACACCGCGGTAGGCGGGCTCACCCCACCGCGTCATCTCGTCGACGGAGGCAAACGGGACCGGCAGGTGATGCGTGTCGACCCAGGTCTCGCCGTGATCTTTCTCGACCCACGGGTCGTCAATAATGACGCACCCATCGATCACATCATGCGCGAGCACCCAGTGCGGGGTCGGATCGTTGATCATCAGGGTGAGGTCGATGAGCAAGAAGACGAAGTTGCCGGCTGAGATGGCGGTGGTAATGTCGTCGACGCCGATCCACTCGTGCACCACCTCGATGCCGAGCGCGTCGGCCTGACGCGCCGACTCAGCTTGCAGGTCGGCACGCAGTTGGCGCTCATCGCCTTCGTACCACTCGAGCAGCACGGGGCTCGGCGCGCTCAGGTACACCCGCGGCAGCGAGAAGGGCACCCTCCGTTCGGCTGCGGCACGGGCAGTCGCCACCGCAAGGCCGACCGGCTCAATCGCAGGCATATTGGTCGCCGTGCGCCAGAGCTCGATCTCAATGGTTCGGTTGTGCGCGTGATCCGCTGGCTGCAGCAACCGCGCTCCCTCGGTCTCAAGCGCCATGAGTGCGGTCACCGCTCCGCAGGTGACATCAGTCGTCTGTCCGTAATAACCAATGGTGGATCGCGGTGCACGCCCTTCCCACCGGGTGAAGCCGCGCACTCCACCCAGAGTCGACTCGACTGAGTGCACGGGAAGCGGATCGGGCACGAAGCCGCGAGCGGCCAAGGCCGCGAGCGCCTCGGGCCACAGGGGTGCCACCGCGGGACGTTCTTCGAACTTCAGCGCGAGCACGCCTTGCGGCAGCTCAGCAATGATCGCGTCGAGCACAGCCGCGAAGGCCGTGTCGTCAAAGAGCCGCGTATCGGCCGCGGCAGACTCCCCGGAGCCGGGCACCGGGGCGCACCACAGGTCGACGATCTTGCGGTAGGAGGTGCCGCGGCGCGAGGTGACGAGGGCGGCAGCAGCGAGCTCACCGTTGGCATACCGCGCGCGAAATACTTCGGGTGCGAACAGGGCGCGATCGGAGGACCACAGTGCAGTGCGCGCAGGGCCGAGTCGATAGGCGCCCTCCGGCCCCAAATGGGTGAACGGCTCTGCGGTCACCGCAAGTGCGCTCGCAGCAGGTTCGTACACGCGTGGTGTTGTCACGGTTGGCTCCCGGTTTGGCTCTGATGGGGACTGGGCTGCGGGTACTCAGCGCCGTTCGCCCGCGCGATGCTGTCATCGCGGGCAGCAGCAACGAGTGTCTGCGTATATTCGTGCTGTGGACGTGTCAGGACTTCAAACGTCGCGCCACGCTCGACGGCTTCCCCGCGCCGCAGCACAAGGACGCGATCGGCCACCCGTGCCACGACCCCCAGGTCGTGGGTGATGAACAGCACCGCGAGCTGCAACTCGTCACGCAGCCGCACGATGAGATCGAGGATCTGCGCCTGCACCGACACGTCTAACGCAGAGACCGACTCGTCACAGATGAGCACGCGGGGCCGCGGAGCGAGCGCCCGCGCGATCGCAACGCGCTGCCGCTGTCCGCCCGACAGCTGCGAGGGCCTGCGGCCAGCAAACTCGGGGCCGAGATCCACAGTCTCAAGCAACTCGGTCAGGTCATCGGCGGGGCGGCCCGCGACACGCAGTGCCTCACGGAGGGTCTGCTCGACCGTGAACACCGGATTGAGCGTCGAGTAGGGGTCTTGGAAGACGATCTGCATCTGATCGGGGGTACGACCGCGCCGGTTTGGCGGCAACACTTCACCGCCGAGCCGCACGTTTCCCGCGTCGGGCGCATCGAGCCCAGCCAGGCAGCGGGCCAACGTGGATTTACCCGATCCAGACTCGCCGACGACCGCAACCACCTCGCCCGCGCGCACGTCGACATCGACGCCCGAGAGCGCCTGTGTCGTGCCGTATCGCTTCGCGATGCCCTCGGCGACGAGGAGCGGTTCGGGGCTTGCCGACGCAGTAGACACAGCAGTGGATCCGACCACGTCGTGAATGCTCGGGTTGGCTTCGAGCAGCTTTCGCGTGTACTCATGCTGCGGATCCACCAGCACGTGATCGGCCCGCCCCCGCTCAACAACTTCACCGTGTCGCATGACCAACACCTCGTCTGCCCGGCCGCTCACGAGCCCGAGATCGTGACTGACAAGAATGAGGCTCATGTCGTGCCTGCGCTGCAAGGACAACAACAGGTCAAGCACTTCACCCTGGTTGCTGGCATCGAGCGCGGTGGTCGGTTCGTCAGCGATGAGCACGCGCGGCTTCGCTGCGAGCGCCGCCGCAATGGCCACTCGTTGCCGCATTCCGCCGGAGAGCGCGCTCGGATAGGCGCGCGCGACTTCTGCGGCAAGGTTCACTTCGGCCAGTCGCTGAACGACTTCTGCCTGCACCACCCCCCGCACAGTCCGGTCGCGGCGCACAGCGGCAGCGCGATCCGCTCCCCGCTCGAATGCGATCCGCGCGCGAATGGTGAGCGCGATCTGGTCGCCGCATCGATGCACGGGGCTCAGGCTGGTGAACGGGTCTTGCATGAGCAGCACGATGCGTCGCCCGCGCACCCGATGCCAGGCGCCCGGGTCTGCGGGGAGATCGAGGGCGTCGCCGTCGACTGCGAAGCGGCCCGTCGCGCTCACCCCAGACGGCAGGAGACCGGTAAGTGCCCGAGCGGTCATCGTTTTGCCGGAGCCTGATTCGCCAATGATCGCGAGAGTGCGACCCGGCGGCACCGTAAAACTGACGGGGTCTACGATCGTGCCCGCCGGACCCGTGACCGCGAGCCGGTCGACAACGAGACCTCGCTCCTCGCTCATCGGATTCCCTTCCGTTCAAGCCGCTCCCCGAACCAGTCGCCCACGACATTAATCGCCATCGACACGAGCACGATGAGCACCGCGGGCGCGATGAGCGCGGCCGGGTTGTCTGCCATGAGGCTGCGACCGTCGGCGATCTGACGCCCCCAGTCGGCGGTGCCCGGGGCCACGCCCAAGCCCAAGAAGGACAGTGACGAGAGCGTGACGAGCGCAAACGACGTGTTGAGCAGCACGTTCGTGACGATGAGCGGCCACACGTTCGGCACGACGTGGACAAACATGATGCGCCAGCGAGACAGCGACAGCATCTGCGCTGCCTCGACATAGGGGCGCGGCGCCTGCTCGAGCACTCCTGCGCGCACGATGCGAATGTCGGAGGGGCTGAAGAGGAGGATCAGGAGGGCCACCGTCATCCAGTAGCCGGCGTTGAAGATACCGGCCACGACAATGGCGAGCAACATGACCGGAAGCGCGAGCAGTACGTCGCTGAAGCGACTGATGATCATGTCGAGCCACCCGCGCTGATACCCGGCGAGTGTGCCCAGCACGATCCCGATGGTCATCGACCCGAGGGCGATCACCGCGGGGCCAACCACCGCAGAGGCCGTGCCCGCAACGAGCAGTGCAAACACGTCGCGCCCCAGCTCATCCGTACCGAGCAGGTGGCCTGCCGTGAGCGGAGGTAGCAGGGAATCGAGGATGCTCTGCTTGGTCGCGTCGGCAAAAAGCACCGGCCCAAGCACCGCAGCAAGCACTACGAGCGCGAGCAGCACGAACGATGCCACGACACTCCACTGGGGCTTCGGCCCGCGTGGCAGGAGCCGCAGCTGTGAGGTGCGGGGGCTCGCTGCTGCGCTCGACTCACCAAGCGGTGCGCCGAGCGGTGCCCCTGGCTGCCCGCTCATCGGGCGAACTCCCGGGTACGCACCCGCGGGTCAAGTGCGAGGTAACTCAGATCGACCACAATCGCGATCACCGCGATGACCGCCGCAACCACAAGTGTGAGCGCCTGCACTACGGGGATGTCTTTGAACAGCACCGAATCCTGCAGCAGCGAGCCGAGACCGGGCAGCGCGAAGATGGTCTCGACGATGATCGTGCCGCCGACGAGGAACGTGAGCACGAGCCCCGCACCGGTCACGATCGGGATGGCCGCGGCGCGCAGCGCGATCCACCGCACATCGCGCTCAGCGATGCCGCGCGCCCGCGCAAAGGCGATCGCGTCGCTGCCGAGTTCCCGGATCATCGCCGCCCGGGTCATTCGCATGAGAATTGCGCCGAGGCCGGCCGCGAGAATTATCGCCGGTAGCACCAGGTGGTACAGCGTGTCGAGCGGGCTTGTGCCCCCACCGT
The DNA here is from genome assembly GCF_052446065.1 of Leucobacter shiyiweii. GTDB lineage: Bacteria > Actinomycetota > Actinomycetes > Actinomycetales > Microbacteriaceae > Leucobacter. Next base: position 243,018 of record NZ_CM127080.1, on the reverse strand, counting down.
AAATCGGAAAAATCGGCAGGAAGAACGCGAACAGATACAGCAAGAGCAGCGCGAGGGCGAAGGTGGGTGCGCTCAGGCCGATGAGCGTGACCGCGCTGCTCACGCGATCGATGGTGGATCCCGCTCGCGCGGCACTCGCGATGCCGAGCGGTATTGCGACGATCGCCGCGATGACGAACGACAGGAGGCAGAGCGCGACGGTCAGCCCCACACGTGCCCCGATCACCGTGGTCACCGGCTGCTGCATGCGCACCGAGGTGCCGAAGTCACCCTGCAACGCATTGCCCAGCCAAGTGAAGTACTGCACGAAGAACGGGTCATCGAGGCGGTACTGCTCGCGGATCGCCGCCACGGCCTCGGGCGATGTCGGCCGATTGCCGAGCAAGTTCTTCACTAGGTCGCCCGGCGCCAGGTACATGAGGCCGAACGTCAAGAGTGAGATGACCAGCAAGATGAACACCACGCCGACCACACGCACGGCAATGATGCGTACGAGCGCGCGCGACGCCTGGCGTGCGGGGGTCAAGGTGGTACTCAAAGTGACTCGGTGCTCCGTGGGTGACTCTGCGACAGTGCTGCGGGTGGGTGCACCCCCGAAGGGGTGCACCCCGTGGCCCCTACGTTACTCGGAGACCTCGGCGGCGAAGAGCTTTGCGCCCCACGGTCCGACGAACGAGTAGGCGCTGTAGTCAGCGAGCCCAACACGGTTGGTGAACGAGGTGAGCGCCTGACCCCACCACAGTGGGGCATTCACCACCTCGGTTGCGCTGAGCTCTTCGAGCTGCAAGATCAGATCAATGCGTTCTTCGGGATCTGCCGCCGCATTCGACTCGCTGAGCAGTGCTGCAGCATCGTCGCTCACAAACCCGTTGGGATTTTCGGGCCCGATAAGGTACGCCGGAACCTCAGCGGGGTCACCCGTCGTAGAGAAGTACCACATGTAGCTCAAGCCGTGCTCACCATCGCCGATCGTGGCGAGCCAGGTCTCGATGGGGACCTCCTTCACCGCAACCTCGATGCCGATCTCGCCAAGACTCTCGCCGATCGCCTGCGCGGCGGTTCCCAGCTGCGGGCCGGTGTTGGGGAACGTGAGCTCGAGCTCAAAACCCTCCGGGACGCTCGACTCCTCGAGTGCGGCCCGGGCCGCATCAAGGTTGAAGTCGTACTGCGTCACACCTGCCAGCAACTCGCGTGCCTCATCCGCGCCGCCAACGACGGCCTCGATCGATTCGGGGGTCATGATCGTCGTCGCGACCTCTCCGTTGCCTCGGAGCAACCGGTCGACGATGGTCTCGCGATCCACTGCGAGTGCGATCGCCTCGCGCACCTTTGCATCGTCAAACGGGGCGACGTTCTGGTCGAAGAGCAAGCCTACGTATGAGAGGTCGTTCACGTTCTCGACCCGCACCCCGTCGATCTCGCGCCACTGATCAGCCTGGCCAATCGGCACGTTGAAGGCGATGTCGATATCGCCCTTCTGTGCGGCAAGAAGACGGGTGTTCTCATCGGGAATGAACTCGATGTTGATCTGCTTCACCGCGGGGGTGCCGCCCCACCAGTTGTCGTTGCGCACCAGCGTGACGTGGGAGTCAGGCTGGAACTCGGTGACCTCGTAGGGGCCACTGCCCGGGAGCAGTGACTCACTCGTACCCACCGCGCCGCCGACGGCCTCCCAGTGCGCCTGCGGGGCCACAAAGGCGGAGCCAGCGGTGGTCAAATTCTTCAGGAAAGCCTGATCGGGCTCGACGGTGGTAACCGTGACCTCGTTCTCGCCAGTGACCTCGGCGCTCGCCATGTTGTAGAGATACCAAGAGAGGCCCGGCGAAGCGACTTCGTCTTGCGCTTGCTGCAGGCTGAAGACCACGTCTTCGGGGGTGACAGGGCTGCCGTCGTGGAAGGTCGCGTCGTCGCGCAGCTGGAACACATAGGTGTTCTCGTCTGGGGTTTCCCAGGACTCGGCGAGGGCCGGCACCACCGCGCCAGTCTCATCAATTCCGACGAGACCCTCCTGCACGGTTGACGCGACGTAGTAGTTGAGGATGCCAGCCTCGACACCCGTGTAGAGGTTAGCGAGCGAACCCGGAAGCGCGACGGTGATCTCGTCGAGCTCGGCACCGGTATCTACCAGGTTGACCGGCTCGGTACTCGCCGGCGCGCCCCCACCGCAAGCGGCGAGAGACAGAGCCAGCAGCGCTGCCCCCGCCGTAGCGAGAGCTCCGCGCACTCCGGCGCGCGAACGAAGGGGGGATCGCATCGACATGAGGTCTCCTCGGGTTCGAATAGCAGTGTGCAACGACGCACTGTGGGAGTCACGCTAGCGCATTTGAGGCATCTTCGGCATCGATCGTGGCTTCGTGTAACGCAAACGAAATCTTCACGCGAAAACTGTTCAGGTTTCGAAATCGGAGGTATTCAGAGACTGGAGCTTCGGAATGCGCGAGCCTCAAGCGCTGACCCTCGCGGAGCGTTACGCATGCCCCGTTCCTACGCTTTCAACCCGGGGAAGTCATCCTCGCGCCACTCGGTGAGGATCCGCTCGCCCGCTGTATGTGCGGCAACCTCGCGCTGTCGCAACTCCACGCGACGGATCTTGCCCGATGCCGTCTTCGGCAGTGCAAAGAACTCGACCCTGCGCACCCGCATGTAGGGAGGTAGCGCCTCGCGCGCGTGCGCCAGAATCTCTCGCGCCGTCTCGGCCGATTCCGCGATCCCTGCGGCGAGCGCCACGTACGCTTTTGTCACGTTGAGTCGCGTCTCGTCTGGCGCCCCGACTACGGCGGCTTCTGCGACAAACGCATGCTCAAGTAGCGCACTCTCGACCTCGAACGGCGACACTTTGAAATCGCTCGATTTGAAGATGTCGTCGGTACGGCCCACGAAGGTCAACACGCCGCCCTGGCCGCGCTGCGCGACATCACCGGTGTGGAAGACGCCGTCGCGCATGGCTTTCGCGGTCGCCGCATCGTTGCCAAAATATCCGGGCATCAGGTTAATGGGGCGTGGATCAAGGCGCAGACATATCTCGCCTTCATCGGTATCGGCGCCTGTCAACGGGTCGCGCAGCACTACGTTGACACCCGGCAGGGGCCGACCCATGGCCCCGGGAATGACCTCTTCACCGGGCATGGTCGCGATCAGCGCCGTCGTCTCGGTCTGACCGTACCCGTCGCGGATTTCGAGGCCCCACCACTCACGAATGCGCGCGACTACTTCGGGGTTCAGGGGTTCCCCCGCCGAGATCACCTCGCGCAGGGCCGAGGGCTTGTGCTCGAGGTGGTGCTGGATCAACATCCGCCACACCGTGGGAGGTGCGCAAAACGTGTTGACTTGTGCACGGTCGAGTTCGGAGACGAAGTGATCCGCATCGAACCGCGAATAATTCGCGACGAAAATGGTGGCCCCTGCACTCCACGGGGCGAAAAAACTCGACCAGGCGTGCTTGCCCCAGCCCGGCGCGCTCACCACGGAGTGCGTGTCGCCGGGGCGCAGGCCGATCCACGCGAGTGTGGTCAGGTGCCCGACCGGATAGCTCGTGTGCGAGTGCACCACGATCTTGGGCAGGCTCGTCGTGCCCGAGGTGAAGTAGATAAGGGCAGGGTCATCGCTCTGCGTGGCGCGCACGACCGGCGCGAGGGAAGCCGCACTTGACTCTTCGTAACGCGCCCAGTCGTACAGCGCCGCGCGCTGATCGGGTGTCGCCTCGTCGAAGCCCACCCCGATGCCGCGGTAGTCACCGGGGACTCCCGCGAACTTCACCGCGTCCTCGGCTGCCGCAAACACCCACCGCACCTGCCCGCGCGCCACGCGGTCGTCGAGTTCATGCGCGCCCAGCACGACCGAGGTGGGCAAGATGACCACGCCGATCTTCAGCGCGGCGAGCATGATCTCCCACAGCTCCAATCGATTCCCAAGCATGAGCATGGCGACGTCGCCGGGCCGGGCACCCTGCGCGAGCATCCAGTTGGCGACCTGATCACTGCGCCGTTTGAGCTCGGCGAACGTGCGTTTCACTTCAGTGCCATCGGAGTCCGCGATCCACAGGGCCACCGTGTTGTTGCCCTCAGCAATGACGTCGAACACGTCGTGTGCCCAGTTGAACGCGTCGCCCACATCAGGCCACTGGAATTCGGCGCGTGCGCGAACCGGGTCGCCGGCGCACGCAAGAAGCTGATCGCGCGCGGCGAAGAAGGCCCGGGATCCGTCAGTCTGTTCGCGGAGAGTCATTCACCCATTGTCGCGCACCGCGGCAGTCCGGATGCGTGCACGGCCTCTTCCACTTCGGGTTCAACGCCAGGTTCCACTCCAGGTTCCACTCCAGGTGGACGCTCACGCAGGGTTTGCCTCAGCTGAACCCCGCACTGCTGCCCACTCGCAAGGACACCGCACCTCGGGAAGGGCACCCTGGCACGTGCGCTGTTTCGACGGATGGACCCTCGCGCAGGGTTCAGCGCAACGGAACCCTGCGTTGTTGCCCACTCACAGGGGCTCGGTACCGACGAATGGACACTCACGCAGGGTTCACATCAGCTGAGGCCTGCGTCGTTGCCCACTCGGTGCGTGCAGTCGCACCGAGTGGGCGCGAATGCAGGTATCGGCACGGGTACAGATGCAGCTACAGCTACAGCTACAGCTACAGCTACAGCAACAGGTACAGGTGCAGGTGCAGGTACAGGTGCAGGTGCAGGTGCAGGTGCAGGTGCAGGTGCAGGCGCAGTGCGCGGCTCAGCTGTGAAAAACGGTGTGCAAGTGTGGATCGCCAACCGTCTCGCGCCCACCGAGCCCCGCAATCTCAAACAGCACCGCGGTGCCGGCCACTTCGTAGCCAAGCTGCTGCAGCATGTCGAGCGCGGCGGCCAGCGTGCCGCCCGTCGCGAGCACGTCGTCGATCACGAGTACGCGACTGCCGGGGGCGAGATCCGCGTGCATCTCGATCGTGGCGGTGCCGTATTCGAGGGCGTAGTCGATCGAAGCTGCGGGGCGCGGAAGCTTGCCGGCCTTGCGGATCGGCACGACACCGGTGCCGGCGGCGATCGCAGCGGCACTGGCAAGAATGAACCCGCGCGCTTCGATGCCCGCGATCACGTCAAAGGTGCCGGCGAAGGGTGCAAGGAGCGCATCCACGGTGACGCGCAGCGCCTCGCCGTCGGCAAGCATGGGCGTGATGTCGCGAAACAAGATGCCCGCCTCGGGATAGTCCGGGATCTCGCGGATCAGACAGGCGGCCCGCTCGAGAGCGCTGTTGGCGGCGGGAGCAGCTGCGGGAGCGGCGGGAGCGGGTACTGAGGGAGTCACGAGAGCCAGGCTACCCGGGTTCGCACGGGGTTTTCTGCCGCAGGAACATTACGCTCATTCTGCCAAGGTCCCGCTGAGACTGCGGTCTCTCGCCTACTGTAGTGGCGCCCGACAAAGCCCACTCGATTTCCATTTCCACTCGAGATCGGGTAATGTCTCTGTGGTTGGGAAACCAACATGCGCCCTTAGCTCAGCTGGATAGAGCGTCTGACTACGGATCAGAAGGCCAGGGGTTCGAATCCCTTAGGGCGCACCGATCCTGAAGCCCCCGCACTAGCTGCGGGGGCTTCTTCCGTTTCATCACCGAATGCAATCCAGTCGATTGTTCGGCCTGTCAACTTTGCCCACTGAGCCATAGCTGACAGCGGCGGGTCTACGTGGTCGTTTTCCCAGTTGCTTACCGTGTTTTTGGACTTTCCAAGAAGTTTTGCCATTTCCTCTTGCTTGATGCCCATAAAACTCCGGGAACGGTACAGTCTTTGGCCCTGTGTAGTCTGCTGCGTTGATGTGATCATTGACGACTCCGTTTCTACTTTGATCGAAGAATACGTTCTTTACGCTCAATATGTTGGGCTTTTCTCCTAACCTCCCCCTATAGTGGGGGTTATGTCCAAAATCTTGGGTGTTGCTGATCCTCTTTTGACTACGGCTGAGGTCGCTCGTCGCCTCGGTCTTTGCCGGGCTACGGTCTGTCTCGCTGTCAAAGACGGCAAGCTGTCGCCTTCGATGAAGCTTCCCGGCGTGAATGGCGCTTATCTCTTTTATGAGTCCTCCGTTATCGAGTGGCGTTCGTCTGGTGATCGGTTGCCCGGTCTGTGAGCGCCTATCGTTGGCGTTCCTACGTTGTCGAGGTCATCGGCGGCGGTTCTCGCGGCGCGTTGTACCTCCAGAACATTGCCGAGGTTCGCCGCCTCCTTGCGTATCTCTCGCCGCTCTGCACTCATGCCGACGATGGCACCTTCTACCGCTTCGAGCGGGTCTGGTTCGATAACGGATTCGACGCTACGCCGTCTCCTGGCGAGTCGATCCGCTTTCCTTCGGTTTTGTCGAGTTCGTGCGTCTGCAAGATCGCTGAGGCCGTCGCATGACGGTCTCATTTGAGCGCGAAGCGCTGGCGGCTCCAGCCGCCCTTGGTACTAAGGCGAATACGGTAACCCCCTTTGGTTCTTCTCATAAGCCTTCGGTCAAGGTTTTACGTGATTTGCGCCGTTTGCGTTTTGCTCGTCGCCAGGTTTCCCGCGACTGGTTCAAACAGGAAGCGCTCGAACTCTTGGGTGATCAGGGTGATGTCTCGGCTCTTCCCCAGATGCTTCCTCGCATGGCTAAGTGTGGTTGGGCTTGCTCTTCCGATGTCGCCGTTCACAAGGGTGAGGGTAATGCTCGTTTTTCCGGCTTGCAGACTTGCGCCTCTATCTGGGCTTGTCCTACGTGTGCTCCGATTATTCGTGCCCGTCGTGCTCAAGAAATTCAGCATGCTTCCGATTGGTGGGAGAACGAGAACGCCGGTTCTTTCCTTTTTGCTACTTTCACCGCTCGTCACTTTCTTGAAGACTCCCTAGAAACTTCTCTGTCTGCTCTCACCCAGGCTTTTACCCGCCTTATTCGTGGTGCTCCTTGGAAGCGTTTCTCAGCGCGTCACAATATCGCCCACATGATCAAATCCGTTGAAGTAACTCTCTCTTGGAATAACGGGTGGCATGCCCACTTACATGTTCTTTTCTTCACTCATTCCCGGCTTTCTTCCGCTGCCACCGCTGAGGCTCGCGCTTGGCTTTCTGATCGTTGGGCTGAGATGGTCGTCAAGTGTGGCGGCCGTCGCCCCTCCGCCAAGAGGGGCGTTGATTTGCGTTCTGTGCAGGATGGCTCTGTTGTTGCTCTTTACATTTCGAAGTCTCAAGAATCGGACAATTCCCGGAAGTGGCGCATCGGTCAGGAAATGACGCGAATCGATTCCAAAAAGGGTCGCTTAGATTCCCTTGTCCCTTTTGATCTTCTCGACCTCGATGGCTTAGACGCTCCCGAGGTCGATCGTCAGCGCTCGTTTTGGCTCGAATATGTCGAAACGACGCGCGGTCGGCGTGCGACTACGTGGTCTCGTGGCCTGAAAGATGCTTGCGGCCTCGAAGATGTGCCGGATGAAGAGATTCTTGCTGACGAGGATTCGTCTACCCAAGAGGATGATGTTCAGCTGCTTATTACCGCTCGAGATTGGCGCTACATCATGAATCGGCCCGATGTCGTAGCTCGGATTCTTGATTTGGTCGAGCTTGGTCGTTCTGATGAGGTCGCTCAATACGTCCCTATACGTGTGCCTGCTATTCCTAAAACTTGACATTTATCAAGTCCTGCATCTCTGCTGTTGACTAGTCGTAGAGCTTCTAAGGGTTTCGCAGGCTCTCTCAAATACTCGTCATTTCAGGAGAAAATATAATGGCTATCGCTCGCACACCTCGCCCCAGTCTCGTAGTCGTCGGCTACGTTGAATCGACTCGGGTTCTGAACAAGTCCAAGGAAAACGGCGGTGCCCAGTACGGCATCGAAGTCACCGTCAAGCAAAGCCACGCTGATGGCGCTATGGCTACGTACACGATCTACGATGGCTCGGGCGCTTTCCCGCCCTCTGTTGGGTCGTTTGTCGCTGTCGAGTGCTCTTTGCAGGAGTCCCGCCAGTACGGCGCTTCTCTCGCTTATGAGCGCGTTGCTGATAACGTCCTCGATCTCGTGGCCTCTTCTCTCTCGGCGGCTTAGTCGTGGATCTCTTCACGCTGACTTTGCTTTTTGGCTTTCTGTCTATCGTTTTCGGTTTTGCCTTTGTGCTTTTGGCCTTGTCGGTTCGTGAGGATCGCCGCCGAATTGAGGCCATAGCTTCTGAGCCTTTGGTTCCGGTTGTTTTGCCTCCGGCTCCTTCGTATCGGTCTGATGTCGCGGCACGGTTAGCGGATCCTAAGTACAGGTATCCGGGCTTGTGACTCCCGAGTTGCTGTATGCCGCGATTGCGTGCGCGACTCTGCTCGGCATGATTGTTGCCTTTACTTGCGGCTATCTCACTCAGGTGCTGTCGTGACTTCCGCTGAGTTCGTGCCGGTTGTCGTCGTCTTGGTTTCCGGGGTTCTGCTCCCGGTGTTTATCGCCCGCCTTATGGGCTGGGTTCAGGAGATGATCTGATGCCGGTTGTCTCTGATTTGTCCATCACTACCGCCCTTGTGGGGGCGCTCGGCATGGCTTTTATGGCTGGTGTTTTGGCGGGGTTCGTAGTGCGTCTTATTAGAAAGTCGAGGGGGTGATTTTTAATGGATCCGACTATCGGAACCGTGATTCAGACTGCGCTCGATGGCTTCATCGATCAGGCCTGGATCGTCGCCCCTCTGGGGCTTGCGGCTGGTGTGGTGCTCTTCGGTGTGCCTCGTCTGTTCCGCTGGGTTAAGGGGCTGGCTTCTTAATCCTTTGGTGGGGGCCGGTGCTCGTGTTGTCCATAGCGGCACGTTCACCGGCCTTTGCTGTTTCTGTTGTTTCCCGTGTTGGGGGTGTGTGTTGTGGTTCGGTTCTTCCGGGTTCCGAGGGTTCCTCGGTTTGCTGGGTGGTCTCGGCGGCGGTTGGTCGTGGTGGCGACTGTGGCGGCTGTTTGTGTCGCTGGTGTCGGTGTTTCGTCTGCTTCTGCGGTGACTCCTGATCCGAAGACGATTTCTGATTGTGTGGGTCAGACTCCCCCTATTGCTCAGGCCCAGCAGATTTTGTGTTTGCAGATTTTGGCGCGTGTTGCTGCGGGTGATTATTCGCCTCGGGATATGCAGGTTGCTGCGCCTTCTTCTGTGATCGCTGCGACCGCGTCTGACACTGCGGAGAAGCGTGTCCAGGAGGTGAACCGGTGGCGACCTAATCCCCAGGCGTTTATCGATGCGAAATCTCGTCTGGCCCAGTCCTCGGGTTTGACTACTGAGCAGCTAGACTCTGTCGGTCGTTGGGCGCCGAAGCTTGTGAAGGCCGGCAGTCTCGTTGGTGTTCTGTCCGGTGACTCTTTGGTTTCTTGGGTTGTTCGTGATGGCATTTTGAAGCCTCAGCTTGAGGGAATTGTAGATGTTGATCAAACTCTGCGAGCTACCTATTGTGTTCGCCAAGGCAATTTTGCTACTGATTGGCTTACTGGGCATGTTGTAGGTGGGTGTGCGGACTGGCGAGTTCTTGAGGAATACAATGAAGCCTTCCAGCGCACCGCTGTAGGTGTGCAGGGTTCCATGTGTCATGCCGGATATTGCTACAACATCGTTTCGATTAAGTCTGAATATGATGTTCGTGTCCAACAGGGAAACCCGCTTCCCGCTCATCGCCGCAATATGTATGTTTGTAGAACTACTTCTGGTTCTCATTCTGATGCTGGTTCTCCTGTGGCTCAGGTCGCGTTTCTCACTGCTACGGGTGTGCATTGGTATACCCCAGGCGGGGGCAGTGGTTATAACTGGCTGTCCTGCGCTAATCAAGGTGCTTCTGTCAGCTACTCTCTGATTTCCACCGCTCATTATGGCGACGCAAGTGTGTTTCCTTCTCCTGTTGGTGCCCGTTTGTTGGTTGGTACTGAGGTAGTTTCCGAACTGGACCCTGTTACTTCTGATGGTTCCGAGTGGATCACCAAGGTTCGTTGTCTAGATGGATCTACCCGTCATTCTGTTTCTTCGGCTTTTGTTGCTCAAGCTGGGGTTATTGCTTCGTCTATTCCTAGTTCTGTTGAGCTTGGTTCGTGTGAGCCTGTCGGAGTCGATGTGGGTATTCAGCGTCAGGGCAAGGGTTCATCCGGGATCAGTTCTCGTCCGTTTAATGATCCGTCTGAGGGTCGTTCTCAGGTTGGCGGCGCTGAGGTTCCGCAACCTGTTCGTGATTGGCAAACGAGTTTCCCGAATTGTTGGGATGGTTCTTGTTTGCTTGAGCTTCGCAAAGTTATTGGCGGCACCATGGAAATGGACTGTTTTAACGCCCCTGAGCAGTGTTTGAATTGGTCTACCGAGGTTGCATCTGATCCCACAACTTACCGCTGCTATTACGGCGGCTCACTCGTTGGCATCGCTGAGTGCAACGTCTATACGCGCGTATTCGATCGCGACAAAGTGCAGCAGGGCACCGCTTACGCGGATCCCTCCACTGGCACGGGTGTTACTACTTCGACCGGTACGGCCGTTACTACCAATCCGGGCGCTGCGACGACTGCTATGTCTTCCGGCGTGATGAATCCTTCGCAGCCTCGGCAGTGTTTCCCGTCTGGGTGGGGTGCGTTTAATCCTTTTGAGTGGGTGTTGCAGCCTGTGAAGTGTGCGCTTGAATGGGCGTTCGTCCCTCGCGAATCGGTCTTCAGCTCGTTCCGCGCCAACGTCTCAGGCCGGTTCGCTCAGACCTCGTTCGGTGCAGTTGCGGGGATTGTTACTGCGGTGAATGTTCCCGGTGTTGGTGATGGGTGCACCGGCCCCCCTTTGTCGTTCAAGTTCGGTCAGATTGATGAGACCTGGTATCCCTTCTCCGCGTGTGATGCACCTATGGCCGGTATTGCTGCAACCATCAAACTTTGGCTCGGTTTCCTCATTACTGCGGGCGCTGTGTTCGCCATCATTCGCTATGTCACCGCGATAATCGGGTTCATTCCTTACGGTGGCGGTTCCGGTTCTGGGGGCGGTCGTCGCGGCCCGAAATTTGAGGCGGTAGACGATTGATAATCGAATGGCTCGTCGGGCTTGCGGAGGGCTTCGTGCTCGCCCTGATCGAACTCTTTAACTTTGAGCTCGTGCCACAAGAGGCGGTCTTGGACGTGGGAGCCGGGATCGCTCCGTGGGCGCACGGTATCTCTGATCTGGGGGTGTGGCTCCCCTGGGGTGTCCTCGCAGTGTGGGTGCCTGCGGTGTCCTCCGTCTATATCGGCTCGCTCACCATCAAATTTGTGAAGAATCTTTTGTCGCATGTGCCGTTCGTCGGCGGTAAGGGGTAAATATGTCTTTGGCTCAGCTCGGCTTCGATGTTCCCGTGGTTCTCGAAGGATCCGAAGGGGGGAGCGTCGAGGAGCCGTTTACGGCGGTCGGCGCTCCCCCCGTCGATCCGTTCGCGGGGTTCCGGGTCACTCCGAAAATTTGGCGTCGCCGCTCGGTCGGGATACATGGCTATGTCGGTTTGAATGGTGCGGGTAAGTCTGCGGCGATGATCCGTGACACGATCCCGTCATTGCGTAAGGGTCGCCGGGTGCTTTCGACTGTGCCGATTCTTGATCCCGCGACCGGTGAACCGCACCCGCTTTATGATCCGTTCACGGATTGGGCGCAACTCATTAACGCAAAGTCGTGTGATGTGCTCATGGATGAAATGACGGGCATTGCTGGTGCTCGTCAGGCCATGTCGATGCCGGTAGAGGTGCAGGCCATTCTTGACAAGCTCCGCAAGGCCGATTTGGTGGTGCGCTGGTCGGCCCCGGACTGGTCACGTGCTGATTCGATCATGCGCGATAACACTCAGGCGGTGACGTACTGTGACGGTTATCTCTCGAAGCGCACTGATAAGCGTTCGGATGATGGTGAGGCGCGTTTGTGGCCTCCGAAGCGGCTCTTTCGTTTGCGTACGTATGATCCGCGTGAGGCTTCCGACTTCACCCCCTCCGGGCTGCGGCGGATGCGTGCGCTCTCGGTTGAGTGGTGGTATGGTCCCGGCTCTATTGTCTTCAGCACGTATGACACTTCGGCGCCGGTTACTCGGGTGGGTATGGTGCTTGATTCTGGCCGGTGTATTCATTGCGGCGGGCGGCGCGAGATACCCAAGTGCAGCTGCCATTAGTCTTCAGTTTGCGGGGGTGTCCAGTCTCGCGGGCCTGGTGCGGCTTTTACGCTGAATGGGCCGTATCGTTCCATTGTCATCGGGAGCGTTGTGCTTTTCTGCGTTCTTTTGCGCCGTTGTTGTTGGTAGCCGGTTTCGCTGTTCAGGATCCATCTGAATATCGGGAGGATGAGGAGTACTGCTCCGCCGATGATGAGTACGAGGCTTGCTGGTGGGGCTTCACGCAGCCAGAATGCGTAGAGCATTCCCCCGGTCATTGAGGTGAGGCCGAGTAGGATCGTGAAGATTCCCCATAGGATGCGCACATCGTGATCATAGTTCCTTTCACCCCTCCGCCGCTATAGACGCATAAAAGGCCGGCCACCTTCGAAGTGTGGCCGGCCTTTTCCTTTTAGTCGTACTTTGTCGGCTCTTTAGGCTGCCCGTTCCCGTGCCTTGTTCATTTGAGCCAGCTTGATTAGGTGGTCGAGGCTTTCGATTACGTCGCTTGCTGCTTCTGGTCCGTGTCCGTCGTGTCGGTTGCTCCCGTAGACGAATAGCTGCACGGCGAATTCACTTATTGCTCCCACTAGCGCGACATCCAGTGTGCTACCTGCTACCACGCTGTGAATGAGCACGTCTATTCTTGTCGATGCGTTTTTCGCTCGTTCCATGCGACTAACGATTTCTTCTGTGCTTAGTCCGGAACCTAGCGTGTTGTCTCCTGCGGCTCGTGCGCGCCCGTATACGTGGATTGAGCTGATGATTTGGTTTCGGGTGATGCCGTTCATGTTCTTCTTCTCTCTCATGTTTTTTTGCTGTTTGGCACGTCAGTGCATTAGCGGCGGTTCGTCCTGGAGTGCCCGCCGGTTGGACACGCGCGGCGCGTAGCGACGGGCGAGGCCGAACGGGTTCAGGGCATGGAAGGGCGGGCCGGGGCTAAAATCCCGTAGGGCAAATAGCAAAAAAAATGGTTTTGGGGCGCGTAGCGCCTTCCATTAGCACCCCGTAGGGGTGTGCCCGCGGAGCGGGGTTTGAGACCTGTTGTTAGCCTGCGGCCCGGTTCACAAGGAGTAGTGCCCCGTAGAGTGGTGTAACGATCCCGGCCAGCAAACGTAAGCGTGGCCACCGGGATCTTCCTTCGAGGAAACTCTCACATCCCACTCGAAAGGTGTCACACCGATGACCACTCCCTCTATTGTCGACCCTGTCACTGTCCTCGCCAACGCTCTGGGCGACGCGTCTCCTGACCTGATGCGTACTCTGCTCCAAACCATGATCAACACGCTCCTCTCTGCAGAGGCCGACGCGGTCTGCGGTGCCGAGTACGGCAAACCCTCTCCCGAGCGCCTCAACTCTCGCAACGGATACCGCACCCGCGAGCTCGATACCCGTGTGGGAACCGTGGATGTCGCGATCCCGAAGCTCCGCTCCGGCACGTACTTCCCCGAGTGGCTCCTCGAGCGCCGCAAACGCTCAGAAGCAGCGATGATCACCGTCGTCGCTGACGCCTACCTCGCCGGCGTCTCGACGAGACGGATGGACAAGCTCGTGAAGACCCTCGGCATCCATTCCCTGTCGAAGTCGCAGGTTTCCCGGATGGCCGCCGATATGGACGAGCACGTGCGCGAGTTCCGCACGAGACCCCTGGGCGACTCAGGGCCCTTCACGTTCGTCGCGTGTGACGCGCTCACGATGAAAGTTCGTGAGGGCGGGCGCGTGATCAACACTGTTGTGCTCGTCGCGACCGGGGTGAACGCTGACGGGCACCGGGAAGTCCTGGGCATGCAAGTGGCGACCGCAGAGACCACGATGGCATGGAACACGTTCTTCGCAGACCTCGTCGCTCGCGGCCTCACCGGGGTGAAACTCATCACCTCTGACGCGCACGCAGGCCTCGTGGAAGCGATGCGGGCGAACTTCCCCGGGACGTCGTGGCAGAGGTGCCGCACACACTACGCCGCGAACCTGATGGCAGTGACCCCCAAGAGCATGTGGCCAGCGGTCAAAGCGATGCTGCATTCCGTGTACGACCAGCCTGATGGGACAAGTGTTGAGGCGCAGTTCGATCGGCTCCTGGACTACGTCGAGGGCAAGCTCCCTGAGGTGTTCGACCACCTCGATGCTGCCCGGGCTGACATCCTCGCGTTCACCACGTTCCCGAAAGATGTGTGGCAGCAGATCTGGTCGAATAACCCAAACGAGCGCCTGAACCGCGAGATTCGCCGTCGCACTGATGTCGTTGGGATCTTCCCAAACCGCGACGCGATCATCAGGCTCGTCGGGGCGGTCCTTGCAGAACAGTCCGACGAATGGGCTGAGGGACGCCGTTACCTCGGTCTTGACGTCCTCGCGAGGTGCCGCCTCACGCTCGTAGACACCGAAACGATCGAGCACCATGCTCTTCCCGAGCTCGAGGCCGCAGCATGAGCACCGATGCCCGAACTACTGGGCGGCACTACGTCGCCGCGAACGATCTCCCCGCCAGCATCTGCGACCACAACGAAAACTAGCCCCACAACCTTGAAGGATCACGAAACGGTTACACCACTCCACGGGACTTGACCTCACAAGGTCTCGCAGCTTCCCGACGTCGCGCTGTACATAGCGGCGGGTAGTTTCTGCGCTTGCGTGCCCGAGCAGTGTTTGCACGGCGAACACGTCATGGTCGATGGAATATGTTCGGGTGGCGAATCGGTGCCGGAGCGTGTGCAGTGTCCATTGGTCATCGAGTGCAGCTGCTGCGAGTTCTCCAACTCGGCGCGGCGATAGGTGCCCGTCGATCTTCCCGGGGAACGCATACCCGTAATCGAGGCTGTGCAGGTCTTCCGCGATACTCGCCGTGAGGGGCACTGTTCGTTGTTTGTTGCCTTTGCCGTGCACGAGGAGCGACCATCCTACGAGGTCTTCTGTGAGGTCGTTTGAGTGGATCCGCGATATTTCCCCGCGGCGTAGCCCGATCTCGGCGCCGAGTCGAAGGATGAGGCGTGTTCGCTGGTCTGCTTGCATGATTCCGCGCATGTAGACGCGATCGGGTGCGGGTCTCGGGATTCCGGCAGCTGCGCGCACTTTGGGCAGGTCGTCGGCTACGTTGTCGAGCTTCCCGGCTTTCGCGGCGTACCGCCAGAACAATTTGAATGTGTTGGTGCGACCTCGGCGGGTTTCACGCTTCCACGGTTGTTTCCCTGTCCACGTTATGAGGGTTTCCCCGGTCACTTCTGATGGTGGCATTCCAATTCTTCGTGAGAGAAATTCGAGGTGTTGCCGTCTGGTGTAGATGGTGGTTTCGGCTATGCCTGCGCTTCGGAGGTAGTCGAGGTATTGGTTGATGATTTCGGCCCAGGGTTTGGGTACGTGGGCTGTGAGTTTGTGTTTCATTCGCTCATCATCGAGCTTGGCAAGTGTGTTCATAAAACTGCGGTTTTCCAGAGGCTGAGCAGTTCTTCTGCTGTGTCGGGTACAGACCAGAAGGCCAGGGGTTCGAATCCCTTAGGGCGCACCACGAGAAGAGCCTGATCAGACATAAAATCTGATCAGGTTTTTCGCTTTCCGGCACGGCCCAAAGTGAGCCCTGCAATCTACGGCTACCGCCCAGAAGACTGGATGGCGTTAGGCCAGGGCTGACCCCGATCACTCTTCCAACTCTCGGCTGCGCCGGAAGCCCGCCCAGACCTCGCGGCGATGTGCGTTCGCCACCATGACACACGTGGATTCCTTCGGCGCACAACGGAACCATCGCCGTTCTACGGAGTGGACTCTAAGTGGGCTATACGTTTGCGGGCCGCTGCTTCAGATGAAGATGCCGGGCCGAGCACGACCCGCATCAAACGGAGCAATACGCCGGTGAGCCAAATTACGGGAAAGGGCGATCGTTTGAGTCCGAGCATGTCTCGATATTGAGGCTCGAGCGAAGCCACGGCGGCGGCGTAGATGAGCCGATACGCTGGCCGGATCGACCGGTGAAGCGGGGGCCGCTTCAAAAATCGCAGGGTTTCCCGCACCCGTTCATCAGCGATCAACACTCCGGTTGCCGCAAAACTGTCGAGTGTATCGCTGAGCTGCTGTGCTGTGGTCGGGGGTGTCGGCACCTGCAGCAATTCGCCTGCGACCGACCACTCGCTCACGTACTGATCAGCACCACCAGGTATCGGGTCGCCCCAAATCAGATGACACCCGAGAAATGCATCCGTGAAGACTGCATGGACCCAGAGTTTTAGCTCAGGGTCATCGGCGGAGTACGGCTGCTGTACCCCGGAACTATCTTGATAGGTGCCCCGCACGCGCCGGTGATATCCAGCCACCCGCTGTGACTCTCGCCGCGCGAGCGCTTCGTCCCCGAATGTCACGGTGAGAAGCCATTGGATAGTTCCAGCAAGGCGGCCTAGCGGGTCTTCCTTGTAGCGAGACCAGTCGTGCACCCCGGCCATAGCACCCGGATGCAGGGCCTGCATCAGGAGCGCGCGCACACCCGCGACGAGCGTCGGCATCCCGCCATGAACTGCCCAGGTTGCAGACCCTGGGCCGAAAAAACCGATATCCGAGCCACGCTCGATCTGGCGAACCCATGGCGGCGTTCCGTCAACGTCGCCCGAGAACGTTTCGAGCACCCGGGCGCGGATTCGGCGAGTCAGACGCGGCATAGTCTCGACGGTATCGCACGCGCTCAGGAGTCTTCTGAGCGCTGATCGACGTTGGTGGATCCACTCGTTCTACGGCGAGAGCCCCAGCCTGCACTCGCGTGCGACCGGGGCTCTCGAACGTTACAGCGGCCAGAAGTGCCGCACCAAGTTAGCTGGTGAGCGAGTCCACGTAGTCGCGGTTCTCTTCGATCCACTCGGCCACGATCGGGCCGTAGTCGTCACCGTCGAATTCGTTGAACATCACGTTCTCGAGCGAGTACAGCAGCTCTGAGCTCATCTTGAACGACTTCAGCCATTCGGCGACCTCGGGGAAGTTTTCTTCGAAGCTCTTGCCACCGATCGAGTGGATCCCTTCAGCATCACCGAGCGCTCCCTCGGGATCAGCGAGATCCTTGATGGGGAACGCATCGTATGCCCAGTGCGGACGCCACAGCGTGACGAGCACGTTGTCACCAGCGTCGGTCGCGGCCTGCAATTCGGCGAGCATCGCGGGAGTCGACGAGATGGTGAAGTCCATGCCTTCGAGCCCGTAAGACGGAATCACGGCTTCCTCGGTGATGCGAGTGAGGCCGGCGCCGGCTTCGATCCCGACGATGGTGTTGCCGAACAGATCGGCGTTGTCGGCGAGCTCGGCGAGCGAATCGATCGGCGCGTCCTCGTTCACCGCGATGGTGAGCGCGGCTTCGTCGTTCCAGGCGCCCAGGTCAACCAGGTCGTCCCCGTACTGCTCCATGTAATCGGAGTGGGTGATCGGCAACCAGGTGTCTAGCGTCACGTCGTAGTCGTCAGTGGTGAGGCCGAGGTACACGGCCGCAGGGTCGGCGTACTCGAGTTCTACGTCGTAACCGTTCTCTTCGAGCACGGCCTTCCAGAGCTCGCTCGCAGCGATACCCTCGTCCCAGCCGTTGAACACGGCAAGGGTGATTTCCTGGTTCTCTCCAGCCTCAGCGGATCCGCTGTCGTTCGCGGGGGTTCCCGCCGAGCAGCCTGCCAGCGTCAGAGCAGCTGCGGCGCCGAGCGCGACTGCGCCCGAAATATTTCGCTTCTTCATGGTGTTCCTTTCCTCCCGCGCAGCGCGCGGTTGTTGGGGATGTGCGCCCGGGCATAGCCCGGAACCGAACGGCTTGAAGCCGCCCGAGTTTGAGTGACCGCTAGGCGTGAACCGCGGTGGAAGTGTTCGCTGGGGTTGCCGGTGAAGGTGTGCCGGTTGGCCCAAGGCCGCGGGTCGCGGGGGCGGATCCGCCAGCAGTTTTCGCGGGCGACACCCTCTTCGCCCGTCGCGTGCGTTTTCTGCCGAATGAACCGGTGATGCGATCGAGAATCATCGCGATGATCACCACCGATAGCCCAGCCTCGAAGCCGAGGGAGATGTTGATGCGCTGCAGGCTTTGCACGACGGCTCCGCCGAGCCCGCCAGCACCGACCATGCCCGCGATAACGACCATCGAGAGCGACAGCATGATGACCTGGTTGACGCCCGCCATGATGCTCGGCATGGCAAGCGGCAGCTGAATCTGGCGCAGGATGCGACCGGGCTTCGCACCGAATGCATGACCGGCCTCGACCACTTCGCGATCCACCCCCCGAATGCCGAGCTCGGTGAGCCGCACGCCTGGAGCGAGCGCGAACACGATCGTTGCGACGATGCCCGGCACCACGCCCACGCGAAACAGCACGATTGCCGGGATCAGGTACACGAACGCGGGCATTGTCTGCATGAAGTCGAGTACCGGGCGTATCACGCGCGATGCCGTGTCGTTGCGTGCGGCGAGGATGCCCAGCGGGATCGCGATGAGCAGCGCGACGAAGGCGGCGACGACGGTGAGCGCAAGCGAATCCATCGCGTTGTCCCACTGGTTGACCCCGACGATCACGAGCAGACCGATCGCCGTGCCGAGGGCGAGCTTCCAGCCCTTTGCGAGCCAGGCGATGACCGCAATCACGAGCACGATGGCCCAGAACGGGGGCTGTGTCAACACGAACTGCAGGCCCTCGAACATGCCAAGGAAGATGGTTCGCAGCACGTCGAAGAAGCCAGCGAAGTTGCTTGTCAGCCAGTCGACAACGGCGGATGCGCCGTCGCCGAGGGGCAGGCGGAAGTCGTTCATGCGCGGTCCTCCTGGGTCTCGGCGCGGGCAGTGCTGAGCGTGGGGGCGGCAGAAGCGTTCTTCTCGGCCGCGAGAGTCTCGGTGATCTCTGCCGCGGGAATCGTGGGCGTTGGTTCGATGATCGGGATCTCGGTGGTTGCCGTGGGCATGTTCACGAGCGAGGCCAGCAGGGTGACGCGTGGCACGACACCAATGAGGCGATCTTGCTCGTCGATCACCGCGACCGGTAGCGGGCTCTCGACCGCCAGCTCGAACAGGTCAGCCACGTATTGGTCGGCGGTGACGACCGAGGGCGTCGGGCGTAACCCCGCGGTGAGGTCGGTACCGCCCTCCCGCACCTGCCGCAGCACGTCTTTGTCGCGCACCACGCCCAGCAGCTTCCGGGAGCCAGTCGTGACAAAGCATGCAGATGTTTGCAGGTCGCGCATGAGTCGCAGCGCTGCCCGCGGGCCTGCGGAGGCGGGAATCACCGCGCGCGGCGGCTCCATCACGTCGCCCGCGGTGAGCACCCGGGCCCGATCCACGTCTTGCACGAACTGCGCAACGTAATCGTTCGCCGGGTCAGTCAAGATGTCGTTCGGGGTGCCCAGCTGCACGATCTGCCCGTCGCGCATGACCGCGATGCGGTCGCCGAGGAACATCGCCTCGTTGAGGTCGTGGGTGATGAAGACGATGGTCTTCCCGAGCTCTTGCTGCAGCTCGACGAGGAGTTCTTGCATCTCCCGCCTGATGAGCGGGTCGAGTGCCGAGAACGCTTCGTCCATGAGCAAGATGTCGGTGCCAGCGGCAAAGGCCCGGGCGAGACCGACGCGCTGCTGCATGCCACCGGAGAGTTGACTCGGCAGGCTGTCCTCCCAGCCAGTGAGGCCGACGCGGGCGATCCACTGTTGGGCAGTTTCCGTGCGGGTGTTCTTGCCGATGCCCTGGATTTCGAGACCATATGCGACGTTGTCGATCACGCTACGGTGCGGTAGCAACGCGAAATGCTGAAACACCATCGCCATGCGGTCGCGGCGCAGGGCGCGAATCTTCTCACCCGCGAGCCCCACCACCTCGGCACCGAACACACGGATCGAGCCATCGGTGGTGTCGTTCAGGCCGTTGAGCATCCGGATCAGCGTCGACTTACCTGATCCACTCAGGCCCATGACCACAAAGATCTCGCCTGGTCGCACATCGAAGCTGGCATCGATGACGGCCGCGGTTCCGAGGCTCCGCACCTCTTCCCGAGTGGATCCCGATTGCAGTCGGCGCACCGCCTCCTTGGGGCGTTTGCCGAACACCTTAAAGACGTTTCGCACCTCGATCGCGGCCTTCGCGTTTTCTGCAGCTGGCGCGGTCGGTTTCGTCGGGGTATCAGTGCTGGGAAATGCCACTTGTTCTCCTTGCGGGCACGACAAACGTGCCCCTCACTTCTCAGGCCGGCGCACGCCAAGGTCAGGCCAGCGCAGCCAGTGCGGAACGGAGGTGAGGGCGAGCGGGCTAGGCCACTCATCGAACGTCACACCTCCGTGTGGCGGCTATCGATGCCGCTCTCACCGCACTACCCTGCCGGTACCGCGCCCGCTTCTCGAACAGCAGACGGCGCACCCCATGGCGGGTAAAGAACGGTGAGTTCCTTCCTTCGACCGTAACAAGGTCGCAGTGCAAAGCGCAAAGTCACGAGGGGCGATTTCCGGGTCATCCTGTGGTTCAGATTTGGTCCTGACCTGGGATTTTGTGCGTGACCAGATCGTTATACTCGGTCCACCGAATCGACCAGGATCAACTCTTTTCCGCCCTCGCCGTGCCCGCGACGCTATCCTGACGACATGGCTCCGATAAGGCGGACGCAGGGCGCAGCGGGAAGCTTTCTGCGCACACTCCGCACCCTACTTCCGGGGCTCGACACCGCCCTCGGGTACCAGCGAGCTTGGCTGTGGCCCGACATCCGCGCGGGGCTGATCCTCAGCGCCCTCCTCGTGCCCGCCGGCATGGGGTACGCCCAGGCCGCGGGACTCCCGGCGTACACCGGCCTCTACGCCACCATCATCCCGCTGCTCGCGTACGCGATCTTCGGGCCCTCTCGCATCCTCGTCATTGGGCCCGATTCCGGGCTCGCGCCCCTGATCGCGGTTGCGGTGCTGCCGCTCGCACTCGGAAACGACGACCGCGCGGTCGCCCTCGCCGGGCTTCTCGCGATCATGGTCGGTGTGATCCTGATCGCCGCGGGCGGCCTTCGTCTCGGCTTCGTCACTGACCTGCTGTCGAAGCCGATCCGCCGCGGTTATCTCAACGGCATTGCCCTCATCGTGATCATCTCGCAGCTGCCCAAGTTGCTCGGTTTTTCGATCGAGTCGACGCAGCCGTTGGACGATCTGTGGACGATCGGGGCCACGATCGCTCGGGGCGGAATCGAACCACTCGCCGCGGTCTTCGGCATCGGCGCACTTGCGGTGATCTGGGGGTTCAAGTTTCTCCTGAAAGACCGGATCCCGGGAGTGCTCGTCGCGGTGGTCGCGGGGATTCTCCTCACCGCGATCCTTGGCCTGTCGGAGGAGCTTTCAGTGGTGGGCAACATGCCACAGGGGTTTCCGGCACCCGCCCTCGGCGGCATTGAGTGGTCTGATGTGCTGGCACTCGCCGCGCCAGCACTCGCAATCGCCCTCATAGCCTTCGCCGACACCGGCGTACTCTCCCGCACCCTCGCCTCAAGGCGCGGCGAAACAGTCAGCGGCAGCCGCGAGATGGTGGGCCTCGGCATGGCGAATGTCGCCGGCGGCGTCATGGGCGGCTTCCCGATAGCAGGGTCGATGTCGCGCACCCCCGTGATCGAAGCGGCGGGCGCGCGATCACAACTCGCCGCAGTGGTCGGGGCGCTCCTGGTGCTCGGCTTCATGCTGTTTCTGCCGGGCGTGACCGAGTTTCTACCCGAATCGGTGCTTGCCGCGGTCGTCATCGTAGCGATCTCGTCGGTATTTCAGCCCACCGGTGTCGGGATGTGGAAGATCGATCGGTGGGACAGCGGCCTCGCGATCGCAGCGTTCCTCGGGGTGCTGCTCGTCGGCGTGCTCGAGGGCATCCTCATCGCGATCGGGCTCTCGTTCGTTGCCTTCGTGTGGCACTCGTGGCGGCCCTACCGCGCCGAGCTGGGCCGGATACCCGGTCGTCGCGGCTACCACGATCGGTCACGCAACCCCGAAGCAGAACGCATTCCGGGCATCGTCATCGTGCGCTGGGATGCCTCGCTCTTCTTCGCGAATGCCAACATTTTCGCCTCCTGGGTGCGCGGAGTATTGAAACGGGCCGAGCGCGAGGCACCACCCGGCGCTCCCGCGATCCACACCGTCATGGTCGCCGCCGAGCCCATCACCGACATCGATACGACGGCGATGGACGAGCTCGTGCGACTCGATGAATACTTGCAGACCCGCGGGATCACCCTGCTTCTCGCGGAACTGAAAGGTCCGGTGCGAGACCTGATCCATCGCCACGGGCTGGGTTGCAGGTTCACGCCAGACCGGTTCCCCCCGACGGTCGGCGCGGCGGTGGATTCCTTTACGGGCGAGCTGCGCACCGACATCTCAGCGGAAGACACAGCTTCACTCGACGATGACAGCGGGAAGCCGCCACGGGGCACCCCCGACGATTAGTTCCGGCTGTCACCCTCCGCAAGGGCTGCAGTCACAGCAGCCTCGACTGTCTCAGTATGAAATACGAACTCCGTCTGCTCAAGCACCGCGGGTCGCACGTCGGCATCCGCGGTGAGCAGTGACTCGGTCGCGGCACGGCCGAGCGCGAGCCGCAGCCCCCACTCAGGCGCAGGAAGCCAGAACGGCCGCCGCATCGCGCGCGCAAGCGCTCTCCCCTGCTCGTTCGCTGTGGCGGGGGTCGGGCCGGTGAGATTCACCGGGCCCTCGATTTCGCTGTCGATGAGGTGTTGAATCGCGCGCACCTCGTCGACCAGCGAGATCCACGGCCATACCTGGGTGCCGCGCCCCAGAGGCCCACCGAGACCGAGACCGGTGAGTCGCATCATGGGCTTGAGCACACCGTCACGGTGGATCACCGGAGCCGTGCGCAACAGCACGACACGGCTGTGCGAGCCCGCGGTCTGCGCCGCCCGTTCCCACTCCACGCAGAGTCGCGCAAGGAACGTGTCTCCCGCCGGGGACTTCTCCGTGAGCGTCGCTCCTGGCACGGACCCGTAGTATCCGACCGCGCTGGCGGAGAGGAAGGCGGGCCCACCTCCCCCGAGCTCGCGAATCGCGTGGGCAAGCGCGAGCGTGGGGCCCAGCCGTGAGGCTGTAAGTTCCGCCCGGTAATTTGATGTCCAGGGCATGCGCCCGACGCTTGCGCCGCCGAGCGCCACCACCGCGTCAGCCCCATCAATGAGGCCGGGGTCGAGCGGGCGTTCCCCCGGGGCCCACGAAATCTCGTGTGCCCCGCGCGCGGGGCGCCGCACCAAGGTGGTGACCTCGACGCCCTCGGAGCGGAGCGCGCGCACGAGGGCAGTACCGATAAGGCCCGATGCTCCCGAGATCACCACCTGGCGAGTCATGCGCGATCCGCCCCTGCGATGTCACCCTCGGGTGCCGTGGTCGACACTGCCGCATGCGCGGGCTGGTGGGCGGCACTGCCTGAGACTGCAGCAGCCTGAGTCGCCGCGACCTTCTCCTCGTGCTCGGCCCGCCCCAGTTTCGAGGGCCACCAGATCTTCCGTCCAATGTCGTAGCCGAGCGCCGGAACCAGCAGCGTGCGCACAACAAACGTGTCGAGCAATACACCGAACGCCACGATGAATGCGAGCTGCAGCAGGAAGAGAATCGGGATCACCGCGAGCGCCGCGAAGGTTGCCGCGAGCACAAGGCCAGCGGAGGTGATGACACCGCCCGTGATGGTGAGCCCGCGCAGAATCCCTTCACGGGTGCCGTGCTTGATAGTTTCTTCTCGCACTCGGGTCATCAGGAAGATGTTGTAATCGATGCCCAGGGCAACAAGGAACACAAAGCCATACAGCGGCACCGCCGGGTCAGCACCCGGGAACTGGAAGATGCCGTTGAAGACCAGCGCCGAGACCCCTAGTGCCGTGCCGAATGAAATCACGGTGGTGATGATGAGCAGCACCGGCGCCAGGATTGAGCGCAGCAGCAGCATCAGGATCAGCAGGATGACCACCAGAATGATCGGAATGATGAGGTTTCGATCGTGGATCGACGCGTCGTTCGTGTCGAGCGCGGTGGCGGTCACACCGCCCACGAGGGCGCTCGGCGCCTCATCGGCGAACTCGGCGCGGAGCTCGCGCACCGTGTCGCTCGCCTCGGCGGAGTCGGCAGCGTTGACGAGCGTGCCCTGCACGAGTACCTGGCCGTCCACCACGGTGGGTTCCGGTGCCGGGGTGCCGGGTGGGCCGAACGCGGTGATGCCATCTGCGGTGACCGGCGCGGATCCACTCGGTGAGTCTGCAGCGGTGACCGTGACGCCGTCGATGCCGGAGTTTGCAAGCAGCACGTTCGCCGCGTCTTGCAGCTCAGCCTCGTCGACGACTACCTGCACGGGGCTGCCCGATCCACCTGGGAAATGCTCGCCCAGCGCGACCTGGCCGTCGCGCGCCTCCGAGGCCCCCAGCACCAGATCGGAGGCTGGCACCCCGTCGGCCTTCAGCTGCGTGATGCCGAGGGCACCGATCAAGAGCACCACGGTGGTCAGCACCCAAATCAGGCGTGGGCGGCGCTGCACGAGGCGCGCAACCGAGACCCAGAAGCCCTTCGTGGGCATGCCATTTTCCGCGGCGACGACCTCAGGTTCGAACTTGGGCCTTCGTGGCCAGAAGGCCGCGCGACCAAAGGCGAACATCAGCGCGGGCAGCAGGGTGAGGGCTGAGAGCATCGCAAAGACGATGCCGATCGCGGCAACCGGGCCGAGCGTGCTGTTCGACTTGAGGTCTGACAGCAGCAGAGTCAGGAGACCCGCGATGACCGTACCACCTGAGGCGAGGATCGGCTCGAACGAGCCCTTGATGGCGCGCATCGTCGCGATCCATTTGTCGGAGTTCACCCGCAGTTCTTCACGGAAGCGCGCGACGAACAGCAACGAGTAATCGGTGGCGGCACCGATCACCAGGATGAAAAGGATGCCCTGGGTTTGGCCGCTGAGGAGCAGAATCTCCCACTTCGCGAGCCACCACACCAGAAGCAGCGCGGCGCACAGCGCGAAGAGGCTCGTCGACAGCACCGCGACGGGCAGCAGGAGCGACCGATACACGAGCACCAGGATGACCAGCACGGCAAGCAGCGCCACTGCGAGGAGCAGCCCATCGATGCCTGAGAATGCGGCAGTCAGATCGGAGGTGAATCCGGCCGGCCCCGTGACAAACACCTCGACCCCCGGGGGTGCGTTCGCGCGCAGCTCGTCACCAATCTCGGTCACAACCTCAGAGATCTCAGCATCGCTGGAGATCGGCACGAAGGCTTGGACCGCCAAGCCGTCCTCTGACGGGATTGCGGGCGATACTTCGTCGCCCACCCCTTCGAGCTCGGTGAGGGCAGCGATCTCGTCTGCGATTTCCGAAACCTGATCCGCAGAGAGCTTCTCGTCGCCCACCATCACGACAATCGCGGGGATGGCATCGGAATCACTGAACTCACTCAGGAGCACCTGCACCTGAGTCGCATCCGCCGACTCGGGCAGGAACGTGGTCTGGTCGTTAGACGACACCTCTTCGACTTTGCCAAAGTACGGGCCGCCGACACCGGCCGCCGTGAGCCAAATCAGGATGAGTATCGCGGGAATGAAAATGCGCAGCCACTTCGGCACCCTCGAGCGCACGGGGTCGAGGGTGCCTCGTGCGTGGTGAGGATCGTGTGGCGCGTTCGCTTGCTGCGCGATACGTGAACGGGAAGTCATGCCGGAGTCCATTCGGTAATGAGGATGAGGGTTGCGAGGGCACCTGAGAGGAAATTGAGCCAGATGAAGCGGCGCCAGGCGACGTTGGTGCGGCCCGACGTTTCGTCGGTCACGTTCCACCATGGCGCGCAGTTGAGCAGGTAGGGCACCACAATGATCGCGGCGAGGGGGCCGGGCCAGGGCGTCAGGAGCATGGCCACGCCCGCGAGCAGCCACAGCACCAGGGCGAGTCTCGCGGTGGCGCGTGCCCCGATGACGGTTGCCACCGAGTGGATCCCGGCCTCACGGTCGGGCCCAATGTCTTGAATAGCGCCGAATGCATGTGCCGCCATTCCCCACACAAAGAACGCACCGAGGATCAGCACGAGCGGCAGGGTGAACTCGGCGCCCGCGAGAGTGAGCCCGACGATCGCCGGACTCACGAAGTGAGTGCTGGATGTGATCGAGTCGAGAAACGGTCGCTCTTTGAAGCGCAGACCCTTCGCTGAATAGGCGATGACCGCGAAGACGCTGACCGCGAGTGCCAGCCAGGAGGCGGGCCCGCCTGCAAGCGCAAGCAGCACGAGGAAGGGGATGTTCGTGAGGGCTGCGGTCCAGAGCGTTACCCGGTGCAGGCGCGGGGCGAGTAACGCCCCTTCCAGGCCTCCCTTACGGGGGTTGGCAAGGTCCGAGTCGTAGTCAAAGACGTCGTTGATGCCGTACATCGCGAGGTTGTAGGGAATGAGGAAGTAGAGAAAACCGAGCACGAGCACCCAGTCGATCTCGCGGGTGGTGAGCAGGTATGCCGCGCCGAAGGGGAACGCCGTGTTGATCCAGCTCACCGGACGCGAGGAGAGAATGAGCTGCGAGAATGCACGCTGCCGCTCGGCCCCGCCCCGCGCGAGGAGCGCCCACAGTGCGGGAAGCAGCAACGCCGCGGCCAGGGGGTAGGCGAAGTCCTCGAGCGGCGCGACCCCGATACTCACGCCACTGACAAGTTCGGGCGCGTAGTGAAAGAGCTCGAGTGCGATCATGACATTGTCGAAGATCGCCGTCAGCACAAACAAGACGAGCACCGTGATGCCGACCGCAACCCAGTGTCGACGTGAGGCTCCCAGGCTCGCGAGCGGCGGGGTGCGTCGCACTGCGGCCAGGCCCCACACCACGAGACCGGCAACGAGGGCGATGCCTGCCCCGAGAAGAGCGAGAGCGGGATAGGTCATGGCTGATCCACCAGCTGTCGCGCGGACGCGCGGGACGACAGGAAACGCACCGAGGCGGTATAGATGATCATGGTGCACAGCACCAGGAAGATGAGAAAGACCGGCTCCTCGAGGGGTAGCTCGGGCGCGAGCACTATTCCGGTCGCTACGGGGCTGTCGCCACGCAAAAATATGCCGAGGGCGATGCCTGCGATATCCCAGACGAGAAACAGTGCGGTGCCCAGCACAGTGATCAGGCTCGCGATCGCCGCGTCGTGCCAGAAGAACAGACGAAACCGGTGGTCAAGCAACAGCATGCAGCCGATGCCTACCAGGAGCGCCGCGAGGTAGAGGGCTCCCATTAGGCCGGGCCCCCGTTGCGGGCCGGAACGGGGAGGGGACCCGCGCTGTGGTCGCCGCGGATGCGCTTGAGTACCAGTTCGGCACTAATCAGGCACATGGGTACCCCCACCCCCGGAGCCGTGGTCGCTCCCGCGTAAAACAACCCCTCGACTTTCTTCGAGGCGTTCTGTGGGCGAAACATGGCGCTCTGGCTGAGGATGTGGGCCGGGCCCAGCATGCCTCCCTGCCAGGAGTGATAGTCGCTCTGGAAATCTGCGGGACCGATGGTCTCGCGTACGACGATGCGCTCACGGAGCCCCTCGATGCCCGACCACTCCGCGATCTGGTCGATCGCTGCGTCGGCTGCACGCTCGATCGCTGCGTCACCCGCGCCGTCCGACCCTCCGCCGCCGAGGCTGGGGTCTGCCGGAACCGGGATCAAGATAAAGAGGTTCTCGTGCCCTTCCGGTGCAACACTCGGATCGGTCGCGCTGGGCTTGCAGACGTAGATCGAAGCCGGGGAGGGAACGCGCGTATCGGCGCCAAAGATCGCGTCGAAGTTTTCGTGCCAATCATTGACGAAAAAGAGCGAGTGATGCGGCAATTCGGGCAGCTCGCCCTGCACGCCGAGCATGACCAATACTGCGCCCGGCCCGCTCGTGCGCTTCTCCCACCACTTCTCGGGATAGCTGCGATCGGACTCGAGCAACAGACGGGTCTCGGTGTGGTGCAGATCGGCGCCTGAGACCACGATGTCGGCCTGCTCGCTGTGCTCGGCTCCGTCGGCGTCCAACCAGATCACCCCGGCAGCCTCGCGCTGCCTTCGGCTGAGCTTTCCGGCCTTTCGCGACTTGCGGGTGAGGATCCGTTTCGCCTCGGCTCCGGTCGTGATCCGCACGCCCGCCTCGATCGCGAGCGCCTCGAGACGCTGGGAGATCTGCCAAAAACCGCCCATAGGGTACTGCACGCCCTCGTCGAGATCGAGCGCGCTCATGAGATGGTACATCGCAGGCGCATCTGCCGGATTTGTGCCGAGGAACACCGCCGGGTAGCCGAGCACTTGACGCAGCACGGGGTGCTCGAACCGCTTCGCCACGTACGATTCAAGCGAGGTTGCGAGCAAGCCAGTGAGCTCGGGAACCGAAGCCAACACCTCAGCCTGAGTCAGCGATCCAACCTTCGTAAATGGATTGTAGAGAAAGTACTTCTCGGCCATATCCGTCGTGTTCCGGGCCGAAGCAAGGTACTTGGCCAGGGCCTCGGCGCTGCCCGGTTCGACGCGTTCGAAGGTATCGAGCACGCGATGCTTGCCCAGGGGAATCGTCAGCGGCTCCGGTCGCTCTCCACCCGCACCCGGCTCTGAGAAGACCCGGTAGCCGGGGCGAAGAAAGGTGAGATCAAGCTGTTCCTCGGTGGTGGTGCCCAGCATCTCGAAGTAGTGATCGAAGACCCGCGGCATGAGGTACCAAGACGGGCCCGTATCAAAGCGAAATCCGTCACGCTCAATGAGGCCCGCCCGGCCCCCGACCCGCTCGTTCTTTTCGAGCACGTGTACGTCGTGGCCCTCGCGCGCGAGCAGCGCGGCGGTAGCCAGGCCGGCCACTCCGGCTCCGATGACGATCGTGCGGGTCATGTGTCTCGCTCCATCCAGGTTGATATGAGTGCGCGCGCGGCAAGCCCGGCCTTCACCGGGTCGGGCACACGCACGCGGGTGCGGTACAGGTTTGCGGCGGGGGTGCGCTCCACCCGGTCGGTCAACGCTGCAAACAGCGCGAGCGCGCTGCGCACGGCGGCCCGCGCGTCTTTCGGGAGCAACGGGATCACCGCGCGCGCATCGTCGAGCTGCGCGCGCACGGTGCGCACCCACGCGTCGCGATCCGCGTCGCTCAGGCTCTCGTCGACGCTCAGATAGCTGCGACCGAGACGATCAGTGTCGTCGGCTAGATCGCGCAGAAAGTTGATGTTTTGAAAGGCGGCGCCCAGCTGGCGAGCGCCAGATTCGAGCCGGTCTCGTTCTTCAGCGGTGATGCTCCGCCCGCGCAGGAAAACGCGCAGACACATGAGCCCCACCACCTCGGCGGAGCCATGCACATAGCGCGCGTGTGCTTCCGTGTCATACACCAGCGGGGCTGGGCGCTGCTGCGCCCCCGGCTGGGCGTCGGGTGCGGGTTGAGAATCGGGTTTCGTTGCGGGCTCGGGTCCGGAGAACGCACCACCACCAGCCTGAACTTCGGCTGCGCCGCCACCCTCGCCCAGGTCGGCGCGCATGGAATCGAAGAACGGCTGCGTCAGACTCTCATCGATGCCCGCCGCGCGCGCGGTACGAGCAAAGGCGTGGATCACGAGGTCGCTGGAATACCCAATCACCATGGCACGGTGCGTGTCGGCGACGTACCGCTCGAGGGTCTCTGCTTGCTCGGCCACGGTCAGCCCAGCCTCAGCAGCCACCCCGTCGACGATCTCGTCGGCGACGCGTACCAGCGCGTAGATGTTGCGCACGTGCTGTCGATGCCGGCGGCCCAGGAGCTTCGTCGCGAGGCCGAAGGAGGTGGAATACGTGCCGATCACGTCGCCCGCGGCGACCTCGGCGGTGCGGGTGAACCGCGCGAGTGAGGACTCCTCGTCGCTCACGATCGACGCTCCTCGAGCTCCGCAGCGAGCGCAAGCAGCACCCGCCTGGCGCCCGGGGCAATAGAGTATGCGCTTCCCGCGCCCGCGAGCACCTCGTAGAGCGCGGTCGTCTGCTCTTCAACGAGACCACGCACGAATTTCTCTGCCCCGCAGTCAGTGAGGAGTGCACGCATGCGGGCCCCCATCTTCTCGGTGAGCTCGGGATTGCCAAACTCACTCTCGATCGTCGGCCACGCAGTCGTCATCCTCGCGTAGGAAATGATGGCAGTCTGCTTGCCCTCGCGCAGGTCAGAGAACGGATCTTTGCCATGCAATTCGGGGTCACCGAACGTCGAGATCAGATCGTCTTGCAGCTGAAAAGCGAGACCAAGGTGGTATCCCGCCGCGGTGAGTGACCGCTCAAGGTGCTGCGGAGCCTGCGCGAGGATAGCCGCCGCGCGCATCGGGAGTTCAAAGGTATAGGTTGCGGTCTTGTGCGCCGACATGGTGAGAACGGTGCTCAGGTCGGGAGCGATCAGTCCGTCGCTCAGGCCCACGTCGAGCTGTTCGCCGGCAATCGACTCGGTAATCGTGTGCTCAAGCAGATCGAGCATCTGGATCCGCACGGTCTGCGGCAACTCCACTCGGGCGAAGATCTGATGCGTGGTGGCGAGCAACAGATCGCCCATCAGAATCCCGCCGGTGCGGGCCCAGTGCAGCGCACCGCGCTGGTCGCATTCGCCACGCGCGCTGCCGTCATCGAGCAGCGCGCCGATGAGGTTGCGTCGCCCACGACGCACCAGGTCGCCGTCGATCACATCGTCGTGCAGGAGGAAGGAATAGTGCAGGAGCTCGATCGCTGCGGCGAGTCGGATGATCGACTCTCGCTCGACCCGACGGGCGGGAGCACTTTCCGCCGCCAATGCGTCAAAGATCTCCACCATCAGCACAGGCCGCACGAGCTTCCCGCCGAGCACGTGTTCTGCGGCTAGCCCCCACAGGTGTGTGAATTCGCTGCCGTAGGCCTCAGCCGCTGCAGTCTGAGCAGCGAAAATCTCGCTCAGTTCGCGTTCGACCGCCGCGCGCAACTGCGCCCGGGTGCGATCGTGCCCGATGACGGCAGTCATTGCTCATTTCCTTCCGGAGGTAGGGATGCACCGGCGTTCAGCCAATCGAGCAGTTGCGGCAGTTGCATGGCAAGCCATGGGCTGAACGCGAAGGGGGCACGCTCAACAGCTTCCGCCAGGCCCACCGGATCGACCCACGCCCATTCGATCACTTCGTCAGGGCGAGGAACGAGCTCACTCTGCAAGCGCGCGACGTGCACCGGGCATACCTCGTTCTCGACAATCCCGCTCGCGTCGACCGCACGGTATCGAAAGTCAGGAAGCGCGACCTGAATATCAGCGACAATCGCACCGAGCTCGTCTGCGGCTCGGCGCTCGATCGCCCCTTGCGTCTCTTCGCCAGGGGCGGGATGACCGCAGAAACTGTTGGTCCACACACCCGGCCAGGTGCGCTTGTCGAGCGCGCGCCGCGTAACAAGCAACTGCCCATGTTCGTTCATGACGTAGCAGGAGAAGGCAAGATGCAGCGGGGTCTCGGTCGTGTGTACCTCTGCTTTGGGTACCGTACCGATGGCCTCACCTTCATCACTGAGGAGGACTACCATCTCCATGCATTCCACCTCCGTGCCTTCGAGCATGTATCTGACCTCACAAAATATTATTAGCCGATCTAGCAAATAACCTAGCACGAAGTCTGAAACAGGTTACTATATCGACATGCCTGAATTCGACGATCGAGGGGACGCTGTTTCGTCGACCCTCTACAACGTCGAATCTAGCGATCCCAACTCCCGATTGATCAATCGCGCCAACCTTTCGCCCGATGAAATGCAGCAGATCGGGAGGCTCATGTCAGCCCTCGGTAGGCTACGGGAGGCCGAGCAAGAGCTGTCGGACGCTTCGCAGAAATACATGAAGCTGAATCGCTCAGACATGCGCGCCCTGCATTACCTCATTGTTGCGGGAAACACCGACAACATCGCTACGCCCGGCGCCATCGCCAGCCACTTGGGCATCTCCAGCGCCTCAACAACTAAGCTGCTCGATCGGCTCGAGAAGGCCGGGCACATCACCCGAGCTCCGCATCCGACCGACCGTCGTGCCCTCGCGATTTCAATTACCCCCGAGACCCACGAGGCGGCCATGCAGACCGTGGGCCGACAGCAGGCAAAACGATTTCACGCAGCCGCTCGCCTGAACCCGCAGGAACGCGAGGTGGTGATCCGCTTCCTCGCCGACATGACCGAACAGATTGGTCTCCGCGACGCAGCCTGGGCGGGCGGAGCAACCTAGACCCACCAGCGCGGCCAGCGGATCAGCTATTCCACAGCTCGGGGTAGGCGTGTCCCAGCCGCGTGACGAGGCGCCGCAGCGCGGGCAGGGACAGCCCGATGACGCAGCTCGGTGCCCCCTCGATCCGCTCGATAAAGGCTCCGGCCAGCCCATCGATCGCGAAGCCCCCGGCCAGCAGCAGCGGCTCGCCAGTCGCGACGTATGCCTTGAGCTCAGCATCACTCACATCTGCCGACAGCGTGACCGTGGCGGTGTCGACCTCTCCCCGCGCGCCCCGCACCTCGCCACCCCGGCAGTCAATTAACCAGTGCCCCGAGTGCAGCACACCCGTCTGCCCGCGATGCTGCCGCGACCGCTCGAGGGCGACCTCTGGGGTATACGGTTTCCCCAGAATCTCGCCATTCAGCAGAAACGCCGAGTCGCCGCCGAGCACGAGCCCGTCGATCTCGCCGGTGCCGGCGGGACCGTGCCGCCGCACAACATCTTCCGCTTTCAGCCTCCCGAGGTACTCGACGAGTTCGGGTGCGCTGAGAGTCCGCCCCAACTGCGCCTCCCGCGCCTCCACCTCGGCTTCCTCATCAACCTCGGGGGCGAAACAGACCGGTTCGATACCCGCACCACGCAACACAGACAGGCGGGCAGGCGAGGTCGAGGCAAGTACCAGACGCATACTCGAAATTCTAGGGCGGATCAGCCCCACTCCCTGACCCGTTGCCCGACCCGGGGGTCCCTAACCCCGGCTCCCACCACATCCCAGGACTTCTGCAGAAACCCGGACCCGAACCGCACTTTTAGTCCGGGATTATGCAGGTCTCCGAGCGGCGGCTGGGTGCAGAAAGGGATGCGGAGTCGGGCCTCGGGGGCTACCGGACTGCGTGGCAGGCGCAGGGTGGGAGAATGGGGCTCATGACTGAACCCACACCCCTCGCCGTTGGCGACGAGATCGAGCTCGACATCACTGGCATCGCCCACGGCGGCGTGACCGTCGCCCGTCACGAGGGGCGTGTGGTGTTCGTAGCAGACGCGATTCCAGGCGAACGGGTGCGCGCTCGGGTCACCGAGGTACGCAAGAAGTCGTTCGCTCGCGCCGCGACAGTGTCAGTAATCGAAGAATCAGCGGATCGGCGCCCGCATATCTGGGCCGAGGCCGCGCTCTCGCGCAACCCCGAACACCGGGTGGGCGGCGCCGAGTTCGGGCACATCGCGCTCACCCGCCAGCGCGCGCTCAAGGCCGAGGTGCTTGCCGACGCGCTGCGTCGCTTCGGCGGTCTGACAGACGCCGAGATCGCGGTAGTGGCCGGCGGATCGCTTGAGGTCGAGGCTGTGCCCGGCGACGACGAAGCGAACGGGCTGGGCTACCGCACCCGCGTGCGCTTGCACGTTGACCCGGAGACCGGCCTCGTGGGCCCGTACGCGAGCCGCAGCCGCCAGGTGATCCGCGTGAGGAGCCTGCCGCTCGCGGCCGAAAGCATCGAGCTTTCCGCGCCACTGAGTGAGGCGATGCCTGATGTGGTGACGGTGGATCTTATCGCCCCCAGCGCAGACGACTCCCGCATGTTGGTGACGCTGCCCGGCGAGAAGAAGCGCGCGGGTGAAAACGATCGGGTCGCCGAATCGGTCGGCGGGCGCGAGTTTCTCGTGCGCGCCGGAGGATTTTGGCAGGTACACCGGGAGGCGCCACTGACGTTGTTCACTGCGGTGCGTGACGCGATCCACCAGCTGGTCGATGAGGGCCGGTTCGACACTTCTGCCGCGAACCTCGACCTCTATGGCGGCGCAGGCCTCCTCGCTGCAGCCATGGCTGAGGCCGCAGGACCCACGCTGAAGGTCACCACGGTCGAGTCCGACCCGGGCGCCACGGACGATGCCGCCGAGAACTTACAAGAGCTAGTCGGCGGACTCGCCGTCACTGCACGCGTGGATCGGCACCTCGCCGACCTCGTGAAGGGCGCACCTACCGTGCGCCAGCGGCTGCGCCGCGCGACGGTGGTGCTTGATCCACCGCGTTCGGGAGCCGGTGGCGGCGTGGTCGCGCAACTGGGCGAGCTCGCCCCCGCAAACATTGTCTATGTGGCGTGTGACCCGGTCGCACTCGCCCGCGACACCGCGACACTGCGGGAGCTCGGGTATCGACTCGCCTCTCTGCGCGCGTTCGATCTGTTTCCGCACACGCACCACTTCGAGTCACTCGCGGTGTTCCACCGCGTCTAGAATTGGAACTCGTACAACTCACGCGTCACGGGCCGCACCACTGAGGAGCCAGCATGCAAGGCGAGCAAGCACCTCGAACACGGGAAGAGCATGGATTCTCGCTCGTGGAGCTTGTCATTGCCATCGTCATCATCGGCATTCTTTCTGCGATCGCAATCCCAGTGATTTCCGGGATGAATGAGCGAGCGGATCTGGCCAGCGACCAGGCCGCTGTGCACAACCTGAACAGCTCGACGGCGATCGCTCGGGTTGATGCCCAGGACGACCCCTTCACGACTGCCGGAAGTACCGACGCGAGCCTCATGAGCTACCTCGTAGATACCGGCCACCTCAAGGCTCCAGTCACCCCTCGCACACCGGATGCCCGGTTTGCCTGGGTCATGAGCGACGAGCGATGGCAGTTGCTCCTCACCGACAAATTCACCACGATCGGCTTGGCGGAAGGCCTATATACCGGCTCTAACTACTGGGCATCGGTGCTCCGCGGTTCCTACACTGGCTCCGGAACGAACATCCTGATCCCCGCCTCTCTCGACGGAACCGCGCTGACGGCGATCTACCAGGAAGTCTTCATGGGGAAAGGACTGACCTCAGTGTCGTTCGACCCCAAGGGCAAGATTGCACACATCCATGCTCGAGCATTCCAGAACAATCAACTGACGGAACTCGTGCTGCCCGACACCCTCACGCGGATCGATACCCGGGCTTTCTACGGAAATCCAATCAGCCGCGTCCGCATTCCCGACAGCGTGACAACTATCGAGAACAACGCCTTCAGTAACCTCACCGAGATTACGGTGGGCGGTGGTTTGCGGACCCTACCCGACGGCGCTATCAATGGCACCAACGCATTCCGAAATGCGTATCGAGCCGCGGGCGGGGGCGCAGGCACGTATACCTGGAACGGGTCTGCCTGGATCAAGTCCGCGCCGTAACTCTGGTTCGGTTCAAGCGGCAGGGTCACGCTCGAACGGGTGCGGCACCATGCCGCCCTCCTCGAATTCGTCTTCCTCCGGGCGAGGCTCTCGTCCCGCCGCGGCCGCGTAGCCGAGCGCGATGATCATCGTCGAAAACGCAACGATCCCCAGCGGGTTGCAGAATGCGATCGCGAGCTCGTTAGCGAGCGGGCCCCAGAAGTGTCCCGCAATTGAGACAAGCTCGCCGCCGACAACGTCGGGCACAGTGATCCCGAATCCGAGAGCCGAGACCCATGACAGGGCGAGGGCAATGTAGGGCGCCCGCCCGACGCGCAGGCCGCGATCCACCGCGATGCGCATGCGACGCACGGTCCATAACTGCAGCCAGACATACGGAAGCGTAATGAGCGGGAAGTACCACCAGGTGAGTTCACCGCCGAGCCCAAACATCCATCTGCCGAGGCCCATCCAGAGCGCCAACAGAATTCCAACCCCACCGATGACCTGATTTCGCACTGACACAGAGATGATGGTAGCCTTTCCTGGTTGCTTCCGCACGGGAGCATACGCCCCGATAGCTCAGTGGTAGAGCACTTCCATGGTAAGGAAGGGGTCCCGGGTTCAAATCCCGGTCGGGGCTCTGATCTGCTCAACGCCCACACGGCGAACCTTGTGGCTGAGTAGCTCAGCTGGTTAGAGCGCACGACTCATAATCGTGAGGTCGCGGGATCGAGCCCCGCCTCAGCTACCGAGCTAGGTCACGGAATACCCCGCCCACCAGGCGGGGTTTTTTCGTTTCTGCCTGAGCCGCCCGATCGGTCAGATGAAACGCTTCAACCCGGTCGCCGTGTAGAACCGCACGGCCCCGTTTGAATCGCGAACGCCATACACGGACTCACCATTCGACATCTCCCGCATGTCGGTGATCGTGCCGCGCGCCCCACCCAATGCCATCACATCGTCGCCAACAGAGAGACTGATTGCTTCATCCATGACTTGAGCCTACGCCGACTTCCTGCCTCACGCGCAGAACTGCCGCCTACGCCGACACTATTCTTCAGACATGGCAAAAACATATGCGAAAAAGGAAGCCGGCATCGCCTACGGGCTCATGCTCTTCACGCTCCTCGGTGTCGCCGGGGTTCAGCACTTCTATATGGGCAAAATCGGTCGCGGGTTCCTCTGGCTGCTGACATTCGGCCTGCTCGGCATCGGGACGATCATTGATCTCTTTACGATCCCCGGCCAGATCCGCAACGTCAACCGGCGGTAGCGGGATTCGGGAAAAGTCGGGGGCGAGATCGCAGCCCTGCACCTGAATCCGCGCAACACCGCACGCGCTGCTTCGCTGGCACAAGGAAAATCCCCCTGCGCAGGCAGGGGGATTTTGGCGGAGGATAGGGGATTCGAACCCCTGAGGGCTTGCACCCAACACGCTTTCCAAGCGTGCGCCATAGGCCACTAGGCGAATCCTCCAGCGCTGACTGCACGCAATCAGCGTGTTCCAGCTTAGTCGGTTTCTGCGGTGCTCTGGGCACACGGTCGCCGAACGTCCATCCGACTCCGGCCCGACCCACCGAAACACCCGCTCCCGCACCTAACGAGCATTCTGATCGCCGGTTGAGAGAGAATACGTGCATGACCTCACAGCCCAGCACCCCCGTCTCGGCAGATCGCACTATGCTCGGCGCACGCGTGGAGGCGCTGATGCCGCGGACGCTCGCAGACCTCGCAGAGATCGTCGCGATTCCCTCGATCGCCGACGAGCGTGTGGTGGATCCCGCCGAGTGCGTGCGCGCGGCGGAGTGGGTGCGCGACGCGTTTCGCGCGGAAGGCGTGCCGGTCGAATTGGAGCTCACCCCCGACGGTACCTACGCGGTCATCGGCCACCGCCCCGGCCCGCTCGGCGCCCCCACGGTGCTGCTCTACTGCCATTACGACGTGCAGCCCATTCTCGACGAGCACGAGTGGATCACCCCGCCGTTCCAACTGACCGAACGCGGGGGGCGTCTATACGGTCGTGGATCCGCCGATTGCAAGGGCAACCTCGTGGCGCACCTCACCGCGCTTCGCGCACTCCGCGACGCCACACCCGGCGCAGAGGCCGCACAGCCCACTCGCGCATCGCTCGAGGGCGACTCTCCCTACCCGGTTGGCCTGATCGTCGTGGCGGAGGGCTCAGAGGAGCAGGGCCGCGCAAGCCTCGACCGCTACGCGGAGGCGAACCCAGAACTCTTCCGTCAAGCTGATGTGATGCTCATTCAAGACGGAGGCAATGCCTCCCACGGGCTCCCCACCCTCACCACTACCCTGCGCGGCGCGGTGGATGTCATCGTGACCGTTTCGGCCCTCGAGGCTTCCGTTCACTCCGGGATGTTTGGCGGCGCCGCCCCCGACCCGGTAGCTGCGCTCGTGCGGATGCTCGCGACCCTACGCGACGAGCATGGCGACGTCACGGTGCCCGGAATCGCCGCAGACCAGAAGTGGGACGGCGTGCCTTACGACGAGCAAGCATTCCGCAGCGACGCGGGCATGCTCAACGGCACCGAGCTCCTCGGCTCGGGCAGCATCGCCGCACAGCTGTGGGCACGCCCGGTGATCACGATCCTTGGCATCGACGCCCCTGCGGTGGTGGGCGCAGTAGCCGCAATCCAGGCGCGGGCCGCTGCGAAGCTCAACCTTCGTGTGCCTCCGGGCGAGGATCCGGCACAACTCAGAGACGCCCTCATCACCCACCTGCAAAGGGTCGCGCCGTGGGGCGTGCAGGTTGAGACGACGGCGGGAGAGCTGGGCTACCCGTTCAGCGCCGACACCTCGGGCCCGGCGTTCACCCTGTTGAGCGATGCCCTCACTGAGGCCTACGACGGGGTCACGACGGTGACGAGCGGCCACGGTGGTTCGATCCCGCTCACCACCACGCTGTCGAAGCTCAACCCCCGCGCCGAGATCATGCTGCTCGGGGTGCCCGACCCCGAGAGCCGCATCCATTCCACGAACGAAAGCGTGCACCCGGAAGAGATCCGCCGCATCGCGCTCGGCGAGGCGCTCTTCCTCATCAGGTTGGGACACGCGTGACATACCTGAGAATCGTGTGCGAACGATTTGTTTATAACGGAACGGTAACGCATACTAGTTGAGGCGGCATCCGGGGACGGGTGCCATTTCCATGACTGACCAAGGAGAATCGCGAGTGCAGACCCCCGTCAAGGCGTTCATCGTCAGCTTGATTTCAGCGATGACCTTCGCCCTTGGCGCAGCACCCTCCTACGCGGCACCCGTCACCGAGAGCTTCGCACTCGCTCCCGCAACAGCTCCGACCGCCGCGAACGCGCAGCGCCTCAACACTGACCTCGGCTCCAGCGAAACTGCGCCGCTTGACACGCTGCTTCTCCTGTCGAATGCAGTCGAGAATCCACCCGCTGCGCTCCCCCACAACTTTGATGTTGCGGCCACGATCGCGCTCGCCGAGAGCGAGGTCGGCACCAGCCGAGCGACTGGCTGGTCGCAGCCCGGTGAGTGCATCATGTCGGCTCAGCGGTGGATCCACGCGGGCGGCGGCGCTTGGGCTGGCGGCGGAGATCCAGTCACCAACTACAACGGTGCGACCCGCCTTCCGGTGAGCGCGGCGCTTCCGGGCGACATCATTCAGTACGAGCACCTGACTTTTCCCACCTCGTGGGTCTCGGGAGTGCACACGGTGCTCATCACCGGCGTGAACGCTGATGGCACGTTCACCATCATCGAGTCCAATAACCCCGGCGGATCGGGCCTCGTCTCGAAAGACGAGAGCTGGGTACCCGCCCCACCGTCAGGATTCCAGGCCGTCGCCTGGCGCTTCTAGCACCCCCTCGTACTGCTCCAAGAGACGCCCGGTCTGTTCCGACTGTAGAAACTCTCGGGCCTGTTCGAACGGCACCCGCAGTTCACCGGGAGCCGCGGCGATCGCGGCCACCGACTCGGCGAGAGTGTGGGCTAGCGCATTCACCGACGGTTCGGCCACGAGCCAAGACGGACTCACCGCCACGTCTGCGGCAATCGCGGGGTCACTGAAGATGGTGGGCGTTCCGAGCAGTGCAGCTTCAAATGGGGTGAGCCCCTGCGTCTCGAACCCGATCGAGGTCTGCACGAGCGCATCCGCATTGTGGATCGCGACCAGCGCCTCCTCGTGCGAGACGGGACCCGCAAGCGTCACCCGATCCGCGAGTCCGAGTGACGCCACTCGCGCGCGCACCTGCGGCAGCAGCAGCCCGGCACCGTACAGCGTGATGTCAGCGTCGACCCGCGCGAGCGCCAGCGCATCGACAAATTCGAGCACCCGCTTCTCGTGGCTCATCCGGCCGAGCCACACCAGTCTCGGGCGCGTATGCTCCGAGCGGGAGTCCTCGCGAATCGCGGCAACGAGGGCGTCGTCGACCCCGTTCCTCGTGACGAGCACCTCACGCGCGACCCCGCGCCGCATGAGCTGATTGGCAAAGTGCTTTGATGGGGCCGACACAATCGTCGCCTCCGCAGCGAGCTCGGCCAGGTACCGCCACGCCCCGCGGGCAGTGCGATCCACTGTGCCGCGCGGCTTACCCAGGGCAAGCCACCTCCAGAGCCGCAGCCCCTGAAACACGATCGGTGCAAGGGGGGTGACCGCACGGGTGCCCTCGCCGACGTTGTTGTGCAGCGTGTGCATCACGGGCACACGCAATCCACGCGCCGCGCGGAGCCCGATCAACGCCCCCCAGAAGTCTCCCTCGAGGTGCACGAGGTCGACGGGAGGTAAGCTCCGCAGACCTGAGGCAAGCGCCCGGTCGCTGCGGGCGCCGGGCCAGCTCAGCGAATACTCGCGGTCACGGGTGATGGGAATCGATGGCAGTGCGACGACGGAATCCGCTGGGATATGGGCCGATCCCGGGCGCCTCGGATCCACGAGCGCCTCGCGAGCCGGGGCAGACGCAACGGGCGACTCTGCCGACCGGTGTGTGGCGCCCCCTCGATGCAGCGCGGGCGCGGCGATCGTGACGACATGCCCCGCCTGTTCAAGCGCACGCCACTGCGCGCGAATGGCGACCTGCGCGCCCCCGAGGGAGTCGGGGTGTTGGTCGGTGACGATCAGGATGTGCACGATGTGCTGCCCGGTTACGCCGTTGCGGCTTGACCGCGATACAGCCGTTCGAACGTGTCGAGCGTGCGGTCGAGATCATGCACCTGCACCGCGTCGAGCGAGGCTTGCTGCATGCGCAGGTACTCCTCGTCGCTGGCGCTCAGCACGCGCTCAATCTGGGCGGCAAGCTGCTTCACGTTGCCAGGTTCAAAGAGGTACCCGTTCACACCGTCGGTAACGAGGTGCGGTAGCGCGACCGCGTCGGCGGCAAGGATCGGAAGCCCGGAGGCCATCGCTTCCATAGTCGCGATCGATTGCAGCTCGGCGATTGAGGCGATCACGAAGATGCTCGCCTCGGTGAGGTGACGGCGCAGCTCCTCGTCGCTGACGCGGCCGGTAAAGTACACGCGGCCCGACAATCCGAGCTCAATCACGAGCTTTTCCAGGTTCTTGCGCTGATCACCGTCGCCAACAATCGTGAGCGTTACGCCGAGATCGGGGTCGAGTCGGGCGAGCGCCCGCAGCAAGACATCGATCTCCTTTTCAAGGGTGACGCGCCCGACGAAGACCAGTCGGGTGCGCGGGCGCGGGCTCAGGTTTGCGGTGTAGTTCGAAGCCCGTAGGCCGCAACTCACCGCGAGCACGCCGCGTCGATTCGTATTTTGCTCGAGAAAAGCTGCTGCCCGGCGGGTGGGTGTGGTGACCGCGCTCGCTCGTCTGAGTATCCGATCGGCGTCGCGCCAGGCCCAGCGCACAAAGGAACGCATGGTCCATTTCGGGAGCAGGGTGAAATCAAGCACGTTTTCAGGCATGACGTGGTTGGTGGCGACGATGCGAATACCGCGCTTCTCCGCTTCCTTCGCGAGCGCGCGGCCGATGATGATGTGTGACTGAATGTGGACGACGTCGGGCCGAACCTGATCGAGTACCTGCCTGGCATAGTGGCGCGCACGCCACGGCAGCACGAACCGCAGCCAGTCGTGCGGCAGCCATCGAAGCGCTGGCGGGCGGTGCAGCATCATGGGTACGCCCTCGATCGACTCCACGCTGGGTGTGGATCGCCGCCACCGAAACCCTGGCGCGAGCACGTGCACATCGTGGCCGCGTTCGACGAGGCCGGCGGCCAGGCGCTCAGCAAAGCGGGCAGCACCATTGACATCGGGCGCGAAGGTGTCGCAACCGATGACAATGCGCAGACGGTCGGAACGATCGTTAGTGCTCACGGTCGACGGGGCCCCTCGCTGGAAATCTCGGCTGGTCAGTGCGGGGTTCCAGTCTATGGGGTGAAGCTCTATGCGGGCAGAGGCCAGCACCCACAGTTCAAGAGGCGGGATCCACTCTCGTCTTGATGCGTTTACCCCCAGTGCGCAAAGTCTCTGGCGATTTTCGCATGAGGCGAGCACGCTTGATCGGTGCCCAAGTCTCACTCCGCCGCAGCCGTAGAACTCGGTCGCCGCATTCGGGCCGCGCGGCACGAGCTCGGCATCTCTCTCGAAGACCTGGGCGAGCTTTCATCCATCAACTGGACGACGATTGGCAAGATCGAGCGCGGAGTGTCGAGTCCCACGGTGGAGTCTCTGATCCGAATTGCCACGGCCCTGGAAATCGATCCCGGCGCGTTCGTAACAGGCCTCACCGCCGATCACTACGGCGAGCGCGAGCACCAGCTCACCGCCCGCGACCTCATCAGGGCCCGTCTCGGAAAGCGCAGCTAGGCCGCTTCACTTTTCGGCAGGCGGCCGCTTGATGTAGCGCGGCACCCAGCGTAGAAATCCGAGCGCTCCCACGAGCCCGATCACACCCATGGCTGCGGTGGCAACCCCGAGCGTTGAGATTGCCGCGATTCCCGAGAAGAGCACCGGTGCCGTCGCCCCGCCCGCGTCGGTGAGCGTGCGCCAGGAACCCAGGAACGGCGCCGGGTCGCCCTTCGGCGCCACGTCGGCACCCAAGGTCAGCAGAATGCCGCTCGAGAGCCCGTTACCCACCCCAATGACCGCGGCGAACATCGCAAACCACATCGTCGCCTGTGGCACATCGTGCGTGAACGCGAGCACGATGAAGCCAGTGCCCATGAGCAGCATCGCGGGTAGCGCCGCCCACAGTCTGCCAAAGCGATCCATCACCTGCCCGCTCGCGTAGAACAGCGCAAAATCGATGGCGCCCGCGATGCCCACGACGAGCGAAATGGTCTGCGCATCAAGCGCCAGTGAGACGCCCCAAAGGGGCAGCACCACCTGCCGGGCCGAGCGCACGGCCGAGAGCGAGGCTGCGGCGAGGCCGAGGCGCGACAGCACACCGCGGTGCTGCGCCATTGTGCGAAACACGCCGGCCCGCCCGCCCGCGGGCAGGGCAATCCCGCTGGTGACCGCCTCGCCGGTGTCGGCCGTTTCGCTGGTGGATCGCGTGTCGCCGCGCGAGACACCGCCCGGGGGCACTGGGTGTTCCTGCAGTTTGGTCTCGGGGTCGGGACCGAACCCCACGAGCAACACACAAGCGATCAAGCAGGCGGCGAACAACCACGCCGCGGATGCCTCGGTTCCGGTGAGCCCGAGAAGGATGGCACCGAGGAACGGCCCCGCAAACATCCCGAAGCGAAAGGACCCGCCGAGCAGAGAGAGCGCGCGGGCGCGGTAGTTCTGCGGCACGCGAGTGGTCATGAATGCGTGGCGGGCGAGGCCGAATGCGGCCGCGCACATACCAATGAGGAAGACCGATGCCGCAAGTACGCCCACGCTCGGCGCGAGGGCGAGGCCGACGACCCCGAGGAGCGCCAGCGTGCCCGCGCCGACCATCGTGAGTCGTTCGCCGACGCGGGCGACAAGGTAGCCAGCGGGGAGGTTGCCGACGAGCTGCCCGATGACCAGGGCCGAGGCGACGAGCCCCGAAAGTGCAAGGTCAGCACCGAGCTTCACCGCAATGACCGGAATCAACGGAATCACAGCCCCCTCGCCGAGGGCGAAGAGGATGGTGGGCCCGTAGATCATCGGCGCAAACCGCCGCATCACCTGCCTGGCGGAATCGGTCATTGGGCCCCCTTCAGGCCCCCCAGCCTACTCGTCGAGGAGTTCTGCCTCGATGACGTCGTCGTCGCCCGCTGCTGCCGTGTCGCCGAACCCTCCGACGCGAAACCCTTCCCCGCCAGTCTGCGGGGCTGAGGTGTCGACCTCGAGCATCAGCGAGTCACCATCGGGTGCCACGTCGACGCGCACGGTCTGCCCGTCGCGTGCCTCGCCCGAGAGCACGGCCCGCGCAAGGCGGTCGTCAATCTCGCGCTGCATGAGCCGCCGCAACGGGCGCGCGCCATACATTGGGTCGTAGCCGAGGCGTGCGAGCCAAGCCCGTGCCGCAGGGGTGACTCCGAGGGTGAGCCGGCGATCCGCCAATCGAAGCTGCAACCGGTCGACCGACAGCTCGACGATCAGCGCAAGGTCGGCTTCGGAAAGCGGCCTGAAGATCACCATCTCGTCGAGGCGGTTGATGAACTCGGGCTTGAAAGCACGGCGCACCGTTTCGCGCACCGCGCTCTCCTTCTCATTCCACGGCATTTCAGCGTCGATCAGGTACTGGCTGCCCAGATTCGAGGTGAGGATCAGGATCACGTTGCGGAAGTCGACCGTGCGGCCCTGCCCGTCTGTGAGGCGCCCGTCGTCGAGCACCTGCAGCAGCACGTCGAACACCTCGGGGTGCGCCTTCTCGACCTCGTCGAGCAGCACCACCGAGTAGGGGCGGCGGCGCACGGCCTCGGTGA
Organism: Leucobacter shiyiweii; assembly: GCF_052446065.1. Taxonomy (GTDB): domain Bacteria; phylum Actinomycetota; class Actinomycetes; order Actinomycetales; family Microbacteriaceae; genus Leucobacter. The sequence continues at coordinate 198,858 of NZ_CM127080.1, read as the reverse complement.
GCTGCCCGCCCTGCTCGTAGCCGACGTAGCCGGGAGGGGCACCGACGAGACGCGACACCGAGTGCTTCTCGCCATACTCCGACATGTCGATGCGTACCATGGCGTGCTCGTCATCGAAGAGGAATTCGGCGAGTGCCTTCGCGAGTTCGGTCTTGCCGACGCCGGTGGGCCCGAGGAACAGGAACGAGCCAACCGGACGGTTCGGATCTGCAATACCAGCCCGCGAGCGACGCACCGCATCGGACACGGCCTGCACAGCCTCGGTCTGGCCCACCAGGCGCTTGCCGAGCTCGGTCTCGAGTGCGAGGAGCTTCTCGGTTTCACCCTGCAGCAGCCTGCCGACGGGGATGCCCGTCCACGCAGCCACCACTTCGGCAATGTCTTCGTCGGTGACCTGATCGCCGACCATACGCTCGGCGCCGTCGTTCTCGCTCTCGGCGCGCTCCGCCTCGGCGATCCGCTTCTCGATCACCGGGATCTCGCCGTAAAGCAATTTCGAAGCCTGTTCCAGGTTGCCCTCGCGCTGGGCGCGATCGGCCTGTGTGCGCAGCAGGTCGCGTTTTTCGCGCAACTCGCCGACCCGGTTGAGACCGGCGCGCTCAGCTTCCCACCGCTTCTCGAGCACGCCCAGCTCTGCCTGCTTCTCGGCGAGCTGCTCGCGCAGCTTCGCGAGGCGCTCCTTTGAGGCGTCGTCTTTCTCCTTCTTCAGGGCGAGTTCCTCGAGCTTCAGCCGGTCTACCGCGCGGCGCAGCTCGTCAATTTCGAGCGGCGCCGAGTCGATCTCCATGCGCAGACGGCTCGCGGCCTCATCGATCAGGTCGATGGCCTTGTCAGGCAGCTGGCGCGCGGTGATGTAGCGATTCGAGAGCGCTGCCGCAGCAACGAGCGCGGAGTCAGCGATGGTCACCTTGTGGTGCGCCTCGTAGCGCTCCTTCAGCCCACGCAGGATCGCGACCGTGTCAGTGACCGAGGGTTCACCGACGTACACCTGCTGAAAACGCCGCTCGAGCGCGGCATCCTTCTCGATGTACTCGCGGTATTCGTCGAGCGTAGTCGCACCGATGAGACGCAGCTCGCCACGGGCGAGCATCGGCTTCAGCATTTGTGAGGCCGCCACCGACGACTCGCCACCGCCCGCACCCATGAGCGTGTGCAGCTCGTCGATGAACGTGATGAACTTGCCGTCGGATTCCTTGATCTCCTTCAGCACCGCCTTCATGCGCTCCTCGAACTCGCCGCGATACTTTGCTCCGGCAATCAGCGCCGAGATGTCGAGCGAGATGAGCTCTTTGTCTTTGAGCGACTCGGCGACGTCGCCCGCGACGATGCGCTGGGCGAGCCCCTCGACCACGGCGGTCTTCCCGACGCCGGGCTCACCGATGAGTACCGGATTGTTCTTCGTGCGCCTCGTGAGCACTTGGCTCACCCGACGAATCTCCGAATCGCGACCGATAACGGGATCGAGTTTGCCGGAGCGTGCCACCTCGGTGAGATTGATTCCGAACTGCTCGAGTGCGCTCTGCTCGCCGTCTTCTGCGGCGGGCTGCCAGTTTGCTTGCATGGGGTCCTCTCTCGCGTTGCAAACTTGAGTGATGTTGACTCAAGTTTACCGCGCGATGGTGAATCACGCCAGGGGTGCCGCGCGATCCGCCTCGAAAGCGGCGGGCTATGCAGGAACCGCCTTCGCCCCCTCGGCCACACGGGCGGCCCATCGTCCGGTCAGAGGCGAAATCACGACAAGGGCAAGCCAGGTCGCGCGCCCCCAATCCGCACCTGCTAGGTACGCCACCGGAATCGATGCGGCGAAAACGGCTACCTGGGCCAGCGCATCCGCTCGCCAGGCCCAGCGCACCCGTGGGGAAGCGGGATCCACTAGCAAACCGCGGGCTGCTCCGACTTCAAACACCAGTTGCCCGGCAAGAATCGCAAGCGCCACATCCACCGCGTAGAGCGCGGTGGGCAGCGGCAAATCGGAGAGCCCCGCCTCGCTGATTCCCTGGGTGGTGAATGGCAGCATCACCACGAGGCCCGCGCTCAGCAGGTTCGCCACGATCACCGGCGAATCAATACCGCGAAAACGAGACATGAGGTTCGCGTTACTCTTCCAGAACACGGCGATGACGACGAAACTGATGCCGAAAGCGAGCAGTTGGTCGCCTAACCCAGAGTTGAGCAGTGTTTCCACGCTGGCCCATGCCTCTGCCGGGGGCAGATCCAGGTTGGATATGAGGAGCGTGATCGCGAAACCATAGATGGCGTCAAAAAACCCGATGCCCCGGCCAAACTCGGTGCCTTCGCGATCGAACCAACGTTTCGGTTTCACGGAAGTTCTCCGGTTCATATCTGCCGTTTCCCCAGCCTCACCCATGTGTGTCATGGCCTGTCATGCTCCGTCATGCTCCGTCATGCCCCGTCGCGAAACCTCGTCCGCGACGCCTGCCAGGCCGCCCCCACGATGCCTGCGTTGTTGCGAAAGCGCGCTGGCACCACCGGGGCGTGAACCCCGGCAAACGGCAGGTACTGATCCGCCGACTTGCTAATGCTCCCGCCGATGACGAAGCGATCTGGGGTAAACAGCAGTTCTAAGTGGATCAGGTATTGTTCGACACGCTCCGCCCACTCCCCCAGCGTGATGCCCTCGCGCTCGATCACTTTCGCTGAGGCGAAACGCTCGATGTCGGGATGCCCGTCGAGCTCGAGATGCCCGAGTTCAAAGTTCGGCACAAGAAGGCCATCGTGGATCATTGCGCTGCCGATGCCGGTGCCGAACGTGAGTACCAAGGTGGTGCCGTGGAGGCCATGCACTTCACCGAATGCAGCCTCAGCGAGGCCTGCGGCATCGGCGTCGTTGATGACCACGCACGGGCAGCCGATTGCGGCGGCGAATAGAGCTGCCGCGTCGACGCCGATCCAACTTCGATCAATGTTCGCCGCGGTGCGCATAATGCCGTGCTGCACGACCCCCGGCAGGGTGACCCCGACTGGCAGTGCGCCGCGTCGCTCGTCGGGAAGCCCTCCGATGGAGCTGCCAGATTTCGAAGGAACACCACCCGGGCTGCGGCTGAGCGAGCCACCCGGACGGTCGCGAAATTCCAAATCTGCCGGGACTGACGAATTTGCAGTCAATTCAGCACGGATCGCGTCGGTCATCAGACCAACCTCGTGGGCGATGTCGCCAGGCGTCCCGCCCGCGGGCGTCGGCACCCTGTGCCGCGAGGTCAGTCGGGCACCAGTTGTGACGTCAATCGCCGCACCTTTGATCCCTGTGCCGCCAACGTCGATCCCGATGGCAATCTGCGCTCCGCTCACGCTGCCCAGTGTAGTTTGCCGGTTCTTCCGCCAGCACTAGATTCGGTCGCCGGTCCGAGCTATGCCTTCGCCGCCGGCGCAGGCTCCGGCTCAGGTTCCGGTTCCAGTTCCGGCTCAGGCTCAGGCTTCGACTCCTGCTCTGGTTCCGGCTCCGGCTCAGGTTCCGGCTTCGACTCCGGTTCCGGCGCCTAACTGGTCGCGGGCGACAGTTCCTGACGCTCAGAGCAGACGGAGGTCGGCTTCGATTGCGTTCGTCGTGTCAAGCAGAAGCGGCAGGTGGTGCTCGAGCACGCGTTCGAGTGAGTCGCGGCTCGCGCTCGTGGACACATTGACCGCGCTTGTCACCTGCCCGTCGCGTCCGCGCACGGGAGCGGCCACCGACCGCAGGCCGAGTTCCAGTTCACCATCGACAATCGCGTAGCCCTCATTGCGCACGCGATCGAGCTCGGGCATGAGCGCCTCGGGCTCGGTAATCGTGCGCTCCGTGATGCTGCGCCACTCGGTCTCTTGGAGCACCTGAGCAAGGTCCCGCTCGGGCAAGTGAGCGAGCAGGGCCCGCCCGAGACTCGTCGCATACGCGGGGAAGCTGGTGCCGATGGTGATCCGCACCGACATGATGCGGCGGGTCGGCACGCGCGCAACGTACACGATGTTCTGGCCGGCCAGCACTGCGGCTGACACCGACTCGTCGACCGCGCGCGAAAGTCGCTCGAGATGCGGCTGCATGATCTCGGGCAGCGAAAGAGCCGAAAGGTAGCTGAAACCAAGCTCAAGCACTCGGGGAGTGAGCGCGAACTGCCGTCCGTCGCTGCGCACGTAGCCGAGAGTCTCGAGCGTGCGCAGAAATCGGCGTGCAGCCGCTGGGGAAATGTCGACGCGGCGGGCGACGTCGCTCAGCGTGAGCTCGGGGTGATCCGCGTCGAACGCACGAATAACCCCGATGCCGCGCGCCAGCGACTGCACAAAGTCGGCATTGTCGGGGGTGGCGCCAAAACCATCGGGGCGATCAGGGGTCTGTTTGGCTTGATGCTCGCTCATGTCATCTCCCATGATGCCCCTACGTGCGTGCGAATTTTCAATGTAGTAGGCCCGACGCGCCGAATTCATTCAGCATGAGGGAGAAAGCAGCGAGTTGGCCCGGAGACCCGGGCAGGCAACGGGTGCGTGCGCCGCACTCTCATTCAGTGGGCAGTAGATGCTCGAAAGTTGCTGCATTCCGACATCTACTGCCCACTCAAATCATGCGGCGGTGGATCACCTACCGCTCGAGCACCACCGCGAGGCCCTGGCCCACACCAATGCAGATCGTGGCGACCGCGACCCCGCCGCCGCGGCGCTTGAGCTCCTGCGCCGCGTGCCCGATGATGCGTCCACCCGAGGCGCCCAGCGGGTGCCCGATCGCGAGCGCGCCACCGTGAATGTTGAGCTTCGCGGGGTCAAGGTCGGGCCACCCGGCGAGGCACGCGAGCGACTGCGACGCGAAGGCCTCGTTGAGCTCGACAAAGTCGACATCGGCCCAGGTCTTGCCCGCACGCGCGAGAGCCTTGTTCGCTGCCTCTATGGGGGCGATGGGGAACTGATCGGGATCCACACCGTGCGCGGCGCGCCCCACTATACGCGCGAGCGGCTCGGCATCGATCGCACCCTCGCCACCCAGCAACACCGCGGATGCCCCATCGTTGATCGACGAGGCGTTGCCTGCGGTTACCGTGCCGTCGGTTGCGAACAGCGGCCTCAGGCCGGCGAGCTTCTCCACCGACGAATCCTCACGAATCCCCTCGTCGCGCGCCATCTCGTAGCCCGGGACCTGCACGATCTCTGCGTCGTAGCGACCGGCGGCCCACGCCTCGGCGGCGAGCCGATGCGAGCGCACAGCGAACTCGTCCTGCGCCTCGCGGGAAATGCCCCACTCACCTGCGATCTTCTCGGCGGATTCGCCGTTCGAGATCGTCCAGTGCTTCGGCAGCGCCTTGTTGACCATGCGCCACCCGATCGAGGTGTTCCACATGGTCTGGTTGCCGACGGCGGGCCACGGCTTCGCCGACTTCTCGACCACGAACGGGGCGCGACTCATCGATTCAACCCCACCGGCAAGTACCAACTCGGCATCGCCCGACTCGATCGCGCGGGCGCCCTGAATCACGGCCTCGACCGAGGACGCGCAGAGTCGGTTCACGGTGACTCCCGTAACCGAGGTGGGGAAGCCCGCGAGGAGCGCGCCGAAGCGAGCCACGTTGCGGTTATCTTCGCCGGCCTGGTTCGCGTCACCGAAGATGACATCTGCGATGCGGGCCGGGTCGATACCTGTGCGTTCGACAATGGAGCGCATCACGTGCGCGGCCAGGTCGTCGGGGCGAACACCTGAGAGCGCGCCCGCGGCACGGCCGAACGGGGTGCGAACGGCGTCGTAGATGAAAGTGCTGGTCATGGTCAGTTCTCCTCGACTGTGGCGGAGCCGACGGCGGGGGTGGCGCTGGCGACCGCCGTCGCAGGGTTTGCGGAGGATACCGGGCCGGTTGGCGCGGCAGCGGATCCACCGGTTGCGTCAATCAGGGAGAGCCCGGTGAGCTCGGTGAGCGACGCCACGGTGTTGGCGCCGAACGCCTCGGTCACCGCGAAGCCCTCGGGGGTGACGTCGAAGATCGCGTGGTCGGTGTAGACGCGCGAAACGCAACCGACCCCGGTGAGCGGGTAGCTGCACGCGTCGACGAGCTTCGACTCGCCCTGCTTCGTGAGCAGGTCGGTCATCACGTAGACCGACTTCGCGCCGATAGCGAGATCCATCGCGCCACCGATTGCCGGAATCGCGCCGGGCGCACCCGTAGACCAGTTCGCGAGGTCGCCGTTCGCCGCAACCTGGAACGCACCGAGCACACACACATCGAGGTGCCCGCCGCGCATCATGCCGAACGAGTCAGCGTGATGGAAATAGGCGGCACCGGGGAGTGCGGTGACGGCCTGCTTGCCAGCGTTGATGAGGTCGGGATCAACCCGCCCCTCGTCGGGAGCCTCGCCCATGCCGAGCATGCCGTTTTCGGTGTGCAGGATGATTTCGAGGTCCGCCGGAAGGTAGTTCGCCACCAAGGTGGGGGCACCGATGCCGAGGTTCACGTACGAGCCCTCGGGGATGTCTGCGGCGATGCGTGCCGCCAGATCTTGCCTGCTGATGCGGTCGCTCATCGCGCCTCCTCCTTCTCATTGCTGGCAACCTCAAGCGGGGTGCCATTGAGGTCCACCCCACCGACAAACTTGTCGCCCTGCAACCAGCGGCGCTCGCCCACGGCGACGACGCGATCCACAAAGATTCCGGGGGTGACGACCGATTCGGGATCGAGCGAACCGAGCGGCACGATCTCATCGACCTGCACGATCGTGGTGGTCGCGGCGGTCGCCATGATCGGACCAAAGTTGCGGGCCGTCTCCCGGAAGACGAGGTTGCCGAGGCGGTCGCCCTTAAGTGCGCTCACGAGGGCGAAGTCGGCGCGGATCGGGTACTCGAGCAGGTAGGTTCGACCGTCGATGACGCGCGTCTCGCGCCCCTCGGCAAGCTCGGTACCGACGGCGGTCGGCGAGTAGAACGCGCCGATGCCGGCACCGGCCGCGCGGATCCGCTCCGCCAGGTTGCCCTGCGGCACGAGCTCAAGCTCGATCGCCCCCTCGCGGTACAGGTTGTCAAACACCCACGAGTCACTCTGGCGCGGGAACGAGCAGATGATCTTGCGCACACGACGCTTCGCAAGCAGCGCGGCGAGCCCCGTGTCGCCGTTGCCTGCGTTGTTGTTGACGATCGTGAGATCGCCCGCGCCCTGCTCAATGAGCGCGTCGATGAGTTCAACGGGTTGGCCTGCGCGCCCGAATCCGCCGATCATCACGGTAGCGCCGTCGGGAATGCCCGCGACCGCCTCCTCGATGGACGGCACTGTCTTGTCGATCATGCGTTCCTCCCTCGGTGTGGTCGCGCACGGCGGCCTGTTTCGGTGGATCGCGGACTACCGCTCGTGATTCCGTCATGGCTCATCGCACGATTCACTGTTATTTCGCTATGCGAACGCTAATTCGCTCAACGAAAATCAGTCTATCTCGCAACGAACCGTGACGCCAGCACTCGGAGCGCGCAGTACCATTGCACTCATGACCCAGACTTCCCGCCGTGGTTTCGGCCACGCGGGAATCCTCCTTTTCGTAGCCGTCTGCCTGGTCGCTGCGAACCTCAGGATGACTATCACTGCGGTGGGTCCGCTTCTCGACGAAATCGCCAGTGACCGCGGCGTCACCCCCGCCACCCTCGGCCTCCTCGGTTCGCTCCCCCTCATCACCTGGGGACTCGTGTCGCCGCTCGCGCACGGCGTCAGCGCCCGGCTCGGCATGTCTCGGGCGGTGTCGTGGGCCCTCGTGGCTCTCGCTGCCGGCACGGTCTGGCGCTCGGTTCCCGGAGCGGAGATTAACCTGTGGGCTGGCACCGCACTCATCGGCGTGGGGCTCGCCATCGCCAATGCGCTGCTGCCCGCGGTGATCAAGCGTGACTTCTCGGCGCACGTGCCGCTCATGATGGGTGTCTACACGGCGTTGCTCGGCGGAACCGGGGCTATCGGGGCGGGGCTCGCGGTGCCGCTCTCTGAACTTCCGCTCACCGCTACCGCAACCGGAGCCGCAGAGGCAGGTGTAGCTTCTGGCCTGGCCGGTTGGCAGCTCTCGCTACTGCTCATGGGCGCGCCCATTCCCATCGCGCTTCTCGTGTGGATCCTGGCGACCCGTGCACGACGCTCTTCACCTGCACCCAAGAGTGCCGATTCGCTCAGCGCCACAACGACCGCCAACGACAACGACTACGACCACAGCAACGACCACGAGACGCCCGGTGATTCCAACACCGTAGCCCTGGTCCCCCTCACGACCGGGCCGATCGTGACACCGCCCGGCAGTGCGGGGCGCCGCATTTGGGGCGATCCGCTCGCCTGGCAAGTCTCGCTCTATATGGGCTCGCAGTCGGCGATCTTTTACAGTCTCGCAGCGTGGCTCGCCCCGTTTGAGATTTCACAAGGACGAACGCCGATCGCAGCCGGGCTGATCCTGATGACCTTTCAAATCATCGGCATCGCGGGATCGCTTGCACTGCCCTTTATTGCCCGCGGGCCGCGCCGCAAACGCTGGCTGCCCGCGGCCCTGCCGACACTCACATTATTCGCCATGCTCGGCATCGTCCTGTGGCCAGACGCGATTATTGTGTGGCTCACCATCGGCGGGCTTGCCGGCGGCGGCTCGCTCACGATGGCGCTGACGCTCATGGCCATGCGGGCACGCACCTCCGAGCACGCGACCGCTCTTTCGGGGATGGCGCAATCGCTCGGCTATCTGATCGCCGCGATCGGGCCGTTTGCGTTCGGTGCAGTGCTGGGTGCGAGCGGAGGGTGGATCGCGCCATTCGCTCTCATTTGGGGTGCCGCGGTCGCGCAGATTTCCCTCGGGGTGTCGGTGGGCCGGCCCCGGTTCGTTTTAATCGATGAGTGACCTAGAACCGAACGACCCTCACTTCCTATTCCTTGAGGTTTCGGAACCGGCGCTATGCCGTCCGGTGCCGCACCTCGCCATCGACCACGGTGAGGCGGACCCGAGCGCCAACTAGCCGAGCGGGGTCGTCGGTGAAGGGGTTCAGATCGAGCACCGCGAAGTTCGCGCGGGCGCCCGGCACCAGCGTGCCAAGCTCGTCCTCGAGGCCGGTCGCCCACGCGCCACCATAGGTCATGGCTTCGAGGGCATCGGCCGGGGTGAAGACACGCTCAGCGTGGTACGGCGCGCGAGCCGCCTCGAGCACCGAGCGTGCGGTCAGCGCGATGAAGAGGTTGTGCGGCGCCTCGTGCGGGGCCGTGGGGGCGTCGGTACCGAGCGCGATCCGCACCCCCGCGTCACGAATCTCGGCCCACGGAAACCCACGCTCGGCCCGATCGTCGCCGAGCATCGCGATCCAGTTGTCAAGCACCGCGGGGTCACAATGCACCGGCTGCATCGATGCGGTGACGCCGAGAGCTGCGAGACGGCGCACCGTGTCAGGCGCAACGTATTCCAGGTGCTCGATGCGGGGTCGCCGCGAGGAGCGCGGGCCATTTGCGCGCACGCACGCCTCGACGAGATCGAGCGCGAGGTCGCTCGCCGAGTCACCGATCGCATGCAGCGCGAGCTGCAAACCGTGGGCATCGGCAGCCACCGCCACGGCGAGCGCCGCCTCCCGCGGCCAGATGGGTTCGGCGTTGGATCCGCTTGCGAATGGCGAGCGCATGGCTGCGGTGCAGGCATCGATAACCCCGTCAAGAATGAACTTCACGCCGACAATGCGGAATGAGTCGCTGCCATAGGCGGCAGCGATGCGATCTCGCTCCGCGGCTACCTGCTCCACCTGGGCAAGGTCGGAAGTCAGGTCGCCCGAGGGGTGCAGCAACATATGCGCCGTCATCGGGAAGGGCAGGCGGCCGTCGCGCGTGAGGATGCGCTCGAAAGCCGCGAGTTCTGGAGCACCGAGCGACATGTCGGTCGCGGTCGTTACACCGGTCGCAAGATAGGCATCGAATGCGGCGGCGAGAAACCGATCGCGATCCGCATCGCTCGCAGACTCGGCGAGATACCCCCACGCGTACTGGATCGCCGCAGTCTCAAGAAGGAACCCCGTCGCGGCACCCTCAGCATCGCGACGAATTTCACCACCAATCGGGTCTGGGGTGTCACTCGTAATGCCGAGTTCAACGAGCGCCGCGCTATTGACCCACACCGAGTGCAGATCGTTCGCATCAAGCATCACCGGGATGTCAGGCACCGCTTCATCGATCATCTCTGCAGTCGGGTCAAGACCCTGGAGAGCTTCGAACCTCCAGCTAATGCCGAGGATGCGTTCTGCGTTGGGGTTAGCTTCGCGTGCCTCACGCAATCTCGACTGGATCTCGGTAAGCGAGCCACAATCGCGCAACTGCACTTTTTCAACCGATTGCCCGAACATCAACAGGTGGGTGTGTGACTCAACGGTTCCGGGGGCCACGAAGCCATCACCCAGATCAACGAGCTGCGCATCGTTTCCGGCGGCGCGTGCAACCGGCTCGATGCCGCCGATAGCGAGGATGCGCCCATCGCGCACCGCGAATGCTTCGGCCAGCGGCGCACTCGCGCGCCCGGTGAAGATCGCGCCGGCACGGTACACGGTGGTGGGTGTCGGTGTTGAGGTCGTCATCTCGTTGCTCTCCGTTGTTGTGGCCATCTCGGTTGACTCAGGTATCTCGCTGGCATCACAGGGGTGCGCCATCTTGCGGTTCAACTGCTCTGCAGCAGGTGGATCAGTCGCGCTCGGCGCTGCCTCGCGCAAGCGCACGTTCAGCGCCAACTGAAACGCGCGCGATCCACACGGCAGGAATGATCACCGCGAAGCTGACGATACCCATGATCGCACCGAATACGGGGATTCCGACTGCCTCGATGATCCACGCACCCATGATCGGCGCGAAACTCGAACCGATGAGGTAGGCCCCCAGCAGCGGTGCCGACCAGCGACCACGTGCGTCGAGTCCGGCCGCGGTCGCAAGAAAGAGCACAAATGCAAGTCCATAGATGGTGTTGACGGCAACGATGAGCAGTGCCAAAGTCGTGGGGTCGGCAGTCAAACCGATTCCGATTTTGATCAGCCCTCCGAGCACCAGCGCAGCGGCGAGCGGCGTCGCTCGACCCATCTTGTTGCCCAGCACCGTCACGAGCACCATGGCGATCGCGCCACCTCCGGCAGCTGCACTGAGGGCGAGCCCCAAGGCGGTGGCATCGAGACCTACCGAGTCGCCGAGCACCGAGGTGAGGGTCCACACCGCATCTTCGCTCGCACCCCACAGCGGGAAGATGATCAGCAGTGCGATCCCTGCAATAGAGACGCGGTGAGGGGCAGCTATTTGGAGGCTCTCGGTGACATCGACCGGGGCGGCATGCTCGGGCGCCATCGGCAGCCACACGGCCAGCAGGAGCCCGATCAGCGACAGCAGGGCGAGCGCACCGAAAACGCTCACTGCAGTCAGGCCGAGAACCGGCAGGAGTGCAAGCACGAGCATGACTAGGAGTCGGTTCACCACCCCGCTCGTCGCACTCACTCGATTCGGGTTGCGCAGCGCGGCAATCGCGGCTCCGGATGTCGAGATCGCCGCCCCTACTCCGGCACCACCAACGACGAAGCCGATCACCACGAGGGTCGGATCGGCCAGCAGCGCGGCACAGGTGAAGCCAACGACAGCCACCGTGAGCCCGAGTGCGGCGAGCCACCGTCGACGCTCCCCGGCTGCGAGTTTGGCTGTGCCCAGGCCGACGACCGCGGAAGCGAGCAGCGCCCAGGTCAGAATGTTGCCCGAATCGACGAGGTCGAAGCCCAGACTGCCGAGAACGGCCATGATCAGGGGGGCGAGGTTCGCCATCATCAGGCCGACGAGCGCCAACGCAAAGGTGGCACTCCCGTTGCGCCAACGCAACTGAACTCGCGGGTCATGTGTGTCGGTTCGCTGCGCGAAGGTGGTGGTCATGAGCATCCTCTCTGATGCGGGTCGACGCGGTCGGTGTGTTTGGGAAACGAAGGAGGACAGCGGACGATCGGTTTATCGAAAGTTTTTCGGTTAAGGATACATTGATGCACGTAGAGTGAGGAGTTGTCAACCTCTGATCCGAAGGAGTCCCATGGCGAGGCCCACGCGCGCATTGCTCAGCCGGCAGATCATCGCTCGTGCCGCAATCCAACTTGTCGACGACGGGCATGAGCTCCAGGTGGTGCCCCTGGCCGAACGCCTCGGGGTGAGCGTTTCCTCGCTGTACCATCATGTTCGCGGGCGTGTGGGCATCATCCACGCGATGCGCGAAGTGCTCAGCGAGGAGTATCGCCTCGCGCCTGTGGCTCACGCCAGTTGGGAGGATACGGTGCGCACATCGGTGCGCACGCTCTGGAATCTGTATGGCGATCACCCGAGGGTACTCCCACTGCTCTTGAGCGTGGTGATCGACGAACCTGCGACGGTGAATTTTTATGGCGTGCTGGTCGACGCGCTCGATTCCGCGGGAATTCCGGAGAACGAGATCTTGAGCACCGTCGAAACGCTCGACGCATTTGCCTTCGGTGTCGCCCTTGACAGCCTCTCGCCCAACCTGATCTTCGACCCGGGCACGGAGGAATCACGACTTGGCGCACTCGCGCGGAGCCATCCGGTGGGCCAAGAGCGCAATCAGCTGCTTTTCGAGCGCGGCCTCGATCTGCTCATACTCGGCATTCGGGAACGAGCGCGCACCGCAAGATAGTGGCGGCATCCGCTTCGCGTCGCCTCATGGGATCCGCACGCGCAACTCGTCGAACGGCGAGCGCGTCGAATACTTGTACATGAACAAGAGGTCGGCATCGTATCCGAGGAAGGTCGCAAACCGCACGACATTCTCGTCGCGGCTTGAGTTGCCCTCGACCTCTTGGCCAACCTCGCTGGGCTCGCCACCCGAAGCCGCGCCAGCGTCGGAATCTCCCACCGCGACATCTTCGCGGCGCTTCACAGTCACCAGAGTCATGCGCCTCGGCAGCCCATCGATCGGGTCGGCAATCGAGAGCCCCTTTTCGGGGTCGAGCTCGGCCGCGACGAGTGCGATCGCCAGTGCCCCATCATGGGCGCTGAGGGTGATCTCACCGGTCAAGCGCAGCACCCCGTCCTCGCCGATCTCGCCCGGCACACGCACCCCGCGCGCGGGGTCGAAGCTCGCGCCACCACTCGCCTGCACCGTGAAGCTCTCATCACGCTGCATGTACCCAACGAGCGACTCCTTCACGGTCCATTCGAGGACGGCCGTGCGTCCCGGCACCCATGCGTTCATTGCACTCCTTGAGTTGAAGAGGTGTGGACCGAGTCTGGCACAGCACCGATCCTGGTGGCATGCGGCGCGTGCGCGGCGCGGTTCAGCGCGTGTCTGCTGACCCGAGCATAGCGCTCGCGGCGCGGCGCATCAGCGCCGCACGATCCACCCCGCCGCCCCACCCGACCAGCGAGTGCGCGTTGAGCCCATCGAGCATGCCGAGCAGCTGTCCGGCAACAGCAAGTGGATCTGCGACCCGGTATCGGCCCGCATCGCAGCCGCCCTGAATGAGATCAGCGAAAAACTCCCGCCACGCGTCCATCTGCCCGCGCACCGCGACCGCGAGGGGGGCGTTGCGTCGCCCAAGCGCCCACGCCTCAACCCACACGAGCGTCACCTCGTCGCGGGTGCCGTCAAGCACCGTGTCGAGCACGGCTTCGAGCCGCTCTCCCGGTTCGGCCGCACGTTCGGCGAAGATCGTGATTTCGGCGAGTTCGGTGGCGACGATTCGAGTGAATACCTCCGCAACCAGGTGATCCATGCTCTTCACGTGATGGACAACGAGGGTGGGCGCCACCCCTGCGCGTGCGGCAACCGCGCGCATGGTGATCGCAGCGAGGCCGTCGGCCCGCGCGATCGCTTCCGCAGCCGCGACCAGTTCGGCACGGCGAGTCGCGGCTGGCTTGCGTGCCGCGGGAATGCGGGGTTCGGTTGACGACATGCGATCCACTCGGTTAGATTAGCGAACAGTTGTTGATCGACTGATCAACAAGCCTAGTCGCATCGAAGAGGAGCCACCATGGCCTGGCGTATGCCCGCCGAAACCGAAGCCCATGAGCGCACCTGGATGGCGTTCCCTAGCGAGGGCGAGACCCTTGGGGCAACCGTTGCCGAGCGCGAGGAGGGTTACGCTGCCTGGGCCGCCACCGCCCAAGCGATCGCCGAGTTCGAACCGGTCACCATGCTCGTTGACCCGAGCGAGATCGCGCGTGCGCGCCGCATGCTGGGTGCGACGGGGGCGAACGGCATCGACATCGTCGAGGTTCCTGTCGACGAATTCTGGCTGCGCGATTCGGGGCCCACCTTTGTGGTGAACGATGAACGGCCCGGGGTGCTCGGTGCAGTGACCTGGATCTTTAACGGGTGGGGTGACCAGGACTGGGCGGAATGGGAGCTCTCCTCGCGGCACGGCGCGTTCATTGCCGAGCGGGTCGGTGCCGAACGCATCAGCTCGCTGCTCGTCAACGAGGGCGGAGGGATCCACGTCGACGGCGAGGGCACCGTGCTGCTCACCGATACCGTGCAGCTCGACCCGCGACGCAACCGCTACGCGACGCGCGCGAGCGTCGAAGCCGAGATGACACGCACGCTCGGCGCGACGAAAGCCGTGTGGCTGCCGCGCGGCCTTACCCGTGATTCGGAGCGCTTCGGAACAAACGGGCATGTCGACATTGTCGCGACGATCCCCTCGCCGGGCACGCTGCTGCTGCACACCCAGGTGGATCAGGGCCACCCCGACTACGCGGTCACCCGCGAGCTGCGTGCGCACCTTGAGGGCCAGACCGATGCTGCGGGTCGCTCCTTCGACATCGTGGAGATCCCCGCGCCGAGCACCCTGCGCGATGACGAGGGCTTCGTCGATTGGAGCTACGTCAACCATTTGGTCGTGAATGGCGGGGTCATCGCGTGCGGGTTTGGCGAGGAGGCTGCGGATGCTCGCGCCCGCGAGATTCTCGAATCCGTCTATCCCGGCCGCCGGGTCGTGACGGTCGACGCCCGGCCGATCTTCGCCCGCGGCGGGGGCGTGCACTGCATCACGCAGCAACAGCCGCGGGTCGGGGCGTGACGATGTTCGACGTGGTGGAGACAAGCATCGCCGAACTGCGGGCGGCGCTCGAACGCGGCGAGGTTTCGAGCGCCTGGCTCGTCGAGGCGTATCTCGCGCGCATCGACGCCTATGACGCCCCAGGCACCGCGACCGCACTGAACGCGGTGGTGGTGCGGAACGAACGTGCCCTCGACGAAGCCCGTGATTCCGATGCGCGCCGAGCCCGCGGCCAGACGCTCGGCCCGCTCGACGGCATTCCGTACACCGCAAAAGACAGCTACCTGGTGCGCGGCCTTACCGCCGCCGCCGGCAGCCCGGCCTTCGCCGACCTCGTCGCGCAGCGCGACGCATTCACAATTGAGCGCCTGCGCGCGGGTGGCGCCATTTGCCTCGGGCTTACCAATATGCCCCCCATGGCAAATGGTGGCATGCAGCGCGGGGTATATGGGCGCGCCGAGAGTCCGTACAACGCCGAGTACCTGACCGCTCCCTTCGCCTCTGGCTCATCAAATGGCTCGGGCACTGCGACCGCTGCCAGCTTCGCCGCCTTCGGGCTCGGCGAAGAGACCTGGTCGAGTGGTCGCGGCCCGGCATCGAACAACGCGCTCTGCGCCTACACGCCGTCACGCGGCATCATCTCGACGCGCGGCAACTGGCCACTCGTTCCGACCATGGACGTGGTGGTGCCACACACCCGCACGATGGCCGACATGCTCGAGGTACTCGACGTGATCGTCGCCGACGACGCTGAGACCCGCGGCGACTTCTGGCGCGCGCAGCCGTGGGTCGCGTTGCCGCCCGCCTCAGAGGTACGACCGGAAAGCTACTCTGCGCTCGACCTGGCCTCAACCGAAGAGGCTCGGTCGCGACTTACCGGTGTGCGCATCGGCATCCCGAAGATGTACATCAACGCTGATCCACTCGCTGGCACCACCGAACCCGGCAACTCAATTCCCCCCGGCATCGGTGGCCCGACCGGGCAACGCATCGAGACGCGAACCTCGGTGATTGAGCTGTGGGAGCAAGCTCGCCGCGATCTTGAGGGGCAGGGCGCCGAGATCGTCGAGGTCGACTTTCCAGTCGTCTCCAACTACGAGGGGGATCGACCGGGAGCGCCGAAGTTGCACACACGCGGATTTGTCACTCCCGAATTCTTGCGGCGCGAGATCGTCGATCTCTCAGCTTGGGCCTGGGACGATTTCCTGCGCGCGAACGGCGACCCTGCGTTGCCCGATCTCACGCTCGTCGACGGGGCCGAGATCTTTCCGCACCCGCCGGGAGCGCTGCCCGATCGCTACACCGGCTTCGATGACGACATCGCCGAGTACCCGAGCCACGTGCGCGAGCATCCGGTCGCTTCCTTCACCGAGATTCCCGAGCTCGAACCCGGCTTGCGCGGGCTTGAGCGCACCCGGCAGGTTGACCACGAGGAGTGGATGGACGGACTCGGTCTCGACGCCGTGGTGTTCCCCGCGGTCGCCGACGTCGGCCCTGCAGATATGGACGTCGATGAGGCTTCGGCTGACCTCGGCTGGCGAAACGGCGTGTGGATCGCCAACGGAAATCTCGCGATCCGCCATCTCGGCATTCCGACCGTCACCGTACCGATGGGCACGATGGCAGACACCCGGATGCCAGTGGGCCTGACCTTCGCGGGCCGCGCCTACGACGACACTCGGCTGCTGTCGCTTGCGGCTGCGTTTGAGGCGATCCGCCCCCGCCGCACCGAGCCCCCGCGCACCCCGCGACTCGCGCAGTGCTGAACCGCTGGCCCGCGACCATACCCACCCTGCATGGAAGAAACATGGGTCCACTTTCCCTAAGTTGATGCTCCGAGTGGATCGGAACCGCAACTTGGGGAAAGTTGGGGTGATCAGGGATCGCTGAGTCTTGCGAATGCGCACAGCGCGCATCGCGCACGCCAACGTTCCGTGTCAGGCGTGGGAAGCGCGGTGGATCGACTTGTAGCTCACGTACTGCTGCAGCCCCTCGACCCCGTACTCGACCCCGAGCCCCGAGTCGTGGCGCCCACCGAACGGTGCCGCGTGGTTCGAGGCGAAGAAGTTCACGCCGACCGACCCGCTATCCACGAGCTCGGCGACCCGGAACGCACGCTCCTCGTCGGCCGAGAACACGATTCCGCCGAGCCCAAACGGCGTGCTGTTAGCGATCTCGAGGGCTTCCTCGACCGTCTCGTAGGGTTGGATCGTGACCACCGGTCCGAAGATCTCCTCGCGCGCGACCCGCATCTCTGGGGTGACGTCGGCGAGCACGGTCGGGGCGATGAAGAGCCCCGGGCCCGGCAGCACGTCACCGCCTGTCATGAACCGGGCACCCTCGGCACGCGCGGAGGCCAGGTGCTCGAGCACCGAATCGAACTGGCCGCGGTGGGCAACCGGCCCAAACACGGTCGCGGGGTCGAGCGGATCGCCCTGCGCGGCCCCCGCCACTACACCGGTGATGGTGTCGACGATCTCGTCGTAGCGCGACCGCGGGGCCAGAATGCGGGTGGAGATGTAGCAGGTCTGCCCCGAATTGCGCATGCAGGAGCGCACGAAGACGCGGGCGAACGCGTCGAGATCCACATCGTCGAGCAGAATCGCGGCGGACTTGCCACCCAGTTCCAGCGTCACCGGGCGCAGCAGTTCTCCGCACGCGGCCGCGATCTTGCGGCCCACCTCGGTCGACCCGGTGAACGCAACCTTGTCCACGGAGGGGTGCCGCACCATCGCATCGCCGGTGCGCCCGTTGCCGGTGAGGAGGTTCACGACACCCGCGGGCACTCCCGCCGCGTGCGCGGCATCGACAATGTGCCGGATCGACAGCGGCGTGGGCGACGCGGGCTTGATCACGACGGAGTTACCGGCGAGCAGCGCGGGCGCCAACTTAATCACGACGAGGTTGATGGGAAAGTTCCACGGGGCAATCAGTGCGCAGACCCCGAGTGGATCGCGTCGCACCACGCTCTCGCCGACCCCGCTGGGGAACGGCCGCACATCCTCACGTTCGAGATGCGGGGCGAGACCCGCAAAGTAGCGCAGGATGCCGGCCGCGTTGGCCGCGGCTCCCCCGGTCTCGGCAACCGGGCTGCCGTTCTCGCGCGTATTCGTGAGCGACAGCGCCTCGGATCGCGCCTCCACCTCGGCGGCGAACCGAAGCAGCACCTCGGCGCGCTCGGAGGGTGTCATGCGGGGCCACGGGCCCGTGTCGAAGGCCTGGCGTGCGGCACCCATCGCCGCCTCGAGATCCTCATCTGCCGCGACCGGCACACTCGCCCAGGGCTCCCCCGTCGCTGGGTTTACGACCTCGATGCGCCCCGTGCCGACCGAGGGCGCCCAGACACCATCGATGAAATGGTCGGTGGGGTGCCACGGTGCCGTGCGGAAATCGTTGGGCCAGGTGCCAGTTGCTGTCGCGCTCATCGCAGCACCGCCGTCTTCAGCAACACCTGTGACCGGTCGAGATCGGTGTTCGCCATTGCGATGGCCGCCTCGGTGAGCAGCTCGGGAATGATCTCGCTGCGCAGCCGATCGGTGTAGGTTGCGGGGTCGAGCCCGAACCACCCAGAGGCGAGCGCGATACCCGCGTGATCGAAGCGCCACAGTCGGTCGGCATCGCGCACGAGGGCGTCCTCGAGCGTTTGGGCGTCGGCTCGGGTGTCGTGCCCGTCGATGATTGCACACACCGCCGAGATGAAGTCATCCGAGTACCCGAGCGCGGGGAGGACCTCCCGCGCAATCTCACAGCCCTCCTGCTCATGCTGAAAGCGGATGTCGGCCTTACGCCAATCGCCGCCAAAACCTTCTGAGATGATTCGCGTCTCATCGACACGCCCCCAGCCGGTGTCGTGCAGGAGGATCGTGACCCGCACGAGTTCGGCGTTCGCCTCCGGGTAGGCCGCGAGGAGCCGCTCGGCGAAGGCGAGCGAGATCGGCAGGTGAATGTCGTTCGAGCGAGATCGCGTCTCGGTCACGACCGCCGACCAGATCGGGTCAAGGTCTGACCCTGCGGGCGGGGTCAGCGCGATGGGCGAGGTGTCAATTGGCCCGCTCGGCTTGATCGGGGTGTCTGGCATGGGATGGGTCAGCACGTTGGTCACTTCCCTTGGGGCTGGTGGGCGGCAAGAATGGATTTGAGCGGCACATCGGGATCAGAGACCTCCGCGGCGGGGAGGTTCACGTCTTTGGCGAGCGCCTGGCGAACGGTCATGAAGTCGAGCGGCACGTTGATGCAGTCGGCGGCGATCAGCCGGTCACCCCGGTAGTACAGCACCGAGAACTTTCCGGGGGCGTCGGGGCTGCGATCCACCACGCGGTCATAGCCGGTGAAGAGCCCGGCGATCTGCAGCTTCAGTTCACCTTGGTTCGACCAGAACCACGGGATCCCGGCGTACTCCTCCTGCCGACCCATAATCGCGTACGCCGCGACCTTGGCCTGCTCGATCGCGTGGTTAACGCTCTCGAAGCGCACGCGCTCGCCGGCGGGAGAATGCGGGATGGGGTTGGGCAGGTTCGAACAGTCACCGACGGCGAGGGTCACGCCATCCGAGGCGGTGGCAAAGCGATCCACCACGATGCCATCGTTCACCGCAAGCCCCATCTGCTCGGCCAGACCGGTGTTCGGGATCACCCCGATGCCCACCAGCACAATGTCGGCAGGGATCACCTCGCCGCTCACACGCACGCCCGTCACCCGACCGGCCTCGCCGATAATCTCGTCGACCGCGGCGTTCACGCGCACGTCGATGCCCTGAGCCACGTGGTGCCTGAGGATAAAGTCGGCGGTCTCTTCGCCCACGGCGCGGCGCACGAGGCGCGGGCCGCGCTCCACCAGGGTGACGTGCTTGCCGAGCGTGTGCAGGCTCGCCGCGGCCTCGATACCGATGAAGCCGCCGCCGATCACGACCACGCGCGAGGCCGCGGGCGTGCGGGCCTTCAGCTCGAGCGCATCGTCGGCCTTGCGCAGGTACAGCACGCCGTCGAGCTCGCTTCCCGCTACGTCGAGGCGGCGCGCGCGGGCTCCCACCGTGAGCGCGAGGCGGTCAAAGTGGAAGTCGCGTGCGGTCACCGAGTGCGCGACGCCGGAACCGTCGTCACGCTTCGTGATCCGCTCGATGTATTCGCCCTTGACGACCTCGATGCGGTGCTCGTCCCAGTACTCCTGCGACCGGTAGATCAGCGATTCCTTCGTGATCTTGTCTTGCAGGAACTCTTTTGACAGGGCGGGGCGCTGATAGGGGCGATGGTCCTCGTCGCCGAGCAGGGTGATCGGGGGCTCGTAGCCGAGGGCGCGCAATGATCCTGCGAGCTGCACCCCCGCCTGCGAGGAGCCGACGATCAGCAGGCCGTGCTCGGGCATGATCAGATCTGCGTCTCGGGGGTGGTGACGTGGAGATCGTGCCCGTCGGTCACGCGCACCTGGCAGCTGAGCCGCGAGTTGGGCTGGCGATCCACCGCGGTTCCCCACAGCATCTCGTCTTCCATCTCCTCCATCGGAGGAAGTTCGGCCAGGTCCGCCTCTGCGACGAACACGTGGCAGGTGGCGCAGGAGAGCGAGCCGCCGCACTCGGCGACAATGCCCGGCACGCCGTTGCGCATGGCGACCTCCATGACGGAGTCGCCCGCCGCGGCCTCAACCTCGCGGGTGTCTCCCGCAGCGCTCGTGAACACGACCTTCGACATGGGTGATCCTTCCTAGATGAACTGGCGTCCGCCGTCGACGACGAGCGTCTGGCCGGAGATGAATGCGGATTCGGGCCCGGCGAAAAACAGCGCGGCACCCACGATGTCTTCGGGAGTGCTGGCGCGGCGCAGCGCGCCGCGATCCACCCCGTACTGCTCGGCATCTGCCATGTGGCCGTAGCTCGCCTCGGTGAGCGTAAAGCCGGGGGCGATCGCATTGACGGTGATCTCTCGCACGCCGAGTTCCTTCGCCAAAACGCGGGTGAGAGCAATGACCGCGCCCTTGGAAGCGACGTAGTGCGCCCACTGTGCCGAGCCCGAGAACACGGTCGCGGAGGCGATGTTGATCACGCGTGCACCGGTGGCGAGGTGCGGGCTCGCGCCCCGAGTCATGAGCCACGGGCCCTTGGCGTTGACCGCCATGACCCGATCCCACTCGTCAGGGTCGAGCTCTTCGATCGGCGCGCGGGTGATGCCGGCATAGAGCGCCGCGTTGTTGATGAGCACGTCGATCGTGCCGCCTCCGAATTCCGCCACCGCGTTCGCGGCCTCGGTGGTCGACTCGGGCGAGGTGACGTCGACCCGCCCCTGCCAGCAGGGCACACCGTGCGCCTCGACGAGCTTTGCCGTCTCGGCCAGCCCCACGAGATCAACATCTGCGATGGCGACCCGATCGCCGCGCTCGGCGAACCCAAGGGCGAACGATCGGCCGAGGCCGCCGGCCGCGCCGGTGATGAACACCGTGCGGCCGGCTGCCGTGGGATCGGAGTGCGACATCGCTAGCCCTCGAGAATCTCGACGCGGCCTGAGTTGCCGTCGACGCGAATGAGCTGGCCGGTGGTGATGCTGGAAGAGCCGTTGCCGGTTCCGGTGACCGCCGGCAGGCCGTATTCGCGGCACACGATCGCCGCGTGGCTCATCATGCCGCCGATGTCGGTGACGGTGGCGCGGATCTTGCCAAAGACCGGGCCCCACGACGGCGCGGTGATGGTGGCGACGAGGATCTCGCCCTCTTGCACCAGGCCGAGCTCATCGGCGTGCACGATCACGCGTGCCCGACCCTCGGCGATGCCCGGCGAAGCGGCCATGCCCTTGATGGCGCCGTCGTCGTCTTCGTCGTCGCTCAGCCACTGCTGCACCTGCTCGGTCGTGATACCCCAGAGCATCTGCGTGAACGGCTCGGTGATCTCGACGGGCGGGGTGTTCAGCGCCGGCTGTGGGCGCTGGGTCTGCAGTGCGGTCACTATCTTCGCGCGGCGGGCAATCTCGGCCGGCCAATAGTTCGGGCCCACCGACTCGCTGCCCACGGCCCAGCCGGTGACGTAATCGAAGAGCGCATCGCGCACCTCGTTGCGGGTGAGGTAGAGAATGTCCATCTCGTTGTCCCAGAATCCGGCGGCCACAAAGACCCGGCCGAGTTCGCGCACCTTGCGCCAGAACACGCCCATCGTCCAGTGCTCGATGTAGAAGTTGTGGTTCTCGACGTAGGGGTAGGCGGTCGCTGCGAGTCCGCGCTTCGCGTCGAACGCGGCGAGGTTGTCGCCGTCGAGCAGGCTGCGGTACTCCTCGATGATCCGGTCGCGCTCGACGATCAACTCTTCCTTCGGGCGAAGGATCTGCTGCCCGCCATCCAGGCGACGAATGTAGTCCTTAATGTAGCTGAGGGGGATCTCCTGGTACTCGTTCCAGTACTTGTCGTGGCCGTAGAAGCCGTTGCCCACGGTGAAGTTGAACCACGGATCCTTCGCCTCCTCGTACCGGGCGAGCCAGCGGTCGCCGCCCGCGCGCGCACCTACCGCGGCGAGCGTGCCCGCGACATCATCGGTGTTCTCGAACGCCGACTGCAGCCCGAGCTCGACAGCGAGGGTGGCGAGCACCTTGAGCTCGTCATCGGGGCGGAAGAGCTCCATGTCAACGCCCTGCACCATCTTCGCGATCGCCTGATCCGGGATCGAGGGGAACACCTCTTTGGCGAAGGTGAAGAAGTCGAGGTACGCGAGGTACCCAAGATTCAGGAACTCGAAGTGGTACTGCCAGTTCTGATAGCAGAGCTGGATCAGGCGGTCGTAGCCCTCCAGGAGCACCTCTGAGCCGTCCTTCGCCTTGCCGCTCTCGATGTCTTCGAAGGGCACCATGTCGGGCAGCGGCGCGAAGTGTAGTTCCTCCATCTCGGCGATGGTGCCGAGCACCTTCACCTTCCAGTCGTCGAGCAGACGCTCCCAGTTGCCGAAGTAGTGGCCGACGCGGCGCTCGAACTCGGGCACGCGGGCCGCGATCTCCTCCGGGGGAACCGGCACGGGGCTCATGTAGAGGTAGCCAAGGTGCACCTTGAACTCGATGCCGTTGGCCGGCGGAATCAGCAGGTGGCGCGTGTTGTACTGACCGAGGCACTTCACGGCGAACTCGCCACCGATGGTCTCAAATGGCTTGTACACCGTCGGCCAGTGCTGGCTGTCGCAGAACCAGAACTTGCTCTCCGAGCCGTCGCCCTCGCGGAAGGGCAGGTAGTAGGGGTAGAGGCTCTCCCAGCCCTCTGCCCCCTCGGGCACCGGAATGTCTTGTGCGCTGGGGAAGGACTTGACCGCGGGTGCTGCTGGCGCGTCGGTGGTGGTCGAATCTAACGTCATTGTCGTGATCCTTTTCGTGCGTGGGTGGAGTGACTGAGTGTGAAGTGAATTACTTGCGGGAGATGCGGATCGAGCCCGTGAGCATCGAGGTGAGGCTCGAGACACCGATCGTCGCGGTTGCGGGTTTCGCTTCCTGCGGCTTGTTGGAGTGGATGGTCTCGGGCCGAGCTTGCAAGAGCAGCAGATTCTCACCGGCGGGGAGATCGCGGTCGATTGCCCACTCGATGTCTTGCGGGGTGCCGTAGTGCTTTTCAGCCCTTTTCGCGAGTTCGGCGACCTGCATCACCTGGGCGTCGCTCAGGCAGCGGATCTCCCGGCGCGTCACGTCGACCGGGCGTTCGATGAGGCCTCGCTGGGCGGGGTCCGGCACCAGCTCGATGTGCTTGTCACCAATGTGCTCGCTCACGATTGTCATCATGATCTTGTCGAGCATGATGTTGTCGGGGGTGACATGCCCTGAGACCACGGCCTCGCCGATGCCCCACGACGCGTCGATCACGATCTTCGAGCGATCGCCGGTGCTCGGGTTCATGGTGATTGCCACGCCCGCCGACTCGGCCGAGACCATCTTCTGCACCGCAACCGCCATCGAGAGACCTTCGTCTTCGATGTGGTTCTTCAGCCGGTACATGATGGCGCGGCTCGTGTAGAGCGATGCCCAGCACATGCGAATGTGCTGGTGCACATCGGCTTCGTCGATGAGCCACAGGTAGGTGTCCTGCTGGCCGGCGAAGCTCGCGTCGGGAAGGTCCTCGGCGGTGGCGGAGGAGCGAACGGCAACCGGCACCGGTTCCGAGAAGCGCCCCTGCAACTCAGCCCACGCGTCGATCACTGCTTGCCGCAGGTGCTCGGGCACGGGGCTCTCGCAGATGCGGTCGCGGATCAGCTGCGAGGCACGATCCACGCTCGCGACATCGTCGGCATCGAGACCGGCGAGCTGCTCGGCGATGAGCTCGGAAAGGCCCGTGGACTCGATGAACTCGTCGTAGGTGGCGGTCGTGACGGCGAAGCCGGGGGGCACGGGCATGCCGGCCGCGGTCATAGTCACGAGCGAGGCGCACTTGCCGCCGAGCAGATCGTGCTCAGGCGTGATCCCGCCGTCAAAAAACTGAACGTAGCGGGTACTGCTTGCGGTCATGCTGCTTCCTTCCAGGTCACGGGCACCTCGAGGGGCACTCGGAACGAGAGATTCTCGCGGAACCCAATGTCTGCACCGTTTTGCAGGCGCACGTCGGGCATGAGTCGTGCGATTTCTTCGATCGCAATTTTCGCCTGCAGCTTCGCGAGCATGTTGCCCAGGCAATAGTGGATCCCGAAGCCGAACGACAGGTGATCGCGGGCGTTTTCGCGCGAGATGTCGAACTCCTCGCCGGCTGCGAAGCGTTCCTCGTCGCGGTTGGCGGATCCCATGACGAGCAGCAACTCGGCGCCTTTGGGAATGGCGACTCCCCCGACCGTTGCATCGACGAGCGCCTTCCGGCGCCAGGCGACGATCGATCCGCTATAGCGCAGCACCTCGTCGATCGCGGGCCCGATCTTGGTCGGGTCGGCGACGAGCTGCTGCCACTGATCGGGGTGACTCAGCAGCACGCGCATCGCATTCGAGATCAGCGTGGTGGTGGTTTCGTGGCCTGCGAACAGCATGCTGTAGACGACCGAGGCGATCTCGTGGTCGCTGATCTCGTCGCCCGCCAGCTGCGCGCGCACCATGTCGCCCACGAGCGAGTCGGGGTTCGTTTTGTGCGCCTCACGCACCAGACGCAGACACTCCTGCCAGTAAGCGACGAGGTTGTGCGCGTGCGGGATCTGCTCCTCTTCGGTGAGGTCTTCCCAGGTCATCGCCGCGCGCGAATCCGACCATTCCTTGAACTGGTCGACCTTGCTGGTGTCGGCACCGATGAGAGTGAGGATCGTGACCGTAGGCACGTCGTAGGCGAGATCGCGGAGGAAGTCACCGGTCGCCTCGTCGCGCGCGAGCATCTTCTCGATCTGCGACACGACGTGCGCCCGGATACTGGGTTCGAGTTGGCGGTATCGCCGCGGAGTGAACGCCTTTTGGGCCACCTTGCGAATGCGGGTGTGCTCCGGTGGAACGCGGGCGGAGAGGCCGGAGTATGCGGTGAAGCCACCCTCCTCCATGATCTTCTTGGCTGCCGCGCCACGTTGCCGCACGGGTGCCTGCGCGTTTTCGCTCGAGAAGGTCTCCCAATCTGCGAACACCGCGCGCACGTCGTCGTAGCGGGTCACGACCCAGTAGCCGAGCCGCTCATCGAACATCACCGGTTCTTCGCGACGCAACTCGGCGTACGAGGGGAAGGGGTCCTTCTGGTCGAAAGGCTTGAACCCGTGGTGCACGGGGGAGCCGCCGGAGGCCGGTGAGTCCGCTGCAGTCATGCCCATCTCCTGTTTCGTCGTTGAATCGAAGGTCTGTCGTAAGTATGCGCCTGGTGGGTGAGCCCTCGACGCGCACCTTCCGCTGAATGGAAACGGCTTTTCCCGCGGTGTGGATCGCGCACCGTAGCCCCTCTCTCGCAATCGGGCAGTAGGCGACGCCCCCATCGATCGGAGGCGACGCCTACTGCCCGATTGCGGGGTCGAGAGAGGGTTGAAGGGCCGAAGGGTCTCAGGTACCGGAGGGGAACTGCCGGTGCGTGGCCGCGTTCTCGATGCGGCGCGCGACCCCGAGCAGCACCGGGAGGTGTTTCGGAAGCATCGACTCCTGCGAGGCGAGCGCGACGATACCGATCGCCGCGACCACCTGACCCGTGCCCGCTCCGGTTCCCGCCCCCACCGGCACCGCGATCGAACACGCGCCAACCCGGGCCTCTTCGCCGGTCACCGCAAACCCCTGGCCCGCGATCTGCGCGAGCTCATCGGCAAGGGCGTGCGGATCCACATGGGTGAACTCGGTGAGCGACACCAGGGGGCCCGCGAGGTAGGCCTCACGGAACCAGCGCTCTTCGTAGGCGAGCAGCACCTTGCCGACCCCGGTCGCGTGCAGCGGCAACCGCCCACCGATGCGTGAGGCCCGAGGCACCCGCTTCGACCCGTAGATGCGGTCGACGTAGAGCGCCTCGTTTCCCTCGCGCACGGCCAGGTGCACCGATTCTCCAGTGAGCGAGAAAAGATCCTGCAGGAAGGGGCGCGCGGTGTCGCGCAGGCGGCGGCCCGCATTCTGCGCGAGTTCCCAGAGGCGGATCCCGACCTGATAGCGTCCTTGCGCGTCTCGGGCGAGCGCCCCCCACTCGGTGAGTTCGCCCACAATGCGGTGCGTGGTTGAGACCGGGAGCCCCGTGAAATCGGCTATCTGCGTCAGCGAGAGGCTCGGCCCGTGCGACTCGAAGGCCTCGAACACCGCGAGAATGCGTGACGCGACGGTGCGGCCCGCGTCACTCGTGCGCATTGTCGCGCCTCAGCTGAATCGTCTGCGCGATCCGCAGGTGTGACCGAAGCTCCGAGGCTAAGCGACCCCCCGGCCAATAGGTCAACTCCCGCAGCACGTAAGGGCCCCGCTGAGACTCAGTGGACGGCCTCACCCGAGCTCCGCGCGCTCGGCCCAGGCATCTACCGATGCGATCGCACCGAAGCCCCGCGCCATCGCGCGCGACACATCGGTGTGCAAGTAGTCGTGCACCCGCCATGCGCAGAGCCTGCCCGCGGCCTCGCGGGTCAGCCCGAACCAGTCCATCACCGTGTCGATACCGTGCGGGGTGAGCCGCCAGAGCTTGTCCGCATCCTTCACGAGCGCGTCGTTCAGCGACTTCGCCTCCTTCATGCTGTCGTGCTGGGAAATGATGTCGGTGATCTCGTCTCGCGTTCCTGGCAGCGTGCCGATTTCACCCAGGATCTCGGCCGCAATCCGCACCCCCTCGCGTTCGTGCCAGGCGACGAGCGCTGGATCTCCGCCGCTCGGGCTAATGGCCTGCAGCACCAGATCTGCGGGCACCTGTGACCAGCCAGTGTCATGGAGCAGGATTGCGGGCAGCACTACCTGCGGATCGGCATCGGGATGGGCCTCGCAGAGGGCCCGGGCGATGCCGTAGGCGTACAGGGTGTGGCTGTCGTTATCGCGCACGCCGAGGTAAGGCTTCGCCTTCGCCCATATCTCATGGTGCTCGGGGAGGAGCCGGAGGACACCGTCAACCTCGGCCGGAATGTGCGAGTCTACGTCTTGGCCATAGAGATTCTGGGTGGGCTGGAGCTTTGGCAACATGCTTTGATTTCACCCCTCTGTGCGCGTTAGCCCTAGCGTACCTTCCATTCACCGGAATCGCACTGACTGCACCTGCTTGCGTGGCAAGCTAGGCGCATGGCGAATTCTGCGAGCGGGGAGTCGATGATCGAGCGCGTCGTGCGCGTGCTCGACACCTTCGGCGCCGATCGAACCGTGCAGACCGCGAGCGATATCGGGCGTCGGGCAGGGCTCCCGAGCGCCACCGCCCACCGTCTGGTCGATGAGCTGGTGCGAGCCGGCATGCTCGAACGGGACGAGGAGCACCGCGTGCGCCTCGGCCTGCGCCTGTGGGAGCTGGCGCTGCGCGGATCCACTGCCCTAAGGCTCAGGCAAGCCGCGCTGCCGCACATGGAGGCGGTGCAGGCTGAACTCCGCGAGCACACGCAGCTCGCGGTGCTCGAACGGGACGAGGCGCTCTTCCTCGAGAGACTCTCGCATCCCGACGCCGTCTCGAACATCACCCGGGTGGCGGGCCGGCTCCCGCTGCACGCGTCCTCCTCGGGGCTTGTGCTGCTCGCGCACGCCGATCCGGCCCTGCGCGAGCGCGTGCTCGCCGGACCGCTGGGCGCGGTCGGCCCGGGCACCATCACCGACGCGCGGGCGTTGCGGCGAGCGCTGACTGAGATCCGCCGCACCGGTGAGGTCGTGGCACGCGGCTCGATCGAGGCGGTGTCGACGGGGGTCGCGGTGCCGATTCGGGACGCTGGCGAGGTCGTCGCTGCGCTCTCGGTGGTGCTTCCACGCGAGGTGGATCCGCAGCCCGCCTTGACCCAACTGCAGGCGGCGGCGCGCGCGATCGAGGCGGAGCTGCGCCGCACCAGGCCCTAGTGCGCTCGCTGTCGACCCCACCCCTGCGCTCGCCTTCGCACCCTCACCCTCACCCCTGCCCTCACCCCACCCCCGCCTCTCCCCCACTCACCCCGCCCCACACCCCCCACCCCCGCCTCTCTCCACTCACCCCACCCCCCTCACCCTCCTTTCCCACCCCCGCCTCTCCTCAATCACCCCGCCCCACACTCCCCCCAGGGGTCGCAATTCCACCAGGGCCGGCCACCGCATGGTGCAATTGCGCCTCCTCGACGATGACGAGCGGGAAATAACACGCTGCCGGGACCCCTCAAGTCACCCCAACTCCCATTCAATGGGAATTTGATGGGATTGGATCCGGATCCACCGCACACTGGTGAGCACCACCGCGTGCGAGCCGCGCGAACGACTGGTTGATCCACTGTCAAAGGAGACCCCATGACCACCACCCGCACCCGCGTTGCCATCGTCGGCGCAGGCCCTGCCGGCCTATTGCTGTCTCACCTGCTCGAGCAGGCTGGCATCGACTCGGTCGTGCTCGACTCGCGCACCCGCGACGAGATCGAGCAGACGATCCGAGCTGGCATCCTCGAGCAGGGCACGGTCGACATCCTCGCCGAGGTCGGTGCCACCAGCCGCGTGTACACCACCGGCCACCGGCACGACGGCATCGAGCTGCACTTCGCTGACGAGGCGCACCGTATCGATTTCCCGAGCCTCACCGGTCGGAGCGTGTGGCTGTACCCGCAGCACGAGGCACTCATTGACCTGATCGCTGCGCGCCTTGCCGCCGGGCAGGATCTGCGCTTCAACACCACCGTCACGAGCGTCGAGGGTGTGGACACGGCGAGCCCGAGCCTGCAGGGCACCGACGCCGAAGGCCAGCCGTTCACGATCGAGACCGAGTTCATCGTCGGTGCCGATGGATCGCGCAGCGTCGTGCGGCCCGTCGTCGCGGGCCCGAACTCGACCGGTTACTTCCGCGAGTACCCGTTCGCGTGGTTCGGGATCTTGTGCGAGGCTCCGCCGAGCTCGGAGGAACTCATCTACAGCAACTCGGCCAACGGCTTCGCGCTCATCAGTCAGCGCAACGATTCGGTGCAGCGCATGTACTTCCAGTGCGACCCGGAGACCGATACCGCGGCGCTCAGTGAGGAGCAAATCTGGGACGAGCTGCAGTCGCGCGTGCCGAACACCGAGCTCAAGCGCGGCCCGATCTTCCAGCGCGACGTGCTGCGATTCCGCAGCTTCGTGGTGAAGGAGCTGCGACACGGGCGCGCTGCGCTCGTCGGCGATGCGGCGCACACGGTGCCGCCGACCGGCGCGAAGGGCATGAACCTCGCCGTCGCCGACGTGATCCTGTTGAACCAGGCGCTGCAGGCGCTGCTCTTGCGCGGCGACGAGAGCCCGATGGATCGCTACGCCGAGACCGCCCGGAAACGCATCTGGAAGGCGCAGCACTTCTCGTGGTGGATGACGAGCATGCTCCACCTCTCCCCCGAGTCGAGCGAGTTCGACCAGATGCGGCAGCTCGGCGAGCTGCGCTCGGTCGTCGAAAGCGAGGCGGGGCGCACCTACCTTGCTGAGGCGTACACCGGCTGGCCGTTCCAGACCGAACTGTAGAAATGCGGGGTCGGGCCGCAAACTGACAGCGGCGCAGGGTTCAGATCCCGCGAACCCTGCGCCGCTGTCCACTCGACCGAAAAGTTTGGCCCCTACAGCGCCCTAAGCACCACGGCGCTACCCTGGCCGCCGCCGCCGCAAATGCCGACCGCGCCGAGCGAGCCCGAACCAAGCGTCGCAAGCTGGCGCGCGAGCGTGCCCACGATGCGCGCGCCCGAGGCACCAATCGGGTGCCCGAGCGCGACGGCCCCGCCGTGCGGGTTGACGATCGCAGGGTCGAGCCCCAACTCGGTGGTCGACTGCACGCCGACCGCAGCGAAGGCTTCGTTGATCTCGACCGCGGCAAGGTCGGAAGCCGAGGCGCCGCCAGCAACCTTCGCCAGAGCCGCACTGATCGCGCGCGCAGGCTGCGAGTGCAGGTGGTAATCGGGGCCCGCGACGAAGGCTGTGGCCTCAACGCGAGCGATTGGTGAAAGGCCGAGTCGCGAAGCCGCAGCCTCGCTCACGATCACGAGCGCGGCCGCACCGTCAGTGATCTGCGACGCGTTGCCCGCGGTAATCGTGCCGTCCTTCGAGAACGCCGGGCGAAGCGCAGCGAGCGACTCGGCGGTCGTCTCGGGGCGGATCCCGTCGTCAGCCGATACCACCGTGTCGCCGCGGCGCGACGTCACCGTGAACGGGGCGATCTCACCGGCAAAGAATTCGGCTGACGCCGCGGCACGCTGGTGCGACTCTGCGGAAAACGCGTCCTGCTGCTCGCGCGTCAGGCCGAGCGGAACGTTGCCGGTCTCGGTGAGTGAACCCATCGCAGTGCGTTCGAATGCGTCGGTCAGGCCGTCGTGATCCACTGTGTCGATCAACTGAGCGGTGCCGTACTTCGTGCCCGCGCGCATCGGGATCACGTGGGGCGCGAGCGACATCGATTCCTGCCCCACCGCAACCACCA
This sequence comes from Leucobacter shiyiweii, assembly GCF_052446065.1. Taxonomy (GTDB): domain Bacteria; phylum Actinomycetota; class Actinomycetes; order Actinomycetales; family Microbacteriaceae; genus Leucobacter. The sequence continues at coordinate 167,969 of NZ_CM127080.1, read as the reverse complement.
CATCGGCCTCGCCCGCATTGATCAGCCGCACCGCCTGCGCAACTGCCTCGGTGCCCGAGAGGCAGACCGCGTTGATCGTGATTGCGGGCACGTTCAACGGGATTCCCGCTCCCACCGCGGTTTGCCGGGCCGGGTTCTGGCCCGCGCCGCCCTGCAGCACCTGCCCGGCCACCAGCTGATCGACCTGCTCGGGAGACACCCCCGCGCGTGACAGCGCCGCGCGAACGGCGTGTGCGCCGAGCACCGTCGCGGGCTGCGCCGCGAACTGCCCGGTGAATTTCACGAACGGGGTGCGTGCGTACCCGGCGATCATTGCGGTCATTAGTAGATCTCCTCAAGTTCAACGGTGAAATCAGCTCCGGTGAGTGAGCGTATCTCACCTTCATCATGCCCAGGTGCGAGTCGGCGCAATACCAACCCGCCGTGAACCACGTCAAAGACTGCCCGGTCGGAGATGATGCGATCCACCACACCCGCACCCGTGAGCGGGAGAGAGCACTCGGCAACGATCTTCGGGCTGCCATCTTTCGACACATGCTCGGTGAGCACAATCACGCGGGGGGTGCCAGCCACCAGGTCCATCGCGCCACCCATACCCTTGACGAGCTTGCCCGGGATCGTCCAGTTGGCCAGGTCGCCGTTCGCCGCAACCTCCATCGCGCCGAGAATCGCGGTCTGCACGTGGCCGCCGCGGATCATGCCGAACGACGTGGCCGAGTCGAAGATCGAGGCACCGGGCACGAGTGTCACCGTCTGCTTGCCAGCGTTGATGAGATCCGCGTCCTCCTCGCCCTCGAAGGGGAATGATCCCATGCCCAGTATCCCGTTCTCGCTTTGCAGCTTCACCGTGATGCCCTCGGGAAGGTGGTTGGCTACAAGCGTCGGGATGCCGATGCCCAGGTTGACGTACTGGCCATCAGTGAGTTCTGCGGCGGCGATTGCCGCCATTTCATCTCGCGTCCACATGGTTTATGCCTCCCCGACGACTGCCGCGGCGCGCGGCCGCACTGTCAGTTGTTCAATATCCTTAGTCGGGTCCTCGACGCGCACGATGCGCTGCACGAAGACACCGGGAGTGTCGATCCGCTCGGGATCGAGGTAGTCGTCGCTGAGGTGCTCGACCTCCGCGATCGTGACACGGCCACACATCGCGGCCAACGGATTGAAGTTGCGCGCAGTCAGCCGGTACCGGAGGTTGCCCTCCGCGTCCCCGGTGTGGGCGCGCACGAGCGCGAGGTCTGCGACGATCCCACGCTCAAGAATCGCGCGCTTCCCATCAAACTCAGACTCAGGCTTCCCTTCGGCGATCGGGGTACCCACGCCCGTCGGCGTGTAGAACGCGGGAATGCCGACACCGCCCGCCCGCATGCGCTCGGCCAGCGTGCCCTGTGGCACGAACTCAACCTCGAGAGTGCCGTCGAGGTACTGCTCGGCGAAGAGCTTGTTCTCGCCCACATACGAGGAGAGCACCTTTCGCACCTGCTGGTTCTCAAGCAGCAGCCCGAGCCCCTTCCCATCGACCCCCATGTTGTTCGACACGATCGTGAGGTCTCGCTTCCCGGTGTCGCGCAACGCGCGAATAAGGTTCACCGGGATCCCGCTGAGGCCGAAGCCCCCGACCGCGATCGTCATCCCGTCTTCGACCAGTCCGTTCAGCGCTTCCGTCGCGCTCCGTGCGATCTTTAACACCATTGTCGCTGACATCCGTTCATTATGTGACCAAGTGGATCCGTTAGCCCCAGGGTAGAAAGCGTCATTGACGCTGGTCAATCTGTGCAGGGCTCCGCTTCACAGATTGCTCGCATCATGGCCGACTCCGCGTGTATGGTTCACAATATGGACACATCGCAGAGTGTCGGCCTGACGCGCAGCGGTGACGCGCCCAAAGCCGACGGACAGGGCACGCATCGACAGTCACCCGACCGGTCGGTCGCCGGCGCGCAGGTCGTGGGTCGTATAGCCGCGGTGCTGCGCGCCGTGAGCGGTGCCATGCCTGCAGGGCTCGGCACGAGCGACATCGCGCGATCCGCCACCATCACGAGACCGACCGCGCACCGGTTGCTCAGCTCGCTCATCGAACAGGGGTTCATCGATCGCGACCAGCGCACCGGCCACTGGCTGCTGGGGCCCGAGATCTATCTCATGGGAGCCGTCGCCGCCGAGCGCTACGACATCTCGGACATCGCGCGCGAGCACGTGGCGGCGCTCGCCGAGGCGACCGGAGAGAGCGCATTCCTCTCGGCACGGCGCGGCGACGAGACCGTGTGCCTGCTGCGTGCGGAGGGCGCGTTTCCGATTCGCTCGTTCGTGCTCTATGAAGGCCGCCGTTTCCCTCTCGGAGTGGCCTCGGCCGGGCTCGCGATCCTTTCGTTCCTGCCCGAGGAGACCATTGAACGCTACCTCGACAGCGTTGACCTTGAGCCCGAGTATGGATCCCAGCACTCGGCGGAGCGGCTGCGAGTGGCCATCGCCGAGACCCGGCGCACTGGCTACGCGGTGAACCCGGGCCTCGTCGTCGAGGGCAGCTGGGGCATGGGTGCCGCGGTTTTTGGCCCGTCGGGGCAGCCGGCGTATGCGCTCAGTCTGACCGGCATCGAGCCGCGTTTCTCAGTGGATCGGCAGCCCGCCCTCGGGCGCCTGCTCCTCGAGCATGCACACCGGCTGACGCTGCGCCTCGCCTCCACTCGCTAGGGTGGACCACCACGCAGGGTTCAGGACCGGCGAACCCTGCGCCGGCGTCCACCGGAGGTAGGCTCGAAAGGGTGACCGACGCACCCCCGCCACCTCCGCTCGATCCGGCTCGGGCACGCATGCTGCGGAGGCGGAGGCGCACGGTCGTCTCAGGCATCCTCATCTTGGTGCTCGGCGCCGCAAGTTACACGGTCGCCGTCGCCACAACCGAACTCCCGGCACTCGAGGCCATCCTGAGCGTCGCGGAAGAAGCCGCGTACGCGGCAGATCCGGCTGCCCTTGAAGCTGGCGTCAGTGCACAATCACTCCCCACGGCGGTCGGGTGGGCCCATGAAGATGAGGTGTGGTCGAACAGCGACGAGCCGCAGTCGATCGCGAGCATCACCAAGCTGGTCACCGCCCTGGTCGGCCAGGCAGCGAACCCGCTTGAGCCTGGCTCCGATGGCTTCACCCACGTATGGACTCCCGCCGATCGCCAGCGCCAGTCCGAACTCATTGCGCTCGACGGCATCGCGTTCCCCGTCCCGGTTGGCAGTGAATTCACCCAGCGTCAGATGCTCGAGCTCATGCTGTTGCCCTCGGCCAACGATTTCGCCCAGGCCTACGCGAATGCGATCTTCGGCAGCAATGAGGGGTTCGTCGCCGCGGTGAACGATTGGAAAGCCGCCCACGGCCTTGAATCTCTCACCATTGTCGAACCGAGCGGGATGGACGCCGGCAATCAGGCTACCCCCGCGGATCTCGTTCGCTTAGCCCGCCTCGCACTTGCCGACCCGACACTTTCCGAAATCACGCAGATGCAGAGCGCGGTGATCCCTGGCATCGGCGTTGTGGAGAGCACAAATCCTCTCCTCGGCAACGACCCCGGCATAGTCGGGCTAAAGACCGGCCGCCTCTTCACCACAGGATTCAATCTGCTCGCCGCGCAGACAAGCGAGACGAGCGGCCGAGTTCTGGTGAACATCTCAGTATCTCTCGGGAGACCTACCGCCGCGGATCGGGTGGCAGCGAGCCGGGAGATGCTCGCCCTCCTCACGGCTCAACCGCAGACCGTGGAACTCGTCGCCAAAGAGGAGCAGGTCGGAAGCCTCGTCACTTGGGCAGGCGACACCGTCGCGCTCCTCTCGAGCGAAGCCACCTCAGCGGTGCTCATTCCAGGCGAAACCGCAAACCGCACCATCACGCTCGCCCCGCTGATGACACCCGCGGGGGGCACGGCGCCCGCAGGTGTTGTCGTCGGAGAGTGGTTGATCACGACACCCATCGGCGAGCGACGCGTCTCGGTGATCACCGCTGATCCCATCACCGAGCCGGATCTGTGGTGGCGCCTCACCCACCCGTCGATCGTATTCGGGTGGGCCGATCCACAAGCAATTAACCAAGCATCGGTAAACGCAGCGATACCGGCAAAGCACTAGTCCGCTCTACGGGCCAACGCGCTCAGCGACCACGCGCCGCAGCGCGTCGTACGTCAGCCGCACCGATTCGACATCGATGCGCTCATCATGCGAGTGGATCATCTCGCGGTACCGCTCGTAGCTCCAGCTGGCAGAGAGCACTCCAAAGCCATATGCGGGCACGCCGATGCCCCGAAAGAGACGCGCATCAGACCCACCCGCGGCCATGATCGGCACAACTGGCGCCCCGGAGGTTGCCTCAACCGCGCGCGCGACTGCCGCAAACAGCGGGTTGTCGATAGGCGATTCCGAGGCAGGCCATCCGCGCAGATGCTTGATCTCGACTCCTTCCGCGTCGTCCCCGAGCATCTCGATAAGCAGCTCGTCGACCGATTCGTCGGTGGTGCCGGGAAGCGTGCGAATATCTAGATCGATAGTCGCTTCACCGGGGATCACATTGTGTGCCTGGCCCGCACGCAGCTTCGTAGGCGAGATCGTGACTCGAGAGATGGCGTGCGCGTAGCCTGCGATGCCGCCAAGTTCACCGAGGGCTGTGTCGAGCCGCACCGGGTCGCGCATGCGTTCTGCCACGTGCGGATCCGCAACGCGTGCGGAGACGAACGCGTCCCACAGCGGGCCCAACTCAACCGCCGGCTCAACCAGGGCAAGTCGGCGGAGCACAGCGCCGGCGTTGACCGCGGCGCTCTCAGCCCCGAACGGGATCGAGGCGTGACCGGGGCGGCCACTCACTACGAGGCGCCGACCGGCCGAACCCTTTTCTGCCACATCAATGGCTACGTAGTCACCCATACGCATGCCGCCGGTCTCGGAGAGCGCCTCGGTGATCCGGATCGCCTCGGGGTGCTCGCGGAGCAGCCACTTCAGTCCATACTCACCGCCGGCTTCCTCGTCGGCGACGGCCAGCAGCACCAGATCTCCTCGGGGAGGCTGAGGAGCAAGCGCCACCTCTCGCACCACGCAAGCAAATACCGCGGTGAGGTACAGCATGTCGACCGCGCCGCGGCCCCACACTTCGCCATCGATCAGGTCGCCGCCGAACGGATCGCGGCTCCACTGGTCCGCATCGACAGGTACCACATCGAGGTGCCCGAGCAAACCGAGTGCGGGTGCCGCAGGATCGGTGCCGCGCACACGAGCGATGAGAGAGGCCCGACCCGGAGCCGCTTCGAGAACCTGCATTTCGACCGGCACATCGGCGAAGAATCGCTGCAGCACACGCACAGCGCGAATTTCACCACCCGAAGCGGGATCCCCGGTGTTCACGCAGGCTTCACGGATCAGCGCGCGGAGCAGCTCCACCGCGTCTTCAGTCACCCGCACCCACCTCCGGAAACTCCGTGAACGGGCGAACTCGAAGGCCGCCCCACGTTTCTTTCAGCCTACCCGTTCACTATCAGGACACCTTCTGACTCCTCGTCTAAGCTTGAACACGGCCCTAGAGGGGCGGGGCCACCCGCACTACCAAGGAGCAATCATGCCAAACAAAGATTCCCAGCCCCAGCCCGGGCTTCGAATACGTAAGAAGCGCGCCACAGAGAACGCGATCGAAGTCTCCGCGGTCTCGCTCGCACTCGAACATGGCATCGAACACGTCACCGTCGAGATGATCTGCGAGCAGGCTGACATTTCACGCAGCACGTTCTTCAACTACTTCGCTGGTCGCGACTACGCGATAGTAGGTCGGGCCATCGAGCCGCTACAGGGTGAAGAGGCGGCCGCTGTGCTTGCCTCGACTAACGGCGACCTGGTGCGCGGGGTGATTCGCCTCATCTTTGCCTCGATTGGGCACCAGCACGTGAACACCGAGGTCGCGCGAAAGCGCGTGCAACTGAGCGCCGCGCAACCGGCTGCGCTGCAGCTCTCGTCGGGCATCCTCGTCGAAGGCTCGATGAAGCTGATTCCGGTCATTGCCGGGTGGCTCGCGGAACACCCCGAACACGCGAAGCTCTCGGACTCGATGCAGGAAGCGACGTTCGCAGTCGGGCTCGCACACGCCGCCCTCGGTGCACTGATCGCCGAAGCCACACAGCAGAATGGCGACATCACCGCTGGCGACGCACACGTCGACGCGGTGCTCGAGCAAATGCGGTCGGTGCTGGGCTAGCACCGGAATGACGAAACCCCCGCTCGACATGTATGTGGAGCGGGGGTTTTCTGTAGCGCAGTGCTACTTATCGAAGATGTCCTTCGCGGCATCCTTGGCGTTTTCGCCGGCATTCTTCAGGTCGCCCTTGGCTTGATCCATCTTGCCCTCGGCCACCAGTTTGTCGTTGTCAGTGGCCTTGCCGAAGGCTTCCTTCGCCTGGCCCTTCGCCTTGTCCATACCTGCGGAAATCTTGTCGTCTGCACCCATCGGGGGCCTCCTTCGTTTTCGTTGACGTGTGGACAGTAACTACTGTGCCAGGTGGTCAAGGTCGCGCATAGGGGGTTGTATTCTCAGCAAAAGGCCCTCAAGGGATAGTCCGTCGAAATTTGCGGAGCGCACAGCGAGGTAGTCCTGCCATCAGCGGGAATAGGATCGAGCCTGATGCCGAATTGGGGAGTACCGTAAGGTGGACATGATCCACTAATCGAGAGTCGCAGAGGACCTTCATGACCACCCCACAGGCTGACCCCGCAACATTCGAGACCGGTGCCGCGAGAAGCGCCCTCGTCACCGGACTAATCGGCATCGTGCTGATGGCGATCTACATGCTCACGCCGGTCGGGCCGTTCGTGCTCTATAGCGGCATGCTGTTCGGTCTCGTCGGTCTCATCCTGGGGATTGTCGCGTTGAGTAAACGGCAGCCCAAGGGGATGGCCGTTACTGGGCTCATCACCGGAGCAGTGGCGTTTCTCTTCGGGCTCGTCGTGGTGCTCTTCGCACTCTTGTTCGTGGGTGCCGTCTCTTTCTAACGGGGCCCGCGCGCAGCGCTCGCAAGAAGCGCGAAGATTCAGTCTGTGCACTCGGCCCGTTGAGCGAGTCAGCCGGCAAAGACTCAGCAAGTAGAGTGAGTCAAAGCTAGGAGGCCAGGAATGAACCCTAGGAGGCGGCTGTGACCACGACTTCAACAAGCCCCGATCACCAGGCCCATCAGCGGCAAGGCCTCGCGCGGCAGATCATCATTCTCGTGAGCTCGGTGGTGGCGATCATCGCCGCCTTCATCGGATCGGGCGCCTTTTTCGGAACCCCGATTCAACAGGCCGCCGGCGGCTTCCTCGACGCTGATTCGACGCTCATCGCCCCGGGCACCGGCGCATTTAGCATTTGGAGTGTCATCTACACGGGCATGCTTGCATACGCCATTTGGCAAGTGCTGCCCGCTCAACGCAGCGACCTGCGGCAGGTGCAGATCGGCTGGTGGGTGGCGGCATCGCTCATACTCAACGCGATTTGGATCGGCGTAGTGCAGGCCGATCTGCTGTACCTGAGCCTGCCGGTCATCGCCCTGCTGCTGATTGTGCTGTGCCGGATCTTCGTCATTTTGCGACGGACGACCCCCAAGAACACGGTTGAGATCATTGTCGCCGATGGCGCGATAGGGCTGTATCTCGGCTGGGTCATCATCGCCACCACCGCGAATGCCACAGCAATTCTGGTGGCGGCCGGCTTCGACGGGTTCGGAATCGCGCCGGAGATGTGGTCGACGCTCGTGCTCACGGTGGCCTCCGCGATCGGCATCGCCCTGGCGTTCTGGGGTAGCGGTCGTCTCACGCCGATGCTGGCTCTCTGCTGGGGCATCGCCTGGGTAGCCATCGCGAGATTCACCGATCAGCCGTACTCGCCCGCGACGGGCGTTGCGGCGATCGTCGCGACCGTTCTCGTCGTCGTGGCGACCATAGTCGCGCGGGTGATTCACCACCATCGGGCGCGCAGCACCGAAGGCGCAAACTGAGATTCAGGATCTCCTGTGCTGAATGTGTCCGATGACACAACCCGCTCAAAGCGTTTCACTGAGAGGAAACGAAAGGGGCAGCATTGGCTCATCACCTCTCAGTCGGGGATCATTTCTCGTGGCACCCTCAGGCCGGACCTATCTCAGCCAGCATCGTGAAGGGTTGGCGGAGTTTCGCGCTCGGGGCGCACAACACCGGGTCACGCTGCCGCGTTCAGAGGCCGTCTGGTCGCGATGCCATCGGCGGATCATTTCCGATCACCTCGTCGCACACGGCGAAGAGCTTCTCCATAGTTGTTCGATCTGAGAACTCGAGGCCGCTTCCGTACGAGATTGGCTCGATCGGTATCAGAGCACACGCGGAATCTGTTGACACAAGCCCACACCACTAACACTTATGCGCCTAAGTGTTGGTAGCGTGCCGAGTTCGGCACATCTACCCGGGCCCCGCGCATTCAGCGCTGAGCGCCTTTCACCTTCGATTCGAAGTTGTAAAGAAACCTGGGATTCTCTTTCTTCTTCGGGTGGATTTGTAAAGTTTGAGGCCAGGATCAGCGGCTGTCACCTGTATGTAGACGGGAAAAAGGGAGGCCCGAACCCGCGAGATTTCGCTGATCCGGGCCTCTGACCAGGCCTTTCAGCCGGGGCTCTTCAAGAAACCGTTAGAAGTCCCAGTACTCGTCACCGCCCGCGTGATTCCGCGGATTCTCGGTAGTTGTGGAGTTGTCGTGCCCCCAGCGTGCCACTGTGAAATGGGCTTCGTGTCCAGCGCTGTTCAGCACTAAAGTAGGGTCATCATCAAGGCTAAGGTCAGGTCGCTCCATCGGCAATGGTTCGATGTGCCCTAGGCACATCGATCGCTCCACCAAAGCGTCCGCGCGTTGACCCTTCGACGCGCGTGTTGTAGTGTGAATGTTGGTAGCGGAGGTTGAGGGAAACCAAGAGGATCTCCACGCGCCAGTCCAAAGACCCACGTGAAAGCGTGGGTTTTTGCGTTACACGTAAGATCATAGGCATGATGCTTGCGTACTTGGATGAGGTCGGCGAGCCAGGCGCGTATATCTCAAAGAGCCATGCGCGCTTCAACACGAGTCCTGGGTTCGGGTATGCCGGATTCGTCATCCCCGATGCCAAGGCTCGGGAGTTTGGCTCGATCTTCACCAGTGAGAAGCGCGCCCTCTTTGCGTCCACGTACGAGTCGGCCACCAACCCCGGTGTTTGGGAAATCAAAGGCGCTTCTGTGTTCCGGTCGAAGACCCCTGACTATGCACCGCAAAACATCCGCGTCTTCAAGAACCTATGTCGCCAGCTCACGCGGCTCGGTGGCCGCCTCTTCTATTACGTGGACGAGAAGCCCAAGGGAACGCCGAAGCAAGTCGCACTCGACATAGATCTCGTCGAACGACGCGCCATGGAAGAAGTTCTGAACCGAATCTGCAGAGCGGCAAACGCTCGCAATGAAAACGTCATGTTCATGATCGACGCGATCAGCGAAGACCAGCGTTCGAAGCGACTACCGAACATGTATGCGCACATCCTCGGTCGCGCGGCCGATAAGCCCGAGATGCGCCGCGCGGTCGAGCCTCCGATGCATATAGACAGCGAGCTAAGCGCCTCGATTCAGTTTGCAGACTGGGTAGCGGCGATTCTTGGGCGCGCTGTCGAGTACCAGCTTCTCGCCGACGGAGACTGTCTTTGGGTTGGTGAAGCGCTCTGGCCACAACGCGACACTATCTTCACGAAGGAATCGAAGCTGCATTTACTCTCTGACCGCTCGATCGACGATCTTTATACCTGGGATTTGTTGAAGCGAGAGCGGCCGCTTCTCACTTCCGGTTCAGTAATCCCCGACCCTGAAACCGCCCGCAAAATGGAGAATCTTTTCCAGCGAACCATCTCTCAGAAGAAAGACTGACCTCTCCGTCGTGGACGCCCCACAACAAGCGAAACAATCTACCGCCACACGACCGTTCCTCCTCGATGTAGCGCCTCGCCGATAGCCTAGAGGCAAGAGCGGCGCTGAGCCCACGTACAAAGGAGTATTCAGGATGCGCGTTGAGTCTGCGACAGTCAGTAATTTTCGCTGTGTGATCGATAGCGGCCAGCTCCAGGTGGAGCCCGAAAAGACGATCTTCGTCGGCATCAACGAAGCCGGTAAGACCGCCCTACTGAAAGCTCTACAGCATGTGAGCCCTACCGACGACACTGCCGCTATCGATTGGCTCTTCGATGCACCTGCATCCATGGTTGACGACATTCGCCGAAAGAACCTAGACCCGGCAAAGCTCCCTGTAGCGCGGGTGGTCATGCGTCCGGAACCGAAGGATCTAACCGGATTGAACTTGCCGGAAGGCTCCGATGAAATCAGGCTCGTCATGACAGCTTGGATGAACAAAAAGCGAACCTATTCGGTTTCAGGGCTCCCAGCCTCACCGACTGTAGGCGATGCTGAGAAGGCGATTATACGGCTCGCAGGCGCCATGAACAAGCAATCCGACGCGGAGGCGAAGCAAGCTGCTAAGGCGATCTTGGAATGGAAGGAAGCACAAGCTCCAGACGCCGCGATAAGTGATGAAGTTGCCGCTGAACTAAAGGCGCACCTTGATGCTACTTTGTCGTTGTTCGCAGACGGGTCAGCTGCCGAGACCCACTGGGACGCGCTGAGCACCACTGTCAAGAGTGGCCTTACGCTCGATAAGATCGGCAAGCATTTGGCGGCTCGCATGCCTCCTTTTGTCTACTACTCCTCGTACTTTGCGGTCCGCCCTCGTATCCATCTCAATCGCTTGGCCGAACGCGAAGCGTCAGGCGAGATCGACCTGGAATACGATTTCGGAAACTTGCAACTGCTCAAGTTTCTCGGCTTCACTGCCAAGGAGCTCTCCGAAATGGCATCCGAAGCCCCCGAGAAGGGGCACAACTACGAAAACGATGTGAATGTTCAAGATGCGTACAAGCGAGAGCTGTCTGCTCACGAACGTCGCGTCACTGAGCGTAAGAGGGCACTCCAGACGGCGGGAGCACGACTTACAGAGGAGATTCGGAGAGTCTGGAACGATGACAGACTGACCATTCGTTTAGATGTGGACGGTCAGTACCTCCAGACCTTGGTTGAAGACGAACTGGGTATTCCCGTTGAGCTGGATCAGCGGAGCGAGGGCTTCCGCTGGCTTGTCTCATTTTTCGTCGTCTTCCATGCGCAGGCTAAGGACGATTTGAAGGACGCCATCCTTCTCCTGGATGAGCCTGGCCTGAGTCTTCACGCGCTAAAGCAGCAGGAGTTCCGCAAGACGGTTTCGCGACTCGCTGAAGGTAACCAGATTCTATACACGACCCATAGTAGTGCCCCGTAGAGTGGTGTAACGATCCCGGCCAGCAAACGTAAGCGTGGCCACCGGGATCTTCCTTCGAGGAAACTCTCACATCCCACTCGAAAGGTGTCACACCGATGACCACTCCCTCTATTGTCGACCCTGTCACTGTCCTCGCCAACGCTCTGGGCGACGCGTCTCCTGACCTGATGCGTACTCTGCTCCAAACCATGATCAACACGCTCCTCTCTGCAGAGGCCGACGCGGTCTGCGGTGCCGAGTACGGCAAACCCTCTCCCGAGCGCCTCAACTCTCGCAACGGATACCGCACCCGCGAGCTCGATACCCGTGTGGGAACCGTGGATGTCGCGATCCCGAAGCTCCGCTCCGGCACGTACTTCCCCGAGTGGCTCCTCGAGCGCCGCAAACGCTCAGAAGCAGCGATGATCACCGTCGTCGCTGACGCCTACCTCGCCGGCGTCTCGACGAGACGGATGGACAAGCTCGTGAAGACCCTCGGCATCCATTCCCTGTCGAAGTCGCAGGTTTCCCGGATGGCCGCCGATATGGACGAGCACGTGCGCGAGTTCCGCACGAGACCCCTGGGCGACTCAGGGCCCTTCACGTTCGTCGCGTGTGACGCGCTCACGATGAAAGTTCGTGAGGGCGGGCGCGTGATCAACACTGTTGTGCTCGTCGCGACCGGGGTGAACGCTGACGGGCACCGGGAAGTCCTGGGCATGCAAGTGGCGACCGCAGAGACCACGATGGCATGGAACACGTTCTTCGCAGACCTCGTCGCTCGCGGCCTCACCGGGGTGAAACTCATCACCTCTGACGCGCACGCAGGCCTCGTGGAAGCGATGCGGGCGAACTTCCCCGGGACGTCGTGGCAGAGGTGCCGCACACACTACGCCGCGAACCTGATGGCAGTGACCCCCAAGAGCATGTGGCCAGCGGTCAAAGCGATGCTGCATTCCGTGTACGACCAGCCTGATGGGACAAGTGTTGAGGCGCAGTTCGATCGGCTCCTGGACTACGTCGAGGGCAAGCTCCCTGAGGTGTTCGACCACCTCGATGCTGCCCGGGCTGACATCCTCGCGTTCACCACGTTCCCGAAAGATGTGTGGCAGCAGATCTGGTCGAATAACCCAAACGAGCGCCTGAACCGCGAGATTCGCCGTCGCACTGATGTCGTTGGGATCTTCCCAAACCGCGACGCGATCATCAGGCTCGTCGGGGCGGTCCTTGCAGAACAGTCCGACGAATGGGCTGAGGGACGCCGTTACCTCGGTCTTGACGTCCTCGCGAGGTGCCGCCTCACGCTCGTAGACACCGAAACGATCGAGCACCATGCTCTTCCCGAGCTCGAGGCCGCAGCATGAGCACCGATGCCCGAACTACTGGGCGGCACTACGTCGCCGCGAACGATCTCCCCGCCAGCATCTGCGACCACAACGAAAACTAGCCCCACAACCTTGAAGGATCACGAAACGGTTACACCACTCCACGGGACTTGACCCGACCCATTCGCCTTTTATGGTTGGCTCGGATGAACTCGATCTAGTTCGCATCGTCGAGATGACAGACCGAAAGACGGGAACGAAGGTTCACACTCGTCTCGCAGTCGACGATCCGAAATCGATCTATCCACTCCAGGCGGCGCTTGGCTACGATCTTGCACAGAGTATGTTCACACACAAGAAAAATCTTGTAGTTGAAGGCGTCACAGACTTGCTCTACATTGAAGCTCTAAACTCGGCCTTTGCGGCGGAAAGCGGTGCCACGCTGGACGACGGAGTAGCGCTTGTGCCCGCAGGAAGTGCCAGCAAAGTTGTCTATTACAGCACCATCCTCACCAGCCAGAACTTGCGTGTTGCCGCTTTACTTGACTCGGATGCGGCTGGCGACAGAGCAGCCGAGCAGGAGGCTCTCTGGCAACTTCTGACCAGCAAGAGAATCCTCCGGACAGGCGACCACATACCGAAGGTCGAGCGAGCCGAAATCGAAGACCTGCTTCGTGTCACCCTTGGGCTCATCGCAAGAGACGAGTGCGGATGGGACAGCGTCTCCACCATCGCAGCACAGCCCAGGCGCCCGATCATCGAAATACTCACCGACGAACACACCGGAGTATCGAAGTGGAAGCTTGCTCGGACTTTCGTTAGATGGCTCGCGACCAACAGTATTAGCGCTCTGACTAAGGAAGAACGAGTCTCCTGGTCGTCATTAGTCGCAGCCGCAAACAAAGCGCTCACTTAATCGAGACTTGGCGAACAGCCACTGGCCACTAGGGATCTGCTGAGGGTTCGCTCAATTCAATGTAGGCAGGAAGTGTCCTTCTCGCAATAATTAGCGAATAAGTTGAGGGTTCGCGTGAGCAAATATCAGCTTAGGTTGACAATATTATGACTACAGTTGCGGCGCATGTTTCTCTAGGGTAGGAATTGGCGATTCGGTTCGCCTGTGCGGCCGGGTGACCACCTCAGCCGCACGACACGCGACCTCAGCACGCGCGTAGTCAATCTTCTGGCCTGGTGATTCGGGCGGAGCGCCGAGAGCTGTTTCGATCGCGATTTGGTATCGGTCGCGGTACGCCGCGATTGTCCGTGCTGCTGACAGCCACCGTTCACACTCAGATCCGGCAGCGGGAGCCTCACCAAGTGAGGCGATCCATTGCTCACCATCAGTGATCGCTTTGTCGATCACTGCGTCAGCTCGCTGGGTGATGAGGTCCCGACGTTCATCGAGTGCTTGACGCATGTCATCAGCGACCGGCCCCATCGCTTCGGGTACGAGCCCGGCGATGAGCCTCGGTGCCCTGCGTGTGCGTCCCGCTCCGGCAGGACGAGCTGTAGCTGCGTTGAGCCGATGCCGCATCACCGCAGCGATATCGTCCGCGTCGCCGAAATCCCTTGCTCGCACCAGCCTTGGAAGCAGCACCGCGAGGTCATGGTGATTAGCTTCAGCATGGCGCAGCTCGGCGGTCAGAGGGCCGAACGCATCCGACTCGATCACCTCCAGAGCTTGCCCAGCGCTGAGACCAGACGCACGCACCAGTTGAGCCCACCGATCGCGCTGAGCGGCCGCAGCGATCGTCTCATACTCGGCAGCGAGCTGCGCGATCGTCCCCCAGGACTCTTGTTCGACAGCGATCGTTTCATGCGCAGAGAGTTCAGCGCCGACGTGTTGCAGCACTCCCGCGAGAACAATGCGGCCGGTGACTTCGCCGTTCTCCCCAGGATGTGGACCATCGTGGGACGGGTCGGGGTTGTCGACGGCGACATACGCGACGTTGGTGTCACGACCCCGAGTCATCGCCACGTAGAGGTTCTCCCGAGTCATGGTCGAGTCGATGAGCACGTGGGCAGTGTCGGTGGTGAGACCTTGCGCGCGGAAGGACGTCACGGCGTAGCCAAGTTCGACGTGCTCCGCTACATAATCGGCTGGCAGAAGAACGCTGGTCCCCCAGGAAGTTCCAGCGCGTCGAACAAGCATCGATCCGTCGCGTCGGACGTCGACGACGTTCCAGCGATCTCCGTTGCGTACCCAGCCTCGACCCGCCAGTAGACGGCGGTCGTTGCGGCGCGTAATGACGATATCTCCGGATGCCGCATAGGTTTCGTCGTGCAGCTCAGATTCACGCGACCCGCGAACGGTGCCGTCGAGGATCAGATCGGTGCGCGCTCGGTTGTTGAGCGCGGTCACCGATTCATTGGAGTCTGATACGAGAACCGTTGCACGCCCCGCGACGAGATCGCTGCGCCAGGCGGCATACGCTGCATCAATCATTTCCTCAGTGTCACCGTCAACGATGCGCTGGTGCTCGCCGTAGGTGTCGATGACGTCGATGTGGCCATGGCGAAGATCAAGGGACGCGCGCTTTTCCCAGTCATGCGTGAAGCGGTGAACATCGATCAGTTCGGGCACATCATCACGATCGTGCGTGAGCATCCCAAAGGCGCCGCCCGCGTCGACCGCCTGGAGCTGAGCGTAATCACCAACGAGCAATACTTTCGCTCCGGCCTCAGAGGCAAGCTGGGTGATCCGGTCCAGAGAGAGCGTCCCCGCCAGTGATGCTTCATCGACGATGACAAGCTGACCCGGCTGAAAGGCCTCGCCTTCGCGCAGGTGATTCTGCCACCACTTCGCCGTGTTCTCGGCGGCGATCCCGAGATCCTCGGCAAGCACTTGTGCCGCACTCGAAGAGGGGGCAAGCCCGACGACGGATCCTTGACCGTGTTCCTTTTCCCATGCCCGGCGTAGTGCGTTCATGGCGGTCGTTTTCCCGGAGCCAGCTGGGCCGACCAGCAGATCGACAACACGACCGGAGACCGCGATCTCCGTCAACGCAAACACTTGATCCTCCCCCAGCACCAAGCCCTCACTGTCAGGCTTCAGCGTGACGCGTTCGATCGTCGCCAGCGAAATCGTCGGTCCTGTCGTTGCGTGCGCGAGCTGAAGCAAGCGTTCCTCGGCGTCGAGAAGCTGACCAGAAGAGAACACCGTGGAGTTCTTCGGCCTGAACACCGACGATTCATCGCTCCTGCGAAAGACAGCTGGGCTGGATGCCAGTTCAGGAGGCGTGAGCCGAGTCGACACTGCCTCGGCAGCGTCGACAACCATGCCAATAATTGCTTCGCGATCACGTGTACTTGCGAAGCGATACTTCATCGTCTGCCGGGCAGCTTCGGCGGTGAGGTTCCAGCGGCGCCAAGTCGACCGCTTTTCCCCGACCACGTCCACGACGCTTTGCCCCAGGCCACGAACCACGTCAAGCGGTAAGTCATCAGCGCGCAGGAGCAACGGCGCCTCATTCGCGGTGATCTCGCGTGCCCAGCGAGTTGCATCCGCTCCAAGGACCTTGCCCGCCCGCTGCCTCCACTGATCGGTGAGTTCAGCAAGGGAATGGATCTCCTTCTCCGGTCTTGTGGCGAGCGTCGCTTGGGCGCGCAGTTTGATGATCGTCGTGCTGGAGGGTCGCCTGCCGTGCTTCTCCACGTACGCAGCGATGAGACGATCCTTCTCCTCATTGATGTGCCGTGAACGCGACGAGAACTCTGACACGAGTTGCTCAGGGACCTTCGCGATAGCCCAAGCCGCATTGCGGTCCCGTCCGCGATCACGCGTTTCCCACTCAACCCCGAAGAGCAGCGTGAGGTGATCAGCGAACACCGCTTCATGAAACTCCGAGAGCGCCACCGTCGCAGCGTGCAGGGGACGCCCGTCCAAGTTCCGCCATTTGCTGTCGAGCACGGTCTGCACCTTGTTGCTGATCACGACATGCGTGTGCAGATGTGGGTCGCCCGCGCGTGAGTCGTAATGGTCGTACGCTGTTGCGATCAACCCACGCACCTCGACCTGCGCAACGGCACCATCCCCTGGAGTTGCACCGGCGCGAGTGACTGCAACCTCGCGCTCCATAAACGCAACCACCTCTGCAACCGCCGCATGATGCGCGTTGACGATCAGCGACTGCGTTCCAGCGTCAGCAACGGCCCACAGCACTGAAGCTGACTTCGGGATCGAGAAGGTGAAGTCATATCCGGCCACCGCTCGTCGCGTGCCACGCTCAGATTCCTCGGCTTCAATCTCCGCGATTGCACGTCCCCGAGCGGTTGGACCCAGCTCAGGGTCGAGAGCACCAACTCGCTCCTCAACCCGCTCAGCCACCGACTTGTATGCCGGGTAGGCGCGCCCAATCGGATCACCCGTGAGGGGATCACGACCCATACCAATCAGCAGCTGGAGCTGCGCTTCGGTGACTTCATCGCCATTATGTAGCTGCCCGTTCCCGAGCGCGGTGAGGCCGCTACCCATCCATCGCCCCGGCGGCGTGCCATCGGCGTTGTAATACCTCGTCAACGGCGTCGAGAGGTCTCGGTCGCCGTCACCTGCGGCCACCGTTCGGAGCAGATACTTGTAGCCATCACCCGCTGACATCACCCGCATCGACACAGTCACTGCAGTTCACCTTCCCTCTCCGTCAAGGAGGAGGTGAACACGCAGGATCGGTGGCCTCAGAATTCACACGGAAGTGGTCGCGACCTCGATCTGCAAGACGCGTGGCCGAGATGCGCGATGGCAGGTCAGAGTCGGAACTCCAAGAGCCAGTCGACGGCGAGCTGCGCGACGGTGGCGACAATGACGAAGTGGAGGAGGATCGCGACCCATGCCCAGGACGCGAATCCTTTGAGCGCGCGCATGGCGGAGTCGCCCGGGAGGAGGAGGCCGTCGGCGCCGGCTTTCGCGACGGTGACCCACCAGAGCGGGATCATGGCCGTCCAGACGACCATGCACCAGGGGCAGAGGGTGCCGAGAGAGTAGAAGCTCTGGTACTGCAGCCAGGTGATGAAGACGATGCCTCCGAGGAGGCCGAGGCAGTAGAGCCGCCAGAACCATTGGGCGAAGTGTGCTCCGGCGAGGATCGCGGCCCCGACGAGGATCGGCGCGGTGAAGGCGGTGACGCCGATGATGGTGTTGGAGAACCCGAAGAGGGAACCCTGCCAGGAGTCCATGTTCGGCCCGCAGGTGACGAGCTTCGAGATGTTGCAGTTGGGCGCGTGGGTGGGTTCCTGCAGGGTCTTGATGTACTCGGTGAGCAGTTCGAAGGAGGCGAACCAGCCGACGATGCCGGCCACGATCGAGAACCAGGCGAAGCCGATGCGTCGTCGGCGTAGCGGTGTCTCAGCGCTCGTGGTCATGGTTCGAATCTACACAAGGGGAGGCTGAACGGATGACGGCTGCTCGATACGAATGCAGCGGCCGGGCAGAGGCGCTCTGCATGCGGGATCCTGGGCACGGGTCAGTCGGCCGTCACGTTGACGACGCCTTTCATCTCCGCGTGAATGGAACAGTCGTATTCGTAGCTGCCGGCCTGGTCGAAGACATGGGTGAAGCTGCCCTGTCGCATGAGATCGCTCACGAAGCTCGCATCCTGGGCGACGACATCGTGCTCGTTCTGTCCCTCGAACACCCAGCGCACCGCTTCGCCCTCGGCAACCTCGACCTCGGCTATGTCGTAGGCGTTGTCGTAGGCCCGTACCGTGACGGCGGGGGCGGCGTCCTCGGCAGAGGGGGTGACCTCGGGCTTCGTGGCGGCACAGGCGGCGAGTCCTCCGAGCAGGCCGACTGTTAGGACGGCTCCGAGGGCGTGCACGAGGATGCGGCGAGTGTCGGCGTCCATGGTGTCTCTCTTACTCTCGATTTCTGGGTTAGTGTGGGCGTGCGACGCGGGACTGCTCTCCCGGTGTCGACTCGGCGGCGCTCTACCGGGTTCCCCGCTCCTTCGGCGCGGAGGTGTGCTGGATGAGGTCGATGCGCTGCCGGCCGTACCCGCCCCGTGTGAAGACGCGCAGCGTGAGCCAGGCGAAGAGCGCAAGACCGGCGATCTGGCCGATCAGTCCGGCGGCGCTGCCGTCGCCTGTGGTCTGCGCGGTTTCCCCGGTGAGGCCCGACGCCATGATGCCGAAAACGACGTAGTTGTTGACGACGTGGATCGCGATCGCTGCCTCGAGGCCGCCGGTGCGCCAGGTGAGCCAGGCGGATACTGCGCCAAGCAACCCGACGGCGAGGAGTCCCCAGATGTCGTAGATGTGGAGGGACGCGAAGCCGATCGAGGGGATCAGGATCGCGAACCAGGGGTTTCTGAGCCAGGCTCCCAGCACCTGCATGAAGAGTCCCCGGAAGACGATCTCTTCGGCAGTGGATTGCAGCGGCACCAGGAGCAGCACGAGCAGCATCGATAGCAGCGCGGCGCGTGCATCGAAGGCAGTCTCGTTCGCAGCCGCTGCAGGGTCGGTGGCGGGCTCGAGGAGCACGCCTGCGGCGATACCGACGAGGTTCATCACGGCGATCGCGAGCACGGAGATGACGAACAGTCGCCCGAGCAGCCCCCAGCGCATGCGGGCCGCGACTGACCAGATCCGGCCGATGGGCCGCATGCCGAGGACGAGCATCGCGAGCAGCACCGCCGGGAGCATGATGATGATCGACACCATGCTCACGAGTACCGAGACGGGCCGTTGGGTGTCGAGCGCCGCGGCAGTGCCGGCGGCGACCTGCGCCGGATAGTCGGGATCCGTGAGCAGGAGCACTGGGATGACGGCCACGGTGACTACCACGGTGAGGATGCCGAAGAAGGCCCCTGACAGCAGGAGCAGGGCGAGCGGTTTCCACCATCGGTAGGCGGAGGTGCCGCGCAGCAGGCTGTGGTAGTCGAGCGGTTCGGTCTCCATGATGCGCAGCTGCGGCGGCGTGCCCCGTGCCCAGCCCCAGGACGGCGACACTGCAGACGGCGCGTGGGGCTCGGACTCGGGGCTGGACATGCGGGGAACTGCGGTTGCGGCTCAGGCGGGGGCGTTCGTCGGCTGCTGCGCGCGGTAGCGGCGGGCGCGGACGAAGGAGGCGATGCCGACGGCGAGGAATACGAGGAGCACGACGAAGGTGACGGTGCTCGCGATCACGGCGTTCGGTCGCTCGGCGGTGCCGGCGAAGAGTTCCCCGATCTTCATCACGTTCATCGCGGTGCCGGCGACGCCGAGGAGGGCGATCGCGAGGGCGGCGTGGATCGCGTGGCGGCGGGCTTTCGGCGCGCGTGAGATGACGGCTGCGACGAGGATGAGCACGCCGAGTGCGGAGGGGATGAGTGCGGTCATGCTGCTCGCGTCGGACGCGAAGTAGGCGACGACGCCGGTGGCGGTGAGGATGCCGCCGACGGCGAAGGTGAGTCCGGTCATGGTCAGTATTCCTTTCGCAGACGCCGCAGGGGTTCTGGGCCGCGCCGGGCGCCCGGGATGTCTCCTCCCCTCCCCCGGGTTCGGGGAACCTCGAGGGATGCGGGCCTTGGCCCGTACTCTACATGATGTAGATGTAAGCTCGTGGGTATGCTGGCTTCCCCGTGGAATCTGATTCTCACCGTCGTCTTCGCGTTCACCGGGGTGTACTGCCTCGTGCGCCTCATCGCGCACCGGCCCCCTCCCGGCGCGCGGCGCGGCCCGGTGCTCGAGTCGATGGCGATCCACCTCATGCACCTGGTGATGAGCGCCGGGATGATCGCGATGTGCTGGATGATGTCGATTCCGGCGGCGTCGAACTGGGCGCAGATCGTGGTCTTCACCGTACTTGCGCTCGCCCTAGTGCCGGGGCTCTGGAAGGCGCCGTTGCCGGCCCGCCGCGTCGATCTCGCCGGGCATATCTGGCTCGCTGGCGCGATGGTGTGGATGATCGCGGCGATGCCGCTGCTCATGGCGGACATGGGCGGCGGGGAGCACGGTGGCGGCCACGGAGAGGCCGCTGATGAGGCGATGATGTTGGCGATGACCACCCCGGTGTGGGTGGACGTCGTCAACGTGGTGTTTGTGGCTGGAAGCGCAGCGATCGCACTGTGGTGGGCCTTCCGCGCGGCGACGGTTCGCGGGGATCGGTTGCACGCGCTCTGCCACTGCCTGATGGCGGCGGGGATGACGGCGATGCTGCTGCTCATGAACGGGTAGTCGGCCTGCTATGGCGCGACTTGGAAGAGAGTGGGCCAGAGCAGCAGCGCGAGCGGGTAGCCGACGAAGCTGACGATGTTGAGCAGCCAGTGCGCGACGATGAGCGGCAACGACCTCCCCCAGCGGTGGTAGACCCAGCCGAAGAGGAGCCCCATGACCACGTTGCCGATGAATGCGCCGATGCCCTGGTAGAGGTGGTAGCTGCCGCGCAGCAGTGCGCTTGAGACGATGGTGGAGATCGGGCCGACCCCGAGGCGTCGCATACGGTCGAAGAAGTAGGCGGCGACGATGAGTTCCTCGCCGAGAGCTGCACGCAGGGCGGAGAGGATCAGCACGGGCACCGTCCACCAGTAGGCGTCGAGGGCGGTCGGTACGACGTTCGCGTTGATCCCGATGATGCGCGAGAAGAGGTAGAACGCGAGCCCCGGGATCCCGATCGCAGCCGCGAGCACGACACCCCAGCCGGTGTCTGCCAGCCACCACCGGCCGCCCCTGCCGGGGAGCCGTCCGAGGCCGAGGTTTCCCAGGTGCGGGGCCGCTGTGCGCCAGAGCAGGTACGCCACGAGCGCGACAGGTGCGAGTTCCCCCACGAAGCCGAGCAGCTGGTAGGCGAGGTCGAAGAAAGGCTGCTCGGCGAGCGGCCGGTTGATGGTGGCCGTCTGGGAGGCGAGCGCGGTCTCCTGGCTGAGGCGGTGCAGGATCGTGATGATCGACTGCACGCCCGCATAGCCGAAGGACAGGCTGAGTACGATCGCGAGCTCCCAGCGCAGTCGACGCTTCGAGATCGGGGCAACGTCGAAGTGCGCATACTGGGGCGGTCGCATCTGGATACCCCCGGGCTAGGCCCTACGGCGGTAGTTTTGCAGCCGGAGACTGTTGAACACGACGAGCACCGAAGAGAGCGCCATCGCACCGGCGGCGATGAGGGGATTCAGGAAACCGGCGGCGGCGATCGGGATCGCGGCGAGGTTGTATCCGAACGCCCAGCCGAGGTTCACACGAATGGTGTGCAGGGTACGCCGCGACAGTTCGATCGCCTCGGGGATCACGGCGAGGTCTTCCCGAACGAGGATGATGTCGGCCGATTTGAGCGCGATGTCGGTGCCGGAGACCACGGCGAGGCCGAGATCGGCGGCAGCGAGGGCGACGGCGTCGTTGATGCCGTCGCCGACCATGGCTACCCGCGCCCCTGCAGCTTGCAGCTCGCGGATCGCATCGGCTTTCTCGGCCGGCAGCACTTCTGCGGAGACGCGATCGATACCGAGGGTGCTGGCGATATCCTCTGCGACGGCTCGGGAGTCGCCGGTGAGCAGCACCGTGGTGAGGCCCTGCTGCTGCAGCGCTTGGATTGCGGCACGGGCGTTCGGCTTGATGGTGTCGGCAAGGCCGAAGCGTCCGATCAGGCCTCCCGCCTGTGCGACGAACACGGCCGTTTCTGTGGGGTCGGCTTCGGCGAGGTAGACGCGGGCGGCACCGGTTGAGACGCCTTGCTCGTCCAGGTAAGCGAGGCTACCGATGTGGACGGTGTCGCCGGCGACGGCGCCGGAGGCGCCCCGGCCGGGCACGGCGATGAAGTCTCTGACGGGGTCGAGGTCGGTGATCTGCTGCTTCGCGGCCGCGACGATGGCACGGGCGATGAGGTGCTCCGATCCCTGCTCCACGGAGGCGGCGACGCGTAGCAGCTCGTGCTCGGCGACGCCGGGAACGGTGGCGATGCTGCGCACGGTCATCTCGCCGGTGGTGAGGGTACCGGTCTTGTCGAGCACCACGGTGGTGATCGTGCCGCTCGCCTCGAGCGCGTCCTGCCCCTTCACGAGGATGCCGAGGCTGGCGCCCCGGCCGATGCCGACCATGAGCGCGGTCGGAGTGGCGAGCCCGAGGGCGCATGGGCAGGCAATGATGAGGGTGGAGATCCCGATCCCGAAGGCCTCTTCAAAGGAGCGGCCGGCGAGCATCCACCCAGTGGTGACGAGGATGGCGAGAACGATCACTCCGGGTACGAAGTAGCGGGTGACGCGGTCGACGAGGGTCTGCACGCGGGCTTTGCGGGCCTGGGCTTGTTCGGCGAGGGCGGCCATCTGCGCGAGCTGAGTGTGTGCGCCCACGGAGCTCGTGCGCACTTCGAGGCGGCCGTTGGTGCTGATCGTGCCGCCGATCACCGCATCGCCGCTCGAGGCAGTGACGGGGAGCGGTTCGCCGGTGAGCATGCTGGCGTCGATGTCGGCGCTACCGACGATGATGGTGCCGTCGGCGGGGAGAGTTTCGCCGGGGAGCACGACGAACACGTCGTCGACGCGGAGTTCCGTGGCGGGCCTGATCTCCTCGGTGCCGTCTCGCTGGATGCGGACGTGCGTGGCGGCAAGCTCGCTGAGGGCGCCGAGTACATCGCCGGCCTTGCGGCGGGAACGGGTTTCGAAGTAGCGGCCGGCGAGCTGGAAGGTGGTCATACCCGCGGCGACGTCCAGATAGATGGCGTTTGCCCCCTCGGGAGTAGCGCCGATGCCAAGCCAGTACCCCGCCCCACTTCCCTCGATGCCGAACAGCAGCGTCACAACCGACCAGCCGAAGGAGGCGGCGATGCCGAGGGAGACGAGAGTGTCCATGCTGACGTCGCCGTGGCGGAGGTTCCTGAGTGTGGCCTTGTGGAACGGCCAGGCCGCCCAGGTGACGATCGGCACGGCGAGGGCGACGCAGAGCCATTCCCAGCCGGGGAAGCGCCAGTCGGGGACGAGGGCGAGCACGATCGTGAGATCCATGAGCGGAACGGTGAGCACGGCGGCGAGGATGAGCCGTCGCCGCAGGGAGGTGATGCGCACCTCGGTGGCGCGCTTCGACCAGGCGTCGTCGGCGTCATCATGGATGCGCGCGCCGTAGCCGGCTTTCTCGACGCGCTCAAGTGCTTCGCTCGCGCGAGCGGCGCCGAGGCCAGAGACGATGGCGCGCTCGGTCGCATAATTCACGCTCGCAGTGACGCCCTCGATCTTGTTCAGGGCGCGTTCGACGCGTCCCGCGCAGGCGGCGCAGGTCATGCCTGAGACATCGAGCTGCAACGGCTCGACGACATCGTGGGCGAGGGTCACGGCGTGGCCTCCTCTTCACTTGGGGGTGCGGGCCGTCCCGGGCCTGCGGCTTGCCGCCGATTTGCGAGAGTTTCGAGCATCTTGTTGTAGTCGTCGAACTCCTCGTCGCGGCCAGAGTCCAGGTGCCGATCCTTGCGGCGGGCTTCTTTGGCGTCCTGCCGGGACCATTGGATGCCGAGCGCGATGATGACGAGCAGCAGCGGCAGCTCGCCGCCGGCCCAGGCGACGCCGCCGCCGAGGTACTGAGAGGCTTGGAGGTCTGTCCAGGGCAGCCCGAAGTAGAGGTAGAAGTTCTCCGCGATCCACTCACCATCAGCCATCATCAGGATCACGCCGAAGAACGCGTGGAACGGCATCGCGGCGAGCACGAAGCCGAGCTTGCCGATGTGCGGCAGAGGGCGCGGCGGTCGGTCGACCCCGATGACGAGCCCGTAGAAGAGATATCCGGCGATGATGAAGTGGACGTTCATGAGCTGGTGCGCCCAGTGGAACCGCATGCCCTCTTCGAAGATCCCGGTGAAGTACAGCCCGTAGTAGGAGCCAACGAAGAGCACGAACACGAACAGCGGGTTGTAGACGAGGCGGAGCACCTTCCAGTGCAGCGCCCAGGTGATCCAGTTGTGCAGTCCCGCTGGGCGGGTGGGCTCGGATCGGGTTGCCCGCAGTAGCAGGGTGATGATGCCGCCCATCACCAGGAGGATCGGGGCGAGCATGTTCAGGCTCATGTGCACGATCATGTGTGTGCCGAAGTCGGGGGCCGAGTACTTACCGAAGCCGGAGCTTGTGGCGAAGACGATGACGCACCAGCCGCCGATCCATGAGATTGTGCGGCCGATCGGCCATCGGTCGCCGCGCGTGTGCAGCACGCGTACCGCCCAGAGGTAGGCGGCGACGGCGGCGATCGCGAGCACGATGAAGAGGAGATTGGGCCGCCAGTGCGTGAACCAGACCAGCAGCGACGGCGCCTCGGCAACCTCGAAGCCGAGGAACACCTGGGAGATGCTGGTGGGCTGGAAGTAGTGGGGCGGCGGGACCCTCGTCATGGCTGCGGTGATCCCAACCCATCCGGCGATCGCCAGGGTCGCGATGGCGGGCGGCAGCAGTGCTGGCTTGACCGGGTTCGCGCGCTGGACGGCACGCCAGCCGAGCATGGCGGCGATGAGGAGTGCCAGGCATGTCCAGCGGGCGAGGATCTGCCACCCCGTCTCCGACTCGAAGAGGCTCGATCCGGCGAGCTTGAACCAAGTCAGGACGACGTCGGTGGCAATGATCAGCGGTATCCCGATGAGCACGAAGGTGGTGAGGCGGGTAACGATGACCGGGTCGAGGGTGCGGCCGCTCCCGGCTCGGATGGCGGCGATGAGGATGACGCCGAAAACCGCTCCGGTGGCGAGGGTCTGGTAGGTGCCGGCATCGCTGCCGAGGTCATGATTCGGGCCGACGAGGATCTGCCCGACGACCACAGGGGCGAGGATGCCGAAGCAGGTCATCCAGAGCGGGATGAGGAGCCCTGTCCACCGGGTAACGAACTGGCAGACGAGCGAGGTAATGACGGCGGCGACCAGCGACACCGTCCAGGCTCGCGGGAAGGCGCTCGTCTCGTAGAGGAAGGCGAATGCGCCCGGCTCCGTGAGACGCGCGAGGGGCATGCCGCTGCTGTCGAGCGATTCGAAGACCACCATGCCGGCCGACACCATCGCCCAGGCGACCGAGGCGATACGCAGCAGGGTGAGTTCGAGGCATGGCTCGATCCGTTTGGCCTGTTTGCCGCGAGCGTCACGGAAGAACAGGAGGTACAGCAGGGCGCCGAGGGTGAGCATGGCGGCGAGATCGCCGAGTCCCTGCCCGAGCGCGGTCGGCACGGCAACGTCGAAGCCAGGGAAGGTGAGGTAGATCTGTTCATAGGCGGCCGGCCCGATGCGGAGCGTGGCGACGATCGGGGGAACAATGATCGCAAGGAGACCGAATGCCGCGATCGCCAGAGCGACGGCAGTGCGCCGTGGCGAACGCTCCCGTGAGGCCTGAGCGGGCGTGGTCGTGGCCGCGCTGCTGCTCATCGTGCCCGCTCGCGGATGGCGGTGAGTTCAAAGCCGGCCTCGCTGACGATGCCTGTGAGGAACTCGGTACTGAGGGGGTGGGCGACGTTGAGGATCACCCTCCCGGAGGCCACGTCGACGTCGACGTTCTCGACTCCCCTGAGCGCGCTGAGCGCCGTGGTCAACGTCTGGGCGCAGTGGCCGCAGGTCATGCCGCTGATGGTGAGCTCCTGCTCCCTAGTAACGTCCATCGCCCATTGTCCTCTCCGCGGATTCCTCGCACAAGACTACAAGATGTAGATGTATGAAGCTTTGCGCGAGCGGGCTGAGCGACAAGGTCAGCGCAGCTGGGGAGCGGCGCGCAAGCCCTGCGGGAGTCGACGATGCTGAGCGGCAGGCCAGCGCTTCCGGGTGAGGCGCTGGGCACGGAGGGTCATGCCGACGTCGTGTGTTGCGGCCGCGAGGACAGTGAGCGCATTTGCGAGGTGTGCAGCGCCGACCTGACGTGCGGCCGCATCGTCAGCAGCGAGCTCGATTTGCAGGCGGGTGGTGCGTTCGAGCGCTCGGCTGGCCCGCGTACCCGGCAGCAGCAGCGCGTTGAGTTGGGCGATGCGGATGGCGAGTCCGTGCTGGTGGCGCAGATGAGCGAACTCGTGGGCAAGCACGGCCTGCAGCTGCGGCGGGGTGAGGAGCTGCTCCATGGCTGAGGAGACGAAGATCTCGGGACGCCTACCGGGGACAGCATAGGCTTCGGGCTTCTCCGAGTGGAAGCGGACGAGGGTAAAGCCGATGTGCTCGTCTCTCGCATAGGCCACAGCGTGGGAGTGGGAGGCCGGGCGCAGGGACTGCAGCGAGCCGGCGAAGGTGAAGACAAAGACGAGGAAGGCCCCAGAGATCCCGGCGGCGACCCAGATCGCCGCTGATACGGTCACACTGGTGGTATGCGGGATGGCGTGCCGTAGCGACTCGACCGCGACGATGCCGAGGGCGATGCCGGCGAGGGCGGTCGCGATGCCCACCCCAAACGCCCCGAACCAGACCGTCAGCGCGGCTCTCGGGTGGAAGAGGTGCCAGCGTCCTGCGGTGAGTACGCGCGGGCAGAGCACGGCGAGCGCGAGAGCCGTGCCCAGGAGGATGAGGGTCAGGAGCAGCACGGTCGGCTACGCTTCGGGCTTCGCCTCACCGAAGGCGTCCATGAGTGCGGCGAGGTCGTCGTCGGCGAGGTTGCCGGCGAAGGCGAGCAGGGCGGCCCGCCGGTCGGCAGCCTGCTCGAGGGCGGAGGTCATCGTCTCGCTCGCCTCTTCTTCGCTCGAGCGCAGCGGGCGGAAACTGATCTTGCGCGGTGAGTCGCCGACCCGTTCGACACGGCCTTTCCCCTCCAAACGGGTGAGCGTAGTCATGAGCGTCGTGTAGGCCGGCACGGGTTCGCTGAACATGGCTTGCAGTTCGCGCGCGCTCACGGCGTGTTCCTGTTCGTGGAGTCGTTGCATGACCTCGTCTTCGAGCCCGCCCCATTCGCGTTTGCGCACCCCGGCCATTTGGTACCTCCTCGTCGATGATTTTTACTCTACATCTAGTCGAGTTAATGCATCGTTCTCACAGCATGCAACAGTAGCCTCTGCGCATGGAAAGCTGGTGGGCGAACGCCATCTGGTCACTCACCCCATCGGTGCTCATCGGGGCCTTCTTCTGGTTCGTGGTTCGTGCGATCTCGCGGGCTGATCGCACGGAGCGCCGGGTCTATAAGCAGATCGAGGACGAGGAGCGGGCGAAAGCAGGCCTCCCGCCGAAGCGACAGACGCCCGAGCAGTCGTCGCCTGCCACCGATCCGGATCCTACCGAAGGGCCGCCGCAGTGAGCGCGTCGGCCGACCAGTGAGCGGTGTTGCCGTCATGATGCATGGGGCACAAGCGGACGGCGTCCCCAGTGAGCGCCAGCATCTTCTCGGCCGCTGCGAGGATCGCAACGACGGCATCGGGATGCGTCAGGGAGTACATCGAGGCCCGCCCCTCGGCTCGCGAGACGACCATGCCCGTGTCCTTCAAACAGGCGAGGTGCTTGGAGACGGTGCTCTGGGAGAGCCCGAGGTGCCCCACCAGGTCGACCACGCGGTGTTCGCCGAGCTGCAGATGCTGCAGGATCACCAGCCGGGAGGGATCACCGAGGCTGTGGAACAGGGCTGCCGCAGAGGTCAGCGCCTCGGCTTCGGCAATCGTCGGCAGCTCATAGGATCGTTCAGCTCGCATCGTCATATCACGATGATATCTCCGGATCGGGAACCACTACAGGCTGGCCACACCGATCGTCCGGTTTCGCAAAATAACATCGCTACTTGACGATGTTATCTGTATAGTGAGGTGCATCAAACGAGAACGGAGATCCCGAATGGGCGCAGGACATGATCACGGACCGGGCGCGGGTGCGGCGGGACAACCCGGTGACTACCGCCGCAAGCTCTGGATCGCTTTCGGCATCACCGCAACGATCGTCGTCGCACAGGCCGTGGGTTCCGTCATCACCGGAAGCCTCGCACTGCTCACCGACACCGCGCATGCCATCACCGACGCCTCGGGGCTACTGGTCGCACTGATCGCGGCGACACTGATGCTGCGGCCGGCGACGTCGACGCGCACCTGGGGATTCCGCCGGATCGAGGTGATCGCCGCGCTCGGGCAGGCGACGCTACTGCTCGTGGTCGGCTTCTACACCGCCATCGAAGGCATCCGGCGCCTATTCGAACCGCCGGAGGTGCCCGCAACTGAGCTGCTGGTCTTCGGTATCGTCGGCCTCGCGGCGAACATCACCGCCATCCTCATTCTCTCCTCGAGCCGAGGCGCAAACTTCAATATGCGCGCCGCATTCCTCGAGGTACTCAACGACGCGCTCGGCTCCCTGGGCGTGATCGTCGCCGCCATCGTGATCGCCACCACGGGCTTCCAGCGCGCCGACGCACTCGCCGGCCTCTTCATCGCCGCGCTCATCGTGCCCCGCGCCTTCAAGCTGATGCGCGAGACGACGAGCGTACTCATGGAGTTCACCCCCAAGGGCCTCAATCTCGACGAGGTGCGTGCGCACATCCTCGAGCTCGAGCACGTCAAGGATGTGCACGACCTGCACGCTTCGACGGTCGCGACCGGTCTGCCGACAATCACCGCGCATGTCGTCGTCGAGGACGAATGCTTCACCGACGGGCATGCGGCCGAAATGCTCCATGCGGTTAAGGCGTGCGTAGCGGAGCACTTCGAGGTGTCTGTCAACCACTCGACCTTCCAGATCGAGACAGCGCACATCAGCGACGACGAGCCGGTGGGCGTCAAGCACCCATGAGCCAGCGGCGCGGGATCGACGGCGGAGCATGACGAGCACGGTCGCGGCTCCACTGCGCCGCCGCGTCACGCGGAACTGGCACCGATTGAACAACCCCTCCCGGATCGCGGGGGTCGACCTCGCTCGCGGGCTCGCGGTGCTGGGCATGCTGGCGGCGCATCTGCTCTGGCTCGGCTCGCTATCGTGGACGGAACCGTCGACGTGGGGGGCGATCGTGAACGGTCGCTCCTCGATCCTCTTCGCCACGCTCGCCGGCGTCTCGCTCGGCCTCTCCACAGGCGGCCCGACGCCCCCGAGCGGTGCCAAGCTCGGCCGGGCGAGGCTCAAGGTGGTAATCCGGGCGCTGGTGATCTGGCTTCTCGGCGTGCTGCTCATCAGCCTCGACGTGCCGGCGGCGATCATCTTGCCGACTTATGCCGTCATCTTCGTCCTGGCACTCCCCCTGCTCGCGCAGCGCGCCTCGCGGCTGTTCCTCGCCGCCGCGATCGTCGTGCTCGTGGCATCGCCCGTGGTGGTATGGGCGAATGCCTCGCCGTGGTGGGAGAGCTACGAAGGCTGGCTCACCGGGCACTACATCGGATGGAACTATCCGTTTCCGCTGTGGGTCGCGTTCACCCTCGCGGGCCTCGGTCTGGCGCGCGCGGGGATGTGGTCGCAGCGGGTGCAGTGGGCGGCACTCGGCCTCGGCACGTTGCTGGCGGTAGCCGGATACAGTCTCTCCCCCGGCGCGGAGTCGTCGGAGGAGTCGGCTGATCGACCGTTCCTTGCTGCCTGGTGGACGGCGGATCCGCACTCGAGCGGCGTGCTCGAGGCGATCGGGAGCGGCGGCTTCGCGATCGCGGTGATCGGCGTGTGCCTGCTGCTGTGCTCTGCCGGACGGCTGCCGTGGCTCACCTTCCCGCTCCGGGCGGTGGGGTCGATGCCATTGACGGCCTATGTGCTGCAGATCGTAGGCTGGGCCATCGCCTCGACGATCCTGCTCGGCTCCGCGCATGAGCATGCGTTCCGCGATCTCGACCCGTTTCTCCCGATGACGCTCACCACGATAGCGCTCTCCGTGGTGTGGAGTCTGCTGGTCGGGCAAGGGCCGCTGGAAGCTCTGATCGGTCGACTCTCGTCGCTCGGCGGGCCGGCCGGCTCCTCCGGGGGCAATGCGCAGCATCGCCAATATGCCCTTGAGCCGTGACTGTCGACCCCGCTCTCGCCCCATGATCGTCTGGTTCGGCATTGCCCAGATCGTCGTCGCCCTGCTCGCGGCGCTCGTCTGCATCCTTGAGTATTTCCGCAAGCGCGGGCCCAACGACTACACCCTCGGCGCGACCCTGCTTGTCGGGGTGCTGCTCATCGCGCAGGTAGTCGTCGGCATCGCGCAGCCTGTCACAGGCAATCCCGCCGTAGGGGATCCGCTCGAGTTCTGGATGTATCTCATCGTCGCGCTACTCATCCCGTTCGGTGCGGCGTTCTGGGCGCTCGTCGACCGTCGCCGCACGGCGAACCTCGTGCTGGTCGTCGTGAACTTCGCCGTCGCCGTCATGCTCTACCGCATGATGGTGATCTGGGGATGAGTGAGTTCGACGCTGACCGGCACGCCGCGGCGCGGTGACATCGCCCGCCGCCCGGCTGAGGTTTGAGAGAATGGCGGAATGGCAGCTTCGCACACGGATGAGACTCGGCGTCGGCTGCTCTCCGAGTCCTACCGTCGTCTCCGACCGGATGCGCATGTGGCGTTCGTCGATGAGAGCTACGTCGTCCCCGAGGTCGCACACGGTGCACGCACGTTCTACATCGCGACCGCGTATGTGTCGCCGGTTCGACTCCATCAGCCGGTGCGTGACGATCTCGGGTCGATCATCGGCGGAAGCTACTGGCATACGAGCGAGGCACACGCGGCGGGCGATGCGGAGACGATCCACGAGCTCTGCCGCTACCTCGCCGCAGCCGAGGAGGACGAAGCGTTCCTGTTGGCGGTGCAGTCGCCGATCGAAGATGCTCCTGGCGGCGATGAACTCGCTCGCGAGGCATGCTTGACGGCACTGCTGGGGAACCTGCACGAGGGGCAGCTGACGCCTCGGCCGTCGCTCGTCGTGGCCGAGGAGCGACGCCACCAAGGACAGCGGGCCCGTGATCTGCGGACGATCAAGACGATGCGACAGGCGCAGGTGATCGGCCAGATGCAGGTGACCTTCACCTCACCGTCAGTGGAGCCGCTGCTGTGGGTGCCCGACATCGTGGCGTTCGCGCAGAGCCACCTTGAGCGTGGGAGCGACGCGGGCTATGCCGTGCCGCTGGCGCCGCTGCTGCGGGTCGTGCCCGTGGAAAAAAGCAACCCCCGGTAGCCGAAGCAAGAGACCGGGGGCCGCCGGAGCTATCGAGCGCTGGGCTGGAATGCTCCGGTTTGCACTCACTAGTGTAGCCGCATCGTCCAGTGTAGGCAAGACCCGGCAAGACGACAGATCAGCGACGCGGAGGGCGTTTCTTCCGCCTGCCGCGCTGCTGCCATCGGCGCTTGAGCCGTGAGCCGAGCCGACGCGAGCGGTAGACGAAGTCGTCGAGCTCCTCGCGAACGGTCGGATCCTCGCGGCTGTCGCGCGGGGGTGCGCCGGCGACACCGATGACGGCGATCAGGGCGGACATGATGAGCAGCTGCGTGATCCAGAGGGCGATCTCCACGCCTGCTCCTTTCGATGGCCCGGGTCGGGAAGACGCTCCGGCGCATGCGGCCGGTGGCGACCGCTACTGCTCGAGGAAGGCGTCTTCCTCTTCGGCGTCGGTCGTGCCGCGCCGGGCCTTGCGCGCTGCGGCTCGTCGCTGCTGCCGCAGCACGGCTTCGCTGCCCGCATTCAGACCGCGATGCTCCTGCCGGGCGGCGTAGACGACGCCGAAGGCGGCGATGAGGATGAACACATACCATTGCAGCGCGTAAGAGAGGTGCGGGCCTTCATCGCGCTCCGGTGGCTCGGGGAGCACCCCGGTTTCGGCCTTGGGGGTTTCCCCGATGAGCATGCCGTACGCCCCGGTGTAGGCCTCATCGAAACCGCCGATCCGGGCGATCTCGGGCAAGTTGATACTGGCGACCGTGCTGCCCTGAGCGAGGCGCCCGGCGATCTGCGGTTCACTCGCCCGAAGTCGCACGTCGACCTCGACCGGCCCGGTTGGGGCTGCAGGAATGCTGTCGAGCCAGGCGTCGCCCGCATTCGCCTCGTTGCCATTGACCGGCACCCAGCCGCGGTCGACGATGAACATCAACCCCTGATCGGTGCGCAGAGCTTGGAGGAGATGTGAGCCGACCCCTTCGGGGCCGGGTCGGTTGCGGGCGAGGAAGGGGTTGCCGAGGTACTCGCCGCGCACGGTGGCGGTCTGCCATTTCAGTGCGTCTTCGTCGAAGCCAGCAGGGTCGGGCACAGCGTCATCGAGCGGGATAGCTGCGGCGTCGTAGTTCTGCTCAATGCGCGCGATCTCCGCTCGGGCATCGGCTCGCCGGTCGAACTGCCAGTCAGCGAGCCAGACGCAGACGATGCAGAAGATGACGAGGAGGACGTAGTACCCGAGCCAGCGGCGCGATCGCAGGAACGACCAGCCCGGTTGCGATTGGGGCGGCTCCTGGGGTCGCTCATGTCCTCCGTGGACTGGGCCCTGCCCGGAGGTGGCGGTGTGTGTCGTCATGCCGCTCAAGGGGTGCGCAGCATGCCGGAGTCGACACGGAGTGTGAGGGCGGCAAGCATCATGCCGGTCATCCTTTCCTGAGCCGCCCGCAGCTGGGCGGCCTCGCTGCTACGGCAGGGAGCTGAAGCCTTCGAGTGTGATCTTCCCGACCGCCGTGCCGCTCTCGATGAGGCGATGGGCTTCGGCGACGGTCGCGGCGTCGATCTCGCCGAGCGTGCTGGTCAGCGTGCTGCGGAGCTTCCCGGCGTCGACGAGCTCGCCGACCTGTCGGAGGATCTCGCCCTGCTCGGCCAGGTCGAGGGTCTGCAAGCGAGAGCGCATGAACACGTCTTCGGGGTGCAGTGAGATGCACTTCGACTGGAACGGCTGCACGTCGAGCTCGGGGTGATCGGTGTACCCGAAGCGCCCCTGCGGGGCGAGCAGTTCGAGGATGTCGCCCTGTCTCTCCTCGGATCCCGCGGTGGAGAGCACGAAGCCGGGCGCCCCGAGGCCGAGCTCGGCCACCTGTGGGGTGAGCGGCCGGCGGTGGTCGAGGACGTGGTGGGCGCCAAGGTTCGCACACCACGCCTTCGTGACTGGGCGGCTGGCGGTGGCGATCACGGTGACGTTGGTGAGGGCGCGCAGCAGCTGAATGGCCATCGACCCGACTCCCCCGCCCCCGCCGATGATGACGACTGCGGATGCGGCTCCCGGGACGGGCCGCGTCACCTCGAGCCGGTCAAAGAGCAGCTCCCACGCGGTGAGCGCTGTCAGCGGCAGCGCCGCCGCGTGCGTGTCGCTCAGCGAGGCCGGAGCGTGAGCAGCGAGGTGGGCATCGACGATCTGGTATTCGGCGTTGCTGCCCGGCCGGTCGATCGCTCCCGCGTAGAAGACGCGGTCGCCAACGGCGAAGTGTTCAAGCAGCGGTTCGTCCTCGACGGACGCGCCGAGTCCGACGATTGTGCCAACGGCGTCGTAGCCGAGAACGCGAGGCTGCCCGGCGCGGGGTTGCTCGGTGGCGCGAATCGCACAGTCCACCGGGTTCACGGAGACAGCGTGCACCTGCACCAGCAGATCGTGTTCCTCGGCTTCGGGTATCGGCAGCTCGACGTCGCGGAGAGCCCCGTCTTCGTCGAGGGGGCCTGGGTGGGTATATCCAACGGCCTTCATGTTTGTCCCCTTTCCTGCATGTAGATGAGTCGTGGGCTCCGGCACGAGTGCGGCGTCACCGGTTGCGGCCTCTGCGCGCGGCACGGCATGGGGCGTCGGCGTGCCAGAGGCGGGTCTTGAGCGGATGCGGTGTCTAGAGGTGACATCGTGCTAGATGAACGGGGTCGGATCGATGAAGTTGCCGCCGGAGAGCACTTCGTAGTGGACATGGCAGCCGAAGCTCATCCCGGTGTTGCCGACGTAGCCGATGACAGCTCCGGCGGGCACCCATTGGCCGGAGACCACCGGCGGTGTGCCGATCTGATGCGCGAAACGGGTCTGATAGCCGTTGTCCTGGTTGAGGTAGGTCATGTATCCGCCGAAGTTGTCGACCCAACCGGCGACGGCGACGGTGCCGGAGGAGGGCGCGACGATGGGGGTGCCGCAGCCGGCTGGGAGATCGAGCCCGGTGTGACTCGGTGGTTGCCGGAAGTAGGTGGAGATCCAGGAGATCGGCACCGGCTGGTACCAGCCGGCACCGCCGGGGGTACCGCCGCCACCCCCACCGCCGCCACCTCCGCCGCTCTGTTGCTTTCTGCGCTCCTCCTCTTCGGCGCGGAGGCGTTCCTCGTAACCGGCGACCGTGTCGGTGGTCGCGTCTTTCAGAGCGGCGAGCTGCGCCTCGAGCTCACGCTGCTGCGCTTCTTGCGCGAGGAACGTAGTGCGCTGTGCGTCGAGGTTCTCAGCGGCGGTCTGGGCCAGCTGTTCGGCATCGGCTCGCAACTGATCGCGCTCCGTGCTCGCGGCGTCGGCTTGCTCGCCCAGCGAGGAAGCCGTGTTGCGGGCGAGCTCAGCACTCGCGGCGATGGTGGTGTTGCGCCGGGTGGCTTGCTCCATCATCGCGAGGCGGTTCAGCAGGGCGTCGGTGGTCGCTGCGTCGGCCTCGAAGAACATGTCGGCACTGCGGTCGATACCGCCGGAGCGATACATCTGGCCGACGACGACCCCCGCTTGGTCTGCGGCGACGTTGGCTTCCTCACGGCTCTTGTCGGCCTTCGCTTGGAGCGTCTCAGCGCGGAGCGCGGCGTCGGCTGCTGCGGTCTCGGCGT
Source organism: Leucobacter shiyiweii (assembly GCF_052446065.1). Lineage (GTDB taxonomy): Bacteria > Actinomycetota > Actinomycetes > Actinomycetales > Microbacteriaceae > Leucobacter. The sequence goes on along the minus strand of NZ_CM127080.1, from coordinate 132,837 downwards.
CCTGCCAGCTCGCGTTCGCTTGTTCGGTCGCGACCCGGAGCAGCTCGAGCTCCGCCAGGCTCTGCTCGAGCAGTCCTTCGATCTCCGTGACTTTCGCGGCGGCGGCCGCCTCGTTCCGCTTCGCGGCCTGCACGTCGTCCCAGGTGGGCAGCTCGACCCCGTGGGCGGGCGTCGCCCCTCCCGAGAGGAAGAGGGCGAGGCCGACCAGGGCGGCCGCGAGAGCGCCGACGAGCCGGCGTCTCCGAACGCTTGAGGTGATATTCATCTGTCTGCTCCTCCTGTCTGCGGAGTGTGAACGGTCGGATCCTGGGTCTCTAGTCGCGAGGCCGTTTGATGAGTGCTCCGGCGATCAGGAAGACGCTGCCGGCGATGGGCTGGGCGAGGATCCAGAAGATGCCGCTGAAGTTGAACGGATAGACGGGGTTCCAGAGCACGGCGATCGCGACGAAGACTGGCACCCACCACCAGTGGCGGGCTTGCACCGCGAACCAGGCGACGATGAGCGCGAGGATAGCGATGATGAAGCGGAAGACGGTGAACCAGTCGGTGCCGATGAAGGCGACCGCGACGATGAGTAGGGCGAGTGCGATGAATCCCGGGAGCAGCGCGTTGCGCTGGTAGGACGGGGGCTGCTGTTTCTGACTCATGAGTCCGTCGTTTCTGCTCGGGTGGTTACGGGACTACTGGTCGGCAGTTCGGCCTCGGCGCTCTCGACCGAATCGTCGGTATCTCGAGCGCGGGAGGCTGCGTGGAGGCGCCAAGCACCGAGGGCATAGAGCACGACGCCGGCCCCGATCGCGACGTCGGCGAGGTTGCCGATGAACAGGTGACCGTAGGCGAGGAAATCGGTGACCGCACCGCTGCCGAATCCTGGCGGGGCGAAGATGCGATCGGCGAGGTTGCCGAGGGCACCGCCAAGGATCAGCCCGATCGAGGCGGCGTAGATGCGGTACTTCGTGCGGAGGGCGGCCCGGATAAGGAGCACGGAGGCGACGATGCCGAGCAGCGTGATGAAGGGGGTGAGCTGGGCACCGATCGAGAACGCGGCCCCGGTGTTGAAGGCGAGCTGCAGCCCGAAGAGGTCGCCGAGCACGGGGATGCGGTTCTCCGTGTCGAGGAAGTGCAAGGCGAGTTGTTTGCTGATCACGTCGACAGCGATCGTGAGGGCGGCGATGGCGCAGCTGTAGACGAACAGCAGTCGGCGGGAGGGACGGCGGCTTCGGGGCTGCGCCGACGGGCCGGTGCGCTCATCGGCGGGCGGGTCGTGCGGGAGTTCGTAGGTCATGATGCTTTCGGCGGGAGTTCGGCTGCTGCGCCGCCCTTTGCGGAGGCAGGCGCGGGCGGGAGGGAGGTCGTGCGGCTCCGTCGCTCGAGCAGGCCCAGTGCGAGGAGCCCGCCGAGCGCGGCGATGGGGATGATGAGGGTGAGGGTCGGGCCGACGAGCACGGCCGGGGTGAGCCCGGTGCGCAGTGGTACGGCGGTGACGGCGGCCGCCGGAGAATCGGCGGGTGCGCCGTCGATGATGGTGCCGTCGGGGGCGATGATCTGGCTGGTGCCCACGGTCGATACGTTCACGACGGCACGTCCGGTCTCGATGGCGCGCATACGCGCGAACTCGAGCTGCTGCAGGTTCTCGTCAGTGCCCCGGAAGTCGGCGTTGTTTGTCTGGAAGGCGTAGAACTGCGCACCGCCCCGCGCCCCGTCCCAGATCACCGAGTCGTAGATGACATCGAAGCAGATCGCGAGCCCGACTTGGATGCCGTCGACGGAGACGAGCGGCGGGTTCGTACCCGGCGTGTATTCGCGTTGGATGAGGCCGACCAGGTCGGGGACGATGCGTTCGTAGAACCACCGGTCGGGCACATATTCGCCGAAGGGCACCGGGTTCACCTTGTCATGCATCTGCTCGGCGCTGCCGACCTCCCAGAGCATCGACGTGTTGTAGGTGTCCTCGCCTCGCGCGGTGGCCGCATTCATGAGGAGCGGGGCCTCGGCGCTTGCGACGAGCTCGTCGAGAGTGCGAGCGGTGGCCGGGGTGTTCAGCGGATCGGAATCGACGCCGCCCTCGGGCCACACGAGCAGATCCATCGGTTCGCCGAGGAGTGCGTCGCTCGCTTGTACTTGGGCGGCGAGCACATCGCCGGAGCTGCGCGTGTCGAAGTAGCCGGCGGGCCCGTCGCCCTGCACCCAGCCCACGCGGAGGCTGCCCGCTTCGGTTGTGGGGAACGCCGGCACGAGCAACAGGGCGAGGATCACCGCTGCGGGCAGCAACTCGGCGTGTCTCCAGGGCGCGGGCCGGGCGGCCCAGTCGACGACGCACGCACAGAGCCAGACGATGAGCAGGGTGAGGCCGGCGACGCCGACCCAGGAGACGGCTTCGGCGAAGGGGCCACCAGCCTGGGACATGCCGATTCTGCCCCACGGGAACCCGCTGTAGGGCCAGGTTCCGAGGAGGAGCTCGCGTGCGGCCCACAGCACCGCGATGAGCACCGGGAGTAGGAATCGGCGGGTGGCGCGGCGTTCGAGGAGAGCGCCCCAGCGGTAGGCGAGGGCGATCGGGATCGCGCCGAGCGCGAAGAGCAGCGATTCGACCCCGGCGAGCGCGGCCCACGGGATTGGGCCGAGGAACTGCACGACCCACATGAGGTGCGTGAAGTAGAACGCGGCGCCGTAGGCGAGACCCACGAGAAACGCTCCCCCGATGCTGCGGCCCATGAGCGTCCAGAGCCCGCCGGCGATGCTGAGGAAGGCGAGCGGCCACCAGCCGAGGCTCGGGAACGCGGCGTCGAGCAGCAGGCCCGAGAGGGCGGCGATCGGGATCGCCGCGCCCCACGGCAGGCGACGCACCGTGGCGGTGGCGCGCTGCTTACGCGCACCGCGCCCTATTGCCGTGCGGGGTTCGTCGGGGTCGTCGCGCAGCGGGAGCGTGTCCGTGTTCGTCACAGCGGCCTCCTTCCTGGTGCTCGAATCGCGGGTGTGGTCGGGGGCGGCTCAGCTGACGCCGGAGTAGGCGTGCAGGCCCTGGAAGTAGAGGTTGACGATGGTGAAGTTGAAGATCACCGTGGCGAAGCCGATGAGCGAGAGCCACGCCGACTTCGTGCCGCGCCAGCCGCGGGTGGCGCGGGCGTGGATGTATCCGGCGTAGATCACCCAGATCACGAACGTCCACACCTCCTTGACGTCGAAGCCCCAATAGCGGCCCCAGGATTCGTTCGCCCAGATCGCTCCGGCGATGAGCGTGAACGTCCAGAAGATGAAGCCGAGGATCGCGAAGCGGTAGGCGAGCGTCTCGAGTACCTCGGCCTTCGGGAGCGTGCGCAGGTAGCCGCGATCCGGGGCGACCTCTTCGCCCCCGGTGGCCTTGATGCGCTCGCGGCGTGCCTGTAGCAGCTGCATCGTCGATAGGCCCGCCGCGATCGCGAGCAGCGCGGTGGCGAGCGAGGCGACGAAGACGTGGATGATGAGCCAGATGCTCTTGAGCGGATCCATCAGCGGGGTCACTTCGACGTAGAAGGAGATCGTCGATCCACCGAGGAAGAACACCACCATGCCGACGATGAAGACGCCGAGGAACCGGAGGTCGTACCAGCGCAGGGCGGCGAGGTAGACGGCGACGATCAGCAGGGTGCCGATGAGGGCGAACTCGTACATATTCGCCCACGGCACCCGTTCGGCCGCGATCCCGCGCGTGACTGTGGCGGCGAGATGGAGCGCGAAGCCGAGGGCGGTGAACGCGATGCCGAGGCGCGCGAAGTAGCGTCGTGACCGTTCGGCACCGGGCACGCGGAGGCTCCCCTCCCCTCCCCCGTTCTGCGGGGAGGCTGCGGGGCCTCCGGCCGCGCCGACGAGCGCGGCCTCCCGCTGTTTGATGGGTGCGGCCGAGGCGCGCTGCGAGAGGTCGTAGGCGAAGGCGAGGAACGCGAGGACGTAGATCGTGATCGCTGACCAGACGGCGAGCACGGAGAACTCGTCGAGCGCGGCCTGCAGTTGCAGATCCATGGCTACTCCTTGCTCTCCGCGATCGCCGCGTCGAGGGCGTCGGTGATGTCGGTGACGGTCTGGGGTTGCAGCAGCTCACCGTTCAGGAAGAACGTCGGGGTGCCGCGCACGCCGAGCGACATGCCGGCGTTGTGGTCTTCTTCGACCCTCGCTTGGGTTGCAGGGTCGGCGACGGCCGCATCGAAGGCGTCCATGTCGAGTCCGAGCTCCTCGGCGTAGCCGCGGATCTTGTCGGCCTGCGAGTCTTGCTGCTCCGCCCATTCGGACTGCGACTCGAAGAGCTTCTGGTACATCTCCTCGAACTTGCCCTGCTGCGACGCGGCCTCGACAGCGATGGCGGCGTTCATGGAGTTCGTGTGGTTGGTGATGAAGTAGCGGGCGACATAGGTGATCTGCCCGTCGTACTGTTTGCGGATCTCCTCGATCACCGGGTAGACGGCGCCGCAGGCCTCGCATTCGAAGTCGAGGAACTCGACGAGCACGGGTGCACCCTCGCCGGCGTCGTCGAGGACGTGCGAGTTCTCCTGCACGAGCGGCACTTCGCTCTGCGTGGGGGTTCCGCCGCCCGTTCCGCCGCTGTTCGACGCCTCGCCGGGCGCCTGGACTTCGGGCCGGTTGAGCACCGAGATGAGGATCAGGATGAGCGCGATGAGCAGCACGGCGGGAATGGCGATGAGTGCCGCCTTCTGCGAGGTGCTCAGCTTCTTGTTCGGTTTCTGCACGGTGTGCGGGGGCCGGTTCATGGGGTTCCCTTCTTGAAAAGCGGTGACGGTAGTTGCTCGGCGATGGCCGAGAGGTGGCTGGTGCGGAACTGTTCGACGGCGCGCTCGAGGCCTGGATCCTCACCGCGGGCGAGGCCGGCGTACTCGATCTTGACCTTGCGGCCGCCGACGACTGGTCGGGTGAGGGTGGCTTTCACCCAGAGCCGACGGCGCGGCACGAGGAGGCCGGTGATGAGGCCGACCGTGGCGAGGATGGAGAAGACAAGCACCCAGGTGGCGCCGGTGTCGCGCTGGATCTGCAGCGAGACGAAGCGCTTGATCGACTCTTCGGCGCCCTCGGTGACGGTGAGATCCTCGAAGGTGATAGTTCCCATCCCGTTCGGGAGGTCGGCGGTGTCGCCGGGGGTGAGCTCGATCGAGTCGATACCGGTGTCGCCGCCGGTGATCTGGGTCATCGATTGGGTGTCGAGCTGGTACACCGAGCGCGGAGTGCCGTCGTCAATGCCGAGGTCTCCTGTGAACACGTTGAACGTCATCATCGGGTTGTAGAGGTCGGGGAACACCGAGTAGTAGGCGCCGGTGTCCAAGGTGCTCTGCGTCGGGTACAGGAAGCCGATGAGCCCGACCTGCTCAGGCAGACCGTCGGGGACTTTGATCACGCCGAGCGAGGTCATCGCGGAATCCTGCGGGAGGAAGGGCTGGGGTTCCTGGTAGACGACGTCTCCGGCGGCGTTGCGGATCGTGATCATCGGCGCGTAGCCGTTACCGAGGAGGTAGATGCGGTCGCCGTTCACCTCGATCGGTGCGTTCACCCGCACGGTCTCGGCACGGGTGTCGTCGTCCCCGGCCTCTCGGATGGAGAGGTGGGCAGCGAAGTTGCCTGCCTGCCCCGCACCGGGCTTCCCAGGGTCGACGTACTCGACGTCGAAGCTGTCGAGGCTCAGTGCGTAGGGGGTGAGTGAGCTTCGGTCGAAGTACCGTCCTGGCGAGAACGAGGAGTAGGCGCTCTCGCTGTTCACGAAGGTGGTGCCTTGGACGATGACGCGATCGCCGGTGTAGTTGAGGCCGGTGCTCAGCAGCACGGTCACGAGGATCCCGACGAGTGCCGAGTGGAAGACGAGGTTGCCGGTTTCGCGCAGGTAACCGCGTTCGGCGGATACCGACCAGGAAGTCGCGCTGTCGTAGCGGGCGGTGCGGTATCCGCGGCGTCGCAGCTCGCTCTCGGCGATCGCGATGGCCTGGGCGACGTCGGCTTCGGAGGTGCGATCATCGACGAGTTGCAGATCGTTGGAGGAATAGCCGACCATGCGCTGCAGCCGGGCCGGGGTCTTCGGCGCCGGCGCGCGGAGCGCTTTCGCATGATGCTTGATCCGCGGGATGATGCAGCCGATGAGGGAGACGAACAGCAGCAGGTAGATGGCCGAGAACCAGGCCGAGCTGTAGACGTCGAACAGCTGCAGTTTGTCGATGGTGGGGGCGAGCTCGGGGTTGTCGTCGAAGTACTTCACGACGCCGTTGGGGTCGGCTTGGCGCTGTGGGAAGAGCGAGCCGGGGATCGCGGCGATCGCCATGAGCAGGAGCAGGATGAGCGCGGTGCGCATGCTCGTGAGCTGCCGCCACCCCCATCGGAGCCAGCCCTGCCAACCGAGGCCGACCTCGCCGCCGCCGCTGCGTTCGGCGGAATCGACGTGATCGTTTGGACGTGCGGGGAGGGTGTCGTTGTCAGAGCGGAAGCTGGACATTCGCCATCACCCCCTGCAGGGAGGACATGAGGCGCGTCCAGAGCCCGCTGACCATGAGCAGGCCGAGCAGGACAAGTACGACGCCGCCGGCGATATTAACGGTGCGGATGTGTTGCCGTAGGAACGACATCGAGCGGGTCGCCCAACCGAGCCCAAGAGCGAGCAGCAGGAACGGGATGCCGAGGCCTAGCGAGTAGGCGACGCCGAGCAGCCCCGCACGGACGGGGTCGCCGAGGTTCCACGACACGGAGATGATCGCGGCGAGGGTGGGCCCGATGCACGGTGTCCAGCCGATGCCGAGGGCGAGACCGAGCAGTGGCGCCCCGGCGAGGCCCAGGCGTGAGCGGAAGCGGGGTCGGACAGTGCGCTGCATCTTGCGGAAGACCCCGACGAAGGCGAGCCCCATGACGATCACGACGACGCCGAGGATACGGGTGGCGATGTCGGCATAGGCGAGGAAGACCTGGCCGAAGACACCTCCGAGCACGGTGACAGTGACGAACACGATGGAGAATCCGGCGATGAACAGGAGAACACCCAGGAGCAGGCGGCGGCGCTGTGCGGTGGTGCCGCGGGCAGGTGCAAAGCTCGGCTCGACGGGGGCGACGGCGGAGCCAAGGTAGCCGAAGTAACCGGGTACGAGCGGAAGCACGCAGGGGGATGCGAAGGAGACGAAGCCGGCGAGTGCGGCGATGAGCACCCCCGCCCAGAGTGCGCCGTCGAAAACGAGATCGCTCGGGTTCATGGCGTCTCCGCGAGTGCGTCGGCGACGAGCGTGTCGAGGATGGAGGCGGACTCGAGTTGCCCGATGATGCGGGCCGCGACGCGCCCCTCGCGGTCGAGGACGAGCGTGGTGGGAGTGGCTTGGATCGGGGTGACGCCGGCGAAGGCCTGCTTGACGCGGCCGTCGTTCACATCGATGATGCTCGGGTAGGTGATGCCGTTCTCTTCTGCGAATGCGACGGCGGTTGCGGGCTGGTCGTAGATGTTCACGCCGAGGAACCCGACGCCCTCGTCCTGGTAGTTCAGCCAGACCTCCTCGAGCATGGGGGCCTCGATGATGCAGGGGCCGCAGGCGGCGTACCAGAAGTTCACGACGTACACCTCTCCGGCGTAGTTGTCGCTGGAAACCGGGTCGCCGTATTCGGTGGTGCCGCTGAAGCTCACGGCGGCGCCACGCGCGTCGATCGGAATCTCGACGATGCGGCCATCAGAAGTGCCGCTTCGTTCACTGCCCTGCTGGTACTGTTCCGACATCGGCGCGGCGGCTGTGCAGCCGATCAGCCCAATGCTGATTGCGGCGGTCGCTACGAGTGCGGTCAGCAGCAGGTACGTCGGTTTGGACGTCCTCAAGTTCCTGGTTCTCCTTATTTCTCAACGCGGGGTCGCGGGCATGGCTGACGTGCCGGCCCGTTCCTGCCTCAGGGGGCAGCGTGAGGGGCGCTTAAATGCGCAGGAGGCTGAGGTCGTGCAGGCCGAAGCGATGCCTGCCGCGATGATTGAACGCTGCAGTTGCGGCGATCGGAGCGATCTGGGGGCGCTGGCGTTGGAACCGCATTTGCCTGCAGCGGAGCGTAAAGACGATAAGGATCGCCAAGGCAAGGCCGCAGAGGATCCCGAGCAGGCAGATGACGACACCGATCAGCATGCTCTCACTGGCAGCGGCGTCCCCTGCCGTATCAACAAGCTCTCCCACTGCAGCATCAACTGAGGATGCCACGACCGTGCTCGAGGCGGCTGCCGGCGTGGACAGGCCAATGTCATCGGCGTGGGAGACGCCCCACAGGCCCACGACGGTGACGATTGCGGCGAGGAGCAGCGTCGCGGCTCTCATCGTGAATCGTCGCCGCGTGATGCGGGCGCTGCGGGGAACTGGGGACACACCCCGATTATACCGAGCGGGTTCAAGGCGATCATGGGAGTGGACTGACGCGCACGGCATACTGCACCCTATTGAAGAGCGATGAGCAGGCTGAGCAGGCCCATCACGAAGGTGTAGGGAGCGAGCGTCATCTTCTCGTATTTGCTCTTGGAGAGCAGGCTGAGGATCACACTGAACCCGAGGTGAGCGACGATGAGCCACATCACCCAGAAGCTGAACTCCCCGGGCAGCACAGCGATGGTGCCGCTGCGATCGAGGGCGATGAAAGCGATGAAGGCGTAGCGGAGCACAGCGGAGATCGCGCCGAGGCGGAGGTTGAGCGGGAGCGTGATGTGTTCCCCGCCCCACGCGTACTTGCCGAGCGGTGCACCGGCAGCCAGGGCGATCTGGAAGATGGCCAGCACGCCGAGCATCGCGGTGAGCGCGAAGATCAGGATCGTCGCCATCACTGCTCCTTTCCGAACTTCGCGGCGAGGTAGGCGTTGTAGGCGTCGAGTTCCGCGTCCTCTTGAGCTTCTCGACGTTTCGCTTGCCGCAGATCGCTCGTGCGCCACTTGGAAATGGTGACGATGAGCACGATGATCAGCGGCAGCTCGCCGTATGACCAGATCAGGCCGCCAGCGATGGCCTGGTCGAGAGCGCGGCTGATCCCCCACGCTTCGGGGTCGGTGGCGTACCAACGGAACATGGGTTCGGTGCTGCGCAGCAGCACGAGCCCGAAGATTGCGTGGATCTGGATCTCGAAGAGCACGTCGACGATGCGTACCACGAACGATGGGGCGCGCGGCAACGGGTCAAGTGACCACAGCGGAGCGCCACCGATCATTCCGAAGGCGAGGAACAGGGTGAGCAGGATGAGATGCCCGGACGGGAGCTCGAGGAACCAGCTCAGGGTGTCGGTGAAGTACAGGGTGGGGAAGGCGACGACGGCGATGACGATCACGGTGGCCGGGTGCAGGAGCACCTGGGCGGTGCGCGAGCGGTAGGCGCTGAGCGCGGCGCGCATCACCGGCCGCCCGAGTCCCCGGCGCGGCGTCGCGCGCAGGAGCAGACGGCCGGGAGAGCCCATGAGCAGGAACGGGGGTGCGACGACCATGAGCGTGATCTGCTGGAAGAGCAGCACCGAGACGAGTTCCTCGGCGTAGGCGTTCGCGCGCAGTCCGGTGGCCGCGAACCAGAGGAGGCAGCCGACGGTGAACAGCAGCGTCGAACCGACGCCCCATCGTTTTCCCCGTACCCAGAGGGAGATCGCCCCGGTCAGGTAGATGGAGAGGCAGACGACGGCGAGCCAGGCGAGCGGCGACATGCTGCGCAAATCGAACTGGAAGAGGTCGCCGAGCTCGAGGCTGGCCATCGCGGGGTACACGGTCGGGGGTTGTCCTTACTGACGCTGGCGAGTGCTCGCCGGGGAGGGGGCTACTTCGAGTTCGCGGCGATGAACGGCAGCGGGTCGACGGGCTCATCTTCGACGCGCACCACCAGGTGCAGGTGGTTGCCGAAGGACATCCCGGTGGTTCCGACGAGTCCGGCTTGGTCGCCTCCCTGAACGGTTTGGCCAACCTGCCAGGAGTGGGAGTTCTCCTGCATATGGCAGTACCGGCTGATGACCTCTTGACCGGCAACCTGGTGCTGGACTTTCAGCGAGAAGCCGCAGCCGTCGGAGGCCCAGCCAGCCTCAGTGATCACGCCGTCACCGACGATGCGGATCGGAGTGCCGCCGGCAGCGGCCATGTCTTGTGCGTCGTGGAAGCCTGCGACTGGTGCGGAGCGGTATCCGAAGCCATCGGTGAGCGGCACCTCTTGGGCGAAGGGGTACTGCAATGTGGTGTCGGTGAGGCCGCTGACGGTCACTGCCCCACCGCTCAGCCCGATCTCGGGCGCGATCGCAGTCGGGGAGACCGAGAGCTCGTCGAGCAGCGTCGGAGTGTCGGTTGTGCCTCCCGTGACGAAGGCCTGCTGTCGGCTCGCGAAGACGGGGGTATCGGCGGTCGCGGCGCTGGTCGCAGGGAAGACGGTACCCGCCACGAGTACGGTGACGCTCGCGAGCGCCGTACTGCCAGCGACGAAGCTGCGCAGTTGTGAGCGTCGCCGTGCCGTGCCGGTCTCGGGTTCCGTTCCGCCCCCGGTCGGCGTCTCCTCGGCGGCAGGCCGCTCGCTGACGGGCTGCGCCGGGAGATCGGTGTATGGCACCGTGGACGGTGCTGCGGCTGCATGCTTGGATCGGCGGGGCCGAGCCGAGTCGTCGGTCGAGCGTTCGTCTGTATCAGTGGGTTCGATCCAGGTGCTCCGCCTCGGCCCCGCCGATTCCTCGGCGTGCCGACGCCGCCTCAAAAGACGACTCCGAGGACGAAGAACGAGACGACGGCGAAACAGATGCTCAGGAGCACGGTGCCGAAGACGAAGAGGAAGTGTTTAGCTTTGATCGGTGAATCTGTGGAGTTCAAACTGCTGGCTCCTGATCGGGGGCGCTCGTGCGCCCGAGTGATGTTCGAGAGTGCGCAATGCCGGAAGGCGTGCCGATGTCAGCGCTTTTGCAGGGGCCGGCGAAGCTCTCAGAGGGAACGTGGTGCCGGTTGGAGGCACACGGAGCTTCGCGGGCTATCCCCGTGCACGGGTTTCCCGGTGGAGATCAGGTTCGCGAGATCGAGTGAAGGAGCAGCAATGGCTGCGGGCGGGCGGGTGCGCGCGGCAGGGCGACCGCCCATTCGCGGATCCTGCCGAGCCGCAGCTGTAGCCACGGTCGCCGGGTGAAGAGCACGACCAGCATCAGGGTGGCGAGCATGGTGAGCATGCAGATCGCGATGAGATCGAGGTGCCAGCTCTGCACGCTGCCGTGGGCGGCGTGCTCGCCCCCCTCGACGAGCGTGGCGGTCGAGGCTGTTGAGGGGGTGGTCGCGCTGGTGATCGCCGAGGCCTCGGCGATGACCGGCACGCTGCTGAGTTCGGCGCTGTGCGCGCGCAGTCCGACGAGACCGAGGATGACGAAGGCGCCGACCCAGACGAGGGTCAGGAGCGCACGCCGCGACAGCGGTCGTCGCGCCGCTGAGCGTGCACCCTTCACTCCATCACCTCCTTAGTTATGTAACAATTTAGCATCGAAAGCCTCGGGGGGCCAGAGGCTGCTACTTCGCGATCGCCCCCTCGGGAGTGTCGACCCTCGTCGATCCGCGTCGGCGCAGCGGTCGGTAATATGGCCTTGGGCCTTGCGCCCACGGGCCTGCGCGCGGCCCGGATGCCGCTGAAGATCACGAGCACCTCGGCGAGCTCGTGCACGAGTATGACCCTGGCAAGGGCGGGTATGCCGAAGAGTGCCATTGGGAAGAGGAGAGGACGATGGCGAGGACGATGTTCCCCCTCATGATCCGGCGTCAGCTGACCCGCCCCACGGCCACACCCGCGATGCCGCCATCCCAGCAGTCACTGCGCAGGCTGGTACAGTCCTTACACTGCATCAGCACCCGAGACGCCATCCCTCGTTCATCTGCCTCCGCGCTCGATCGCCCGGCCCGCACGCTTCCTCGTCTTTGGACGGGCCGACCGCTGACGGCGGGTGTTCCTAACCGCTTCTTGGGGGCAGCGCGCCTGATCAGTGTCGGCCTGCTCTTTCAACGTCACCTAAACGTGCAGCAGACCCTAGTCATCCAAGCGCGGTCGATCTCCAAACACCGAGCACCTCCTACGACGTCACCAGCTGCATCAGCTCGGTGTAGCCGGTGACGACGCCATATTTGACTTCATTACCGTTCTTGGCATTGAGAAACGCAAAGAACTTCCGCGCGCACTCAGTCTTGGCGTCCTCCATGCCTTGAGTTGGAGGGTCGAAAGTGAGTCCTTGGTTTCAGCGACGAAGTAGACGTGCTTCACGCGCCCTTCAGTGAAGACGATCATCCAGTCTGGATTGTAGTCACAGACTGGGGTTGGGACGAAGAACCCAGGCAATGTCGTCGGTAGACAGCGACGGCTCGGTGACTTCAGTCCTCCATCTCGGCCCGCACAGGCTGACTATCCCGATGGTATCGGAGTCACGACGGCTTGAGTCGGGTTTTTCCGGGTCTAGTCGGCCAACGGGGCCTGAATGATGATAGTCAGGCAGACACGTGTCTCGAAAGCCAGGAGCTAACGGCAATGCGCCACTTATCGCGATCCGAGTTCCAGGACAGCGTGTGACCTGCGTCGAAGAGTTCAAGCTGTACAAGATCGGGACGTCGATTACGAAGCTTTTCGGAGAGGGTGGCGAGGACTGAATCGTCGCTGGCGCCATGAAGAACCAGGGTCGGCACGGTGAAATCATTTGCACGCTGCACCCAATCAAATTCTCGAAGTGGGATCCCGCTCGGCAGCCCGACTACGCGAGCCAGCGGGTCGCAGGTCAACCATGGAATAGCGAGTTGTCCTGCTGCCGCGGGCAGATTACTTCGCACACAATTCGCTTTGATCACCTCGACCCAATCGAGCACCGGTGAGTCGAGCACGAGACCTACGACTAGCTGCGCATAACCCGACCTGTGCGCGAGCTGTAGTGCGATCGCGGCACCCATCGACCAACCAAACAACACGAGCTGTTCGGCTCCACGACGAACTGCATAACTGATCGCTGCTTCGACATCTTCTATCTCAGTGGCCCCGAGTGTTGAGCGACCGCCCCCGATGCTCAGGCCGTCACCGTCGTTACGGTAGCTCACGACGAGAGACGTGTACCCCAGATTCGTGGCAACTTGCACGCCGCGAAGCGTGCCTGCGCGGGAGCTGCCAAGACCGTGAATATGAATCGCCCACGTCGACGAGCTGCCACCGACCCGCCATGCGGGTGCGCACCCCGACGGGGTGTTGATCATGATGTCATGAGCTTCGAGCCCCGCATCCGCTGGAGTAGCAAAGTAGATGCCGCTCCACGAGACACGATCACCCACTTGGAGGGTGGGGCCGTCGGAAGTTCCGGTGACTTCACGGGCGATTCGGTTTGGACCGCGACCCTGCATCACGCTACCGAGCTGCACCCAACCGCCTCGTTCGAACCAAAGATTGTAGACACCTTGTGCAGTGGTGTCTGGCGTGCGGTCGAGCACAATCCAGCGCACACCACCGTCGTCTTCAATGCCGCGAACAACGAGGTTGAAGGTTCGCATGCCGACGGGCGCGGTGAGCTTGCGGGCGATAGCCCAACCAAGAGCGGCTGCACCTGCGCCCAGCAGCGCGACGCCAGCGCCGAGGGTATGCCCCACTCTCACGACGACTCCGCTTTGACCTCAACGTCAGAGGTCTTGCGCCGGTTCGTCTTCGGCACCTTCACTCCCAACAAGTGGGCCTCAGCACGTTCGAGCAATGTGCGGTCGGCATCGTCGATGGCGAAGGTCACTCGTGGGTCGATCATGGCGTCACGTATCTCGACGATGTGGCGATGCAATCGTGCTTCGGGTTCTTCGAGAATTCCCGGAGTGGGGTGGCTCCCGCTGAGACCAGGTCTGAGGCTGGTTGCATCACGCCAGATCGGGTCGAGCTGGGCGACGAGCACGTCGGTCTGCACATCACGCAGGCGCTGCCGGAGCGAGCGCATTGCAGGCTGCGCAATGAAGCCCGCACAAAGAAACAGGAACGTCGCGATCATGAGCGGCCCGTATGCGGGATCAACCGCATACATGACACTCAGTGCGCCGGTGACGTGTGCGACGTCCATGATGATCACGGTGGTGCACAGTGCAATACCGCAACCAGCTCCGACCGCCAGCAGCATCGCGGGCACTCGAAGCACGCCTGAAGCGAGTCGCAACTGCCGCATGGCCAGCACGAGCATGGCGGCGACAACAATGCCGCAGTACGCGAAGACGGTAATCGAGTAGATCGCAGCAGCGGGATGAGCGCCAAGATCACGCATGAACTCTGTGGTCGTCTCGCCGCGGTCGATGAAGAAGAACAGTACGGCGACGCAGGTAAGTGCAACGACGAGCGCCGGGAGCCCGACGGCGATCTTGACCAGTTGGGGCCGGTAGTCTCCTGCCTTCATCACGCCCCGGCCCAGAAAGAAGAGACCCGTCATGAGTAAAGCATCGCTCGCAACGGTGACAAGGTTCGTTCCACTCAGTGCGGGATCGATCGCGAGGTAGATTTCGTCGATATTGAGCGTCATCGCAAGCGCGATGGCAACCGCAGCGTAAGTAATACTGCGGTCGGCACGCCCTCGCCGCAGAATGAGCAGGCTTGCGACCAGCGTCCACATGACGCCTGCGACAAGCATTTGGATCAACCGAATATCTCCGTGTAGCTCGTCTCCGCAAACGCCGACCCGCGGATGCCCGCGGCCAGGCGATCAGCCAAGCTTTCAGCGGCGATCTCGTCTTCTGATTCCACGTCCTTCCGCGCCAGCACACGGGAGCGTAGAGAAGCAGGAATGTCGGGGAACAGTGTGTTGTGTACGACATCGTTGAGCGAGCAGCCTTCGCCATCACAGTGACCAAGAATGATGTGCGCGAATTCGTGCAGCACGAACTGCTGGCTATGAAGGGCCGAGTCTGTACGGGCGTGGAGGATCACATCTTGATCCTCGCCGTAGAACAGCAACGCACAGAGCCCGTTGTTATCGCCTAGCTCCGCGAGTTCAGTGACCCGGATCTCTCGCCCTCGTTGCCGCTGCACAGCATCGGTGAGTGCGGCGAACGTGAAGTTTTCGCCCAGCTGCAAGCTCGCGACTGCGGTTGTTACGGTCTGTTCGATATTCACTGCGTGCTCACTATCTGCTTCGGACGCATCCTCGGCGCCAGCCTTGTGAGCGACACCGGTGGCGCTCGCTTAGTGTGTCATCTCTTGATCCAAGAATTGGCTGATCGCCCGAAGCGTTTCTGGCGAAAGATCACCGAGAGTACGCGTCGCATACGATTTCACTTTTGCTGCCCGCATCGAGCGCACAAGATCAATCTGGGCCTTCACCTTCTCGGGCGTTGAGGCATCGCTATCACCGGTGATGAAGTCGACGTCAACGTCGAAGAACTCGGCGAGCCCCGCAAACACCTCAGCGTCATCGACCTTTCGGTGTCCGTTGATCATGTAGGTCCAGCGGGATCGCGACAGGTTCGTACCGCGCTCTCTCAAGAATGCGGCGATCTCCGAGAACGACGGTTCAGCACCGGTCTCGGCAGCTTTGACGTCGAGCAGCAGACGCAGACGTTTCTCAAGAAGCTCGGCCGCGGCCTTGTTCTGATCTTCGGTCTGTTGCATAGTGCCCTTCCCTTCGGGATGGGTTTGGCGATGGTCAAACGGCACCTCTTGAGGTGATTACGCATGATCAATGTACCTCTTGGGCATGCTCAAATCAAGGGTTGCGCATGCTCAAATGTGATGTTAGACAGTAGATCACATGATTTTGGGCATGCTCAACGACGGGTGTTGAGCGTGCACCCGTCTCTGCGCCGAGGAGGTGCACCATGCGCTCCACCCATGCCAAAAGCCGGTTACTCTGTCGCCGATCCGGACACCCACGCGTACCTCTCAGATGTACTGCCGCACGAGTTCGCCGCGCGGCACGTCAGAGAGGAGATCCAGTTATGGCCACGATCGAGGATCGCCAAGCCGCCAGAGACGCAAAGCTCGATGAGCTGCACGAAAAGCTCGCGGGGGCCGTCGAAGAACTCGTATCTGGTGACGATTGGAAGCGGGCCTTGACGTTCGGGGCCAACTTTCGAAGCCGTTCTTTCAACAACACACTGCTGATCTGGGTGCAGCATCAGGCGGCCCACGAGCAAGGCCTTGTGCCTGATCCGATGCCGACCTACGTCGCCGGATACAAGCAATGGCAAGATCTCGGCCGCCAAGTGCAGAAGGGGCAACCCGGGTATCAGATCCTCGCGCCCGTCACCGGCCGCTTCGCTTCTGCCACGCCAGCAAATGCAGATTCATGGAGGCGACTAAAGAAGTTCGAGAAACCTCGGCCAGGTGAGGCGGTGCGATCAAAGATGATCGGCGTTCGCCCGGCCTACGTGTGGGATGCCTCTCAGACCGCAGGCGATCCACTTCCTGAGCTACCCGCCCCGACTTTGCTTGAGGGCGAAGCACCCGCCGGGCTGTGGGAAGGGCTTGCGAAACAGGTTGAATCCGCGGGATTCGCGTTGGGCGATGCACCAGATACATCATCAATTCACGGGGCAAATGGCGTCACGAACTACACCGATAAGACCGTGCTCGTGCGCGCCGACATGGATGCAGCGGCACGGGTGAAGACCCTCGCGCATGAGTTGGGACACGTGCTTATGCACGACCCCGAGAATGCTGACGTACGACTGCACCGTGGCATCGGAGAAGTCGAAGCAGAATCGGTCGCACTAATGATCGGCGCAGCGCACGGCATGGACACCAGTGGGTACACACTCCCATACGTCACCACCTGGGCGGCACAGGTCGACGGAAAAGAACCCGTCGACGTGATCAAGTCCACCGGCGACAGAGTACGTGCCACCGCCATCAAGATTCTCGATCAGCTCGACACCCCCATGACCGGCAACGGTACCCCTCCGGGTATCGAGCGGGAATCGACACATCGCAACGTCGCGGCAGCTCAGCGTGCGAGCGCTTCACACACGCCTTCGGCTACTGCTGCCCCAAAACAGGTGGCGCTGGCAGACGTGCGGGGAATGCGATGAGTTCATCGAAAGTGTTCACCACAACGCTCGATCATGTTGATCGCGGGATGCCGCTCGAACAGGGCGCACTCGCTTTTGCCGGCTCCGGCTTCCCTGTGTTCCCCTGTGCCGCAGGCGGGAAGCGCCCCGTCGTTGCGGGCGGATTTCATTCGGCCCGCAGCGATCCCGAGCTAATTCGTCGCTGGTGGACCGCGACTCCCTCCGCAAATATCGGGATGCCGACCGGTACAACCTCTGGACTCGTTGTCGTCGATGTAGACGTGCACGGTTCTGTCAACGGCTACGACGCTCTCGATGGCGCCTGGCGCGCGGGATTGCTGAGCGGCTGGGAGGCCGCGGTCAGAACTCCATCCGGTGGGCTCCATCTCTATTTCCCCGCAGACCCGAATATGGAACAACGCTCGTGGCAATCTGCGCGGGCGGGAATCGATTTCCGTGGTGATGGCGGATACGTCATCGTCCCTCCCTCGCTTCGCGTGCTCGATGGGCAATCACGGCCATACGAGACACTCCGGTTGGCTCGTGAACCTGGTCGTGCGCTCGCTTCGCAGCAACTCCGCGACTATCTTGATCCCCCGCAGCGTAACGAGGCGCATCAAAGTGGGCGGTCAGCACAGCAGCCTGTCGATGTGCAGCGCCTCGTAGATTGGGTTGCGCGGCGCCAAGAAGGCGAACGCAACCATGGACTCTTCTGGGCCGCTTGCAAAATGGCTGAACAGCGAGTGTCGACAGTCGAAGCGCTCGAAGCACTGAGTCCCGCCGCTGAGCGGGCGGGCCTCAGCCGCCGCGAAACGACGGCGACCGTGCGGTCGGCTTACCGAGCGGTGCAGGGCGCCCCTCCGCAGCAATCGATACGAGTCAGCGCATCGACTTCACACGACCGACCGCCGCCTTCATCAACCTTTCGGGTGCTGTCATGAGTGACTTCGACGGACGACGGTGGGCAGTATCGACAGCTGTGGCAGGCACCGTCTTCATTGCTGTGGGAGCCTTCTGGCTGTCGTTCACCTCGCTCGCAGACCTTGCCGCACGGTCTGGAATTGGTGATGGCCAAGCATGGGCATGGCCACTGATTGTCGACGGAGTCATCGTCGTCTCGACCGTCGCCGTCGTCGCGCTGGCCGGGGCCCGCGCCGCCTGGTATCCCTGGGCACTACTCGCTGGTGCGGCAGCCGTGTCGGTCACGGCGAATTCAATCCATGCCGTAGTCGCTGCGGATGCCGATGTGCCGAGCTTTCTTGCCGCTGCGGTCGCCGCAGTTCCGCCCGTGGTCTTGCTGGCGATCACGCATCTCACCGTGCTCCTCATCCGGACTCCCGCGACTACTGAAACAGCCGAAAGCACTGAGACGTCAGCCATTCAGACCTCACCCCAAGACTCTGCGATGACGTTGCGCGATGCCGGTTGGTCGAACAAGGCCATCGCACGCGAACTGAATGTGCACCCTTCCACCGTGGGGCGCTGGTTCGCCAGCATCCCGCTCACCGTTGAGGACCATAAGCCCTCCCCCGCAACGACATCCGACGAGGAGCCAAAATGAACGAGATAGAGAAGGATGCTTTGACTGCCAGCACCGATCGTCATCTGGGAAACGATCATCTCTTGCCAGAAGCTGTCGAGGCCGCGAGCGTTCAGCGTCGGCGCACGCGTGCGGGAGTCGATCCATCGGTCTACCGAGGCCGAGGAGTCGAATGGGTGCGTCCGACTGACCTGATTGCACGCGGGAGTTCGCGCGTCGCCGGGGCGGGGATCAACTTCCAGACCGAACTCCGGCGCCGCACGTTTGAAGTGACTGCGGCGAGCGCTCGCGGCATCGCAGACCGGGCCCGGCACCTCCCGCCGTTATCCGCGTTCGGCCATGGCAATTCCCGACATGGTGCTGAACGAGGCGCGATCGGGACGCACTGATCGTTGGTCATGACCTCTCATGGGCACTTCACGGACACCTCAGACCCCGCTGGGGAGCGGGCGCGCACCTGCTTGCCAGGAGGTTCCCACACCATGACCAATTCAAGCCACTCTGCGTCACAACCTCGCGAGGACTACACGACCAGCGAGGGGCTCCGCGCCCTCCTGCATCGGCTGCACCGCTCGGGTTCACATACCTGGAAGCACGACCGCGTCGCCGCTGACCTCGCCGCATTTGCCGCAGAAAAGTACGCGGCGTTGGCTCGCAAGCATGGCCTCGATCCGTGGGAGGCAGCGTCGGCAGCTTTCGATGTGATGAGGACGCGATCCGCTCGTGAGGCGATTGATCCTTGGGCCGTAGTCACCCGCGGTGTTCAAGTCACCTGCATCGCTGAAGAGCGGGGACAAGGATTGCTCTGCGCGACCCATCAAGCACGTCGACCCCATATTTCTGCGTTCCATGACCCGGAGCGCTTTGCCGACCGAGAGAACCCACTGGCCGATTATCACCCGGCATTTCACGTGGTGGACCGGTACTCGGTCGCTGAGGACGATGACCCTGACGTTACCCGCGACGTTGACACTGCGCGCCGCGCAATCGACGCGTCGATCACTCTGTTTACAACGTTGGGCTGGCCCGAAAGCACTGCCCGTACGGCGATCGAGCACGTTTGCAGCGCGGTGGTACGTGCTGGGTCTCGACAGAGTGCGTACGAACTACTGCGTCGAGACAAGCACGCCCGAGCACTGCTCGATTTGCCCGCCGACTCTTGGTCGGCGCTATTGCAAGTGTTGCTCGGGCACCCTCATCCCGCGTATCGCGCGACGAGCACCGGACGAGGCATCCTTCTCCGCATACTCGTCGGTGAAGCGCTCGCAACGCTCCTCAGCGACGATGCCCTCGTCACAGCTATCGCGATGTCGGTCCCCGTCCACGGGAGCAACCAGTGAGTCGGGACGGCGGACACATCGAGTTGGACCGTGCAGTCGAATCGATCCGCGTTGGGCGGCGTCACCGCACTGGACTCGGCGACCTCGACTCGCTCGCAGCTTCGATTGAGCGTGACGGTTTGCTCCAACCGATCACGGTCACGCCCGACGGGATCTTGGTATGCGGTGCGCGACGATTGGCCGCGATCAAACAGCTCGGCTGGCAGCACGTCAAGGTTTGGGTGCGTTCAGGTATCTCGGGAGATCTCGCGCACCTGCTTGCTGAACAAGATGACAACATGCTGCACAAGCCGCTCACGCAGCTGGAGAGTGCAGCGCTCTATCGGGAGATCAAGGCGCTGATGGCTGAGGATGCCGCTCGTCGGCAGGAAGCCTCACGCTTCAGTAGCGAAAATCAGCCGGGAAGTGACGGTGCAGCAAATTTTGCGCCACCGTCAGAATCACCGGGACAATCTCGCGCCCAGGCCGCTGCGATGATCCCCTATGGTGCTTCACACACCACGCTCGAGAAGATCAACTACCTGCAGCAGATCGCTGAGGACCAAGATCAATCAGAGACAGTTCGTGTGGGAGTTGCCGCCGAGCTCGAACTCATCGGTTCAGGCGAGCCGGTACACCCGAGTTATCTGCGGGCCCGCCAGCTTGTCGCGGAGGCGGACTCCGATGCACCTGAGGAAGATGTCGCGAAGCTGGCGGAAGAAGCTCTGGCGCGTCTCAAGAGCACGCCGCGCACCAAGCGCCGCTCTTCGCCAAGTCCGCAGACGAATCGTGCGGACAACGACGAGCCGTGGCCAGTTCGCGCGTTCGTTGTTACCTGGACTGAGCTCGATGGGTGGTGGCGTCACTTTGATGTCGACGACCTCGCTCTCAAACTGAGTGCTGCTGAAGTCGAGTTGTTCTTGCGGGCAGTGGATGCGACCTCAGACTTCGCGGAGCGACTCCGAACAGCGCTCGATACCAACGTTGATACCGCTGAGCAGCCAATGGAGATAAGGAACCTCCGAGCGATCTGATGCGCGGCCGACGCTGCGCACCTTCCAGGCATGAAGCTTCTGACCGCTCCTCGTTCCCGCCGCACCGTTGTCGCCCTCATCGCCACCGCAGTCGTGGTGCTCCTCATCACCGGTGTTGGCGTCTACGGACTCATCACCGGATCACGTGGGCACGGTGAGTCAACCGGCCCGGTCTCACCAACTACTGAACACGATCCTGGACCCTCGAACGCCCCTGATAGACCGGCGCCTCGGATTCCGGCAATCCCCCGCAGCACCGATGCCGAGACCTTTGCACGCAGCGTCGCGACGGCGTTGTTTACCTGGGACACCGGCAGTGGATTCCTTCCGCTGGACTACACCGAGGTCATCCTCGACGTTGCAGACCCGAGCGGCGCCGAGCAGCCCGGCCTCGCAGCCGATCTTGCAACCTACTTACCCACGCACGATGCCTGGACGCAACTGCGTCAGTACGCAACGCAGCAACACTTGGAGATCACTTCCGCGTACATGCCGGATGCCTGGGCTGACGCCCTCGCGCAAGCTCAACGAGGCCAGCTCCCCGACGGTGCCACCGCGTTCACGATCGAGGGAATCCGCCATCGCTCCGGCGACTGGAACGGTGACCCGGTCAGTGCCGACCAACAGGTTGCCTTCACAGTTTTCATTGCCTGCCCGCCTAAAGACGCCTGCTATGTGCTGCGGCTATCACAGCTAAACAATCCGCTGCGCTAGGAACCCAGCTCATGATGAAGAAACTCGCGATCGCAGTCGTCTCTCTCATGTTCCTCGCACCGACGCTGGGGCTCGTCACCGTCGGCCTCGTGATGAATCCCGCCGCTATTGCGTGTCTCTCATCGTCAAGTCTCACGCTCGGTAACGTACCGGACTCTCTCGTGGTGACAGCTGCTAATGGGGAGACGTTCACGCTCAACAAGCAACAACTGACGCATGCCGCAACGATCATCACCGTGGGCTCAAGCATCGAAGGTGTCACACGCGAGGGCGTGCAGATCGCACTCATGGCCGCCCTCACCGAGTCAACGCTGCGGCAACTCGCGAACACTGGAACCTACCCAGAATCCGGGAGCTACCCGAACGACGGAAATGGATCCGATCACGACTCGCTCGGCTTGTTTCAAATGCGCCCGCAATCGGGCTGGGGATCTGTCGCCGACCTGATGGACCCCGAATATCAGGCTGCTGCGTTCTTCGGTGGACCCTCCGGTCCCAACTATCCATCGCCTCGCGGCCTGCTCGATATCCCCGGCTGGCAGAGCATGGGCAAGGGCGAAGCCGCACAAGCTGTCGAGGTTTCGGCGTACCCGGATCGGTACAACAACTACGAACCCGTTGCCGAGAAGATTCTCGCAACGCTCACGAGTGGCGCCTCGACTTCGTCGACGACAGCTTCGTCAACTACGACTTCGCCAACGACATCGCCGTCACCACCTGACGCAGTAACGAAATCCTCCCGTGTCGTATTTCCACTGCCGGAAGGGTCCTGGGTTCACACCGGCGACTTCGGGCCACGCATCGATCCCATAACCGGCGAGAACGCCTTCCATACCGGCACCGATCTTGCCGCGGCCGACGGGACACCCATTCTCGCTGCAGCGGATGGAGTGGTGACCGTCGCAGAGTTCTCCGGTGGTTGGGGCGGGCTGATCGTCATCGAACACCACATCGACAGCACTACCGTCGCCACCGCGTATGCGCACATGTGGCAAACCGGCATCGACGTCACCGTCGGAGACCGTGTCATCGCCGGTCAGCACATCGGTGATGTCGGTTCATCGGGGCGTTCAACCGGACCACATTTGCATTTTGAAGTCCGTCCAGGCGGCACCTATGCGGAGGCGGTCGATGCGGCGAAATGGCTCAACGATCACGACGCCGCTGATCTCCCAGAGGCGACTGCTGGTGCTGGATGTTCTGTGATGACAGGAGGCACGTCATGAATGTATTTCCAGACTTCGGCAGCATGAGCGGCATCGGTGATCTCAAGGTTGTCATCGGAGCGATGCTCACGATCATCCTTGTTGTCGCCGTCCTCATGATCATCATCAGCGCAATCATCTGGGCCATCTCGACCTCCAGCGGCAACCCCGCGGTCGCGGCTAAGGCACGCGCGGGGGTCTTCGTAGCTCTGGGCACCGCAATCCTCGCAGGTGGCGGCGTGACCTGGCTGAACTGGCTGATTAGCGTCGGTGAGAGCTTATAACCCAAGACTCTTGTTAGCTAGGCAGCGAAACATGTCTCTCGTGATCACTATTTTGAGGTCCTCGCGATGGCCTCGACTGCAGCTTGCACCAACTTGACTAGCTCCGCGTTTGGGGCCGAATCGGATGATTGGTCAGCTTTCTGTTCTGGAACCCATGCCCGGCCAAAGGCCTGCCGCACGAAAGTAAGTTTCGCTTCATCAGAACCTTGGACTCCCTGAAGGAACGGAGTTAGCGCGCGGAGTTCAAGCTCCTGCCGCTTGAACGCAGTCGCACGTGAGAGAGACTGACCGCCGAATCTGAACGCCACAGCAGCAACACCCCCGATACCCGTAGTCAACCCAAGCTTGAGTGCTACTTGGGGCCATTCGAGCCCGGCTTGCGCGTCACCGAAGGCAAAAAGAAGAATCCAAATGCCCATCGCACCCGCAAGTATGCCCACCCCGTAACCGATGTACCCAGCGACTCGATCCCAACGAGCAGATTTCTTGTATTCGTCCCCAAGGATATCTCCGGAAGCGAGGTTAGACATGTTGACGACGCTCGTCCTCAGTTCTTCAACTTCCTTCAAAGCTTCATCAGCTCTGTTCGCAGCAGCCATTATGCCCTCATACTGCGGGCGCGCTTCCTCATCGAATCTTTCTTCTTGTTGTTCAAGCCACTTTCCGAAGCGCTCTTGGCGCTCACTTTGAGCTTTAATGAAGGCCTCGTTTGACTCGGTGAGTGCCGTTGAGATCCGGGTTTCGTCCTCACCAATTCGAGAAGTTAAAGCAGATATTTGAGAACGTAGATTCTCTACAACAATGGTCTGCTCTTCCAATTCGACCTTGTGCCGCTCGATCATCTGATTGCGATCACTTTTCAGCGCCTGGATTTGAGCTGATAATAGCTCCCGAGACTCATCAAGTTGACTCAGGTACGCCGATGCCGCTCGGGTAGCAGCTGCCTTCTTTGCTCCGGCCTCATCCGCCCGTGGGAACCGCGAGAGAGAACTCCGAACCGCGTCGAGATACGGTCCAGTTGCGTTGTCAAGATGCGATTTATGACCTGCAGGGTTCTGGAGATAGTTGTTCAAACTTGTGCCGACTTGAGACCAAGCGGCGTTCAGCTCATCGAGGAGGGGCACACCAATAAGGAACAGTTGATCTGCTTCTGAAAGCGCAACAGCGTAGGCACGAACTTGTCGAACTTCATCGAGTTCTGATGAAATAACGGCGTCTCCGAGCTCATCAATCTGGGTAAGTGCGGATTCGACATCTTTCAGCGCTCCCCATATCTGATGAGATGCGAACAAGTCTTTTTCCAAATGAAGCTCCAAGCTGCTGAACAAGAACCGACTTCGGCTAAGTAACATCACACTACTGCTTGCCACTAACTAATCCGATTGACCAAGTTGGTGGGCCCCGCAGCCTCTGGAACACCCGGCACCGATAGTGCACCTGGCTCTCGACCATGTTTCGCCTGCCGCCGTCGGCGGTGTTCACGCAAAAGGAGCCATCGTGTTTGAACTCATCACGACCATCGCCGCAGTCCTGCCGATGGACATCGACATCACACCGAATGACTCCGGCCTGCCGGGGATCGCGCAGTTGCGGACCATCGTCGGAGCCGTCATGACCGTCGGGCTCATCCTTTCCGTGCTCGCGCTGATCATCTCCGCGATCGTGTGGGGATTTGGATCGAACTCGTCGAACCCGCACCTCGCGGGTCGCGGCAAGCTCGGTGTACTCATCTCGTGTGGTGCAGCTGTCATTTGCGGCGCATCCGTGACCCTGATCAATTTCTTCTGGAACGTCGGACAACAGGTCTGAGGCTCACCCATCCACTACTTCAGGGAGGCCTTCGATGAGTGTCTGCGATATCCCCGTCATATCCAACGTCTGCGATGCCGTCGGTGAAGGCGCCGCGACTCTGGTGTCGGCGCCCTTCGACTGGCTCGCCTCCACGATGGGTCAAGCCGCGGGCTGGCTCATCGAAGCCATGTGGACTGTCTTCGACAGCACGACTCTCGTGGACGTCCAATCAGAGGGTTACCTCGATGTCTACAACCTGCTCTTTGGCATCGGTGTCTTCATCGTCTTGCTGTTCTTCTGCTTCCAACTCGTCCTCAGCCTCATCAGACGCGAGCCCGCCGCGCTCTCACGCGCAGCACTCGGCGCAGCCAAAGCCGTTCTCGGCTCCTTCGTCGTCATCACATTGACGGCAACTGCCCTGGAGATTGTGGATCAGTTATGCATCGGTGTCGTCCAGGCGGCAGGAGAAACCACCGAAACTATGGGCGACAAGATCGCGCTCCTCACCGCCGGGCTCACCACAATCAACATCGCGGCTCCAGGCGTCGGCGCGATCGTTACGATCTTCCTCGCCGGGCTGATGATCTGTGCGGTCGCGATTGTCTGGTTCTCGCTCCTGATCCGTAAAGCGTTGTTGCTCGTTGCGATCGTGCTCGCACCCATCGCATTCGCTGGAGCGGCCTGGGATGTCACCCGCGGATGGATCGGTAAATGGGCCGCGTTCGTTGTCGCGCTCATCATCTCCAAACTCGTCCTCGTCGTCGTGTTCCTCATCGCGATCACGCAGGTCTCAACGCCGATTGAGGCCGATCTGTCTTCCGTGACTGAACCGATCTCAGGCATCGTGCTGCTGTTCATTGCAGCCTTCGCGCCATACATGGTCTACCGGTTCATCTCGTTCCTCGGCTTCGATCTTTACCACGCGATGGGAAGCGAGCAAGAAGCAAAGAGCGCCGTGAACCGGCCCGTGCCCGTGCCGTCGAAACCGCAGAGCGACGGAGTTAAGAAGGTGCTCGATGGTGGCTCCGGCGGCGGTGCGACGCCGAACGCCACTCCCGCAGCAACTGGTGCGCCCAGTACCTCTGCTTCAGCTGCCGGTGCGGGAGCAGGATCTGGCGCGGGGGCCAGCGGTGCTGCCGCGGCGGCTGGCCCCGCGGCAGCGGTCGTCATCGGCGCGGAGGTCGTCAAAGGTGCCGCTACTGCCGGACCTCAGCTTGGAGGTGCTGTTGGCGGGACAGCCGAATCAGCGGCCGCTGGTGCGGATGGCTTGGGCGCGGCTTCCGCCGCACCTCATTCAACGCCTCAGCCTCCCGCGCCTCGAACCGATCCTGCACCGCCCAGCACCCAGCCTCCACAGCCGCGCACGGCAGGAAAGGAATAGCCCACCATGTCGAAGGACTACGACGATCAACGAGCCGGTGATCTCGTCCCGGTGAAGTTCTCCCGGCTGACGCGACGCGGCGTCCTGCTTGGCCTGTCACTCTCGCAGCTGATCGCACTCGGACTTGGCGTCGGCTCACTGGTGTGGGCGTTCTACGCCGGAGGCGGGCTGCTCATCGCGTTCTCGGCACCCGTGTGGCTCTCCGCCGCGGCGGCAGTGTGGATCCGGATCTCTGGACGGGCAATCGTCGAATGGATCCCCGTCATTTTCTGGTGGCTCTGGAAGAGCACCGGTGGCCAGTTGCTCTATCGGCGACGCGTTGTGAGGCCACGGCCTGCGGGTTCACTCGCGCTACCCGGCGACATGGCGCGGCTGCGTGAGTATGAGGATCCGATCACGGGCGCCGGGATGGTTCATGACCCGACCGCGAGCACTCTCACAGCCATCGTTGCCGTCTCTCACCCAGCATTCGTGCTCCTCGATCCCGGCGAGCAGGATCGGCGCGTCAGCTCTTGGGGTCGTGTGCTCGCAACCGTGTGTAGGTCTGGTCGGCTCTCGATGCTGCAAGTGCTTGAGCGCACGCTGCCAGATTCTGGCACCGGGCTCGCTGGATGGTGGGCGTCACATGGAAACGCCAATGGTTCATGGGCGTCAACGACGTACGCCGAACTGATTGAGCGCGCCGGGCCCGCGGGTGAGCGCCACGCTACGACGCTCTCACTTTCGCTCGATATGCACGCAGCGGCTCGGCAGATCCGCACCGCCGGTGGCGGAATCCGCGGCGCTGCGGCTGTCCTTCGCCAAGAGATGTCCACGTTGATCGCTGCGCTGCGATCAGCCGACCTCGCCCCGTCGGATTGGTTGTCGTGCGGCGAGATCGCTGTGATTCTGCGTTCGGCGTACGACCCAGCGATCGCTGCGACACTCGAACGGCACGGTGCACTCGGCCAGTCACTTGCCACCGCGGGGCCCGTCGCCGTGAACGAGTCGTGGTCGAGGCTGCGCACAGACTCGGCCTTCCACGCAGTCCTGTGGATCTCGGAGTGGCCCCGATCGATGGTCTACCCAGGCTTCTTGGCACCGGTGCTCTTGTCATCAGGGATCCAGCGATCCTTCTCACTGCTGTGCACTCCGATGCGGTCTGATCAGGCGGCGCGTGACATTCGAAAGAAGAAGACGGAGTACATCTCAGACGCGGCCCAGCGCCAGCGCATCGGCCAGATCGAGGATGCCTCGCAGACCGCTGAGTTTCAGGATGTGCTCCAGCAGGAAGCCGACCTCACCGCGGGGCACGGCATCTTGCGCTATACCGGGCTCATCTCAGTCTCAGCGCGCACTACCGACGAACTCGACGCCGCCGTCGCCGCGATCGAGCAGGCCGCGATCCAGGCGTCGTGTGAGACCCGTCTCCTCGTCGGTCAGCAAGCTCAGGCATTCACCGCCGCTGCGCTGCCGCTATGCCGCGTCATCTGACGCCGCTACCATCAAGCGGGCTGACGAGGATTGTTATCGTTGGGTCGACATCAGCGGCGTGCGCCAAAGTGGGTAACTCTGCACCTCCAAGTCCAGCGAGTTCAAGAGCAGCTTGTCCAGACAAATGCGCCGAGTTGATGGATTGACCATTCGCGACGGCTGCATAAAACTGGGCCGCATAGTTGATCGCGTCTCCGTCATCGATGCTGTCGGCCATCCCGATTGCGAACGGCACGACATCCGCTACAAGACTGTCTGTCTGCGCAGCTGCCTTGCACGAATTCAACACCACAAGCAACGGCGGTTGATCAGTCGCCTTAATCGCGCGCGCAAACGCATGAGCAGTCACAATCACACCATTGTGAGGTTCATCACGTTCATCTTCAAAAACAATAAGGTCGGTATTGCTGTGACCCGAGAAGTGGACGACATGTGGCCTAAACCTTGTTATACCGTCGAGCAAATCAGCCGTGGTTGCCGCTGGCCGCACATCCAACTCGATCTGGTCGCGGTGCAACGCTGAATCGACGGCTGCACGAATACGCTTCTGCTCACGACCAACCCGTAGGTCGCCGTCGGACGAGGCACCAAGGATGAGGACTCGGAGCTTCTCTGCCTTGGGCGAAGGCAATTGGCGGAGCGCATGAGAGACATTGCGCTCAGTTACGGCCAACCGGGACTCGAATACTGACCTCTCAGCAACGATCTTGCGGTCTGCGAGCTGCTGCTCCCGCTTCCGACGACGCTCCGCAGCATCCGCTTCCGAGCGTTCAGCACGTTCGAGCTTTGACATCAAGGCGGATTCTTCCTTGGAGTAACCAGCTGCCTTCCCCTGCCACCGAGTCGCCTCTTTTCCGGCTGTCTCCGCTTCTTTGTCCTTCCGCTCAACTTCACGAAGCTTGCTCCGAACTGTGCTCTCGCTCTTGGACTTTGAAGCGGCCAAACGGGCCTTCGAAGATTCAGCACGCTTGGACGATTCCTTAGAGCGAAACTCGCCCGCCTTCTTATCAGCGTCGACACGCTGTTTCCGTTTTCGTTCTAACTGACTTCGATACTGGCTCGCGCTCATAGATCACTCCGGCTCTGTTCCATGTTGGGCAACTGAGACAACGTTATCCGCCACCTCCGACGTTCTCGGAGAGCCGACTGCGCACCTGCCTACTAACAGAGCCCACATTCGATGCCGAGGAGATATGATAATGCCCACGTTCTACGATCCCGGCGCTGATGCAGGTGAAGCATCCGAGGCGCTGCGCGGGCTCGCGCACGCGACAAGGACATTCGATAATCCGCAGGATCTGTATGGAGTGCTCGGGGACCTACTGTCAGGCGTGCAATCCCTCAAACAGGTTCTCGATCAGCTCGCTGCAGCCCATGTCGAGAATCGACCTCGCGCGTTTGACGACCACGGTGACCATGCGATCGGTTCCAAGGATGCTCTCGCAGCAGCCGACGAGCTTCACCAAGCTGCGACCCTGATCGATCAGACCGAAGAGCGACTCGATGCCGCAGCAAGTGCTGCGAGTCGGGTTGCTTGGCACCCAGTTCCAGGGGCAGATGCACCGCAGGTTGCTCGGTGGGTAAGTGTCGTCTTCCTGCAGGGCCAAGAGGCAGAGGAGGTTCTCGACATGATCGACAGCGACGGCGCTCTTGCTGGGCTCGACCATTTGAAATCCTGGGACTTCGGTGAGGAGACCACTAGCGCGGCAATGGAGAACGGATACGTCTACGAGGCCCCGCCAAGCGGGCCTCATGAGCGTGAGGCACGAGAGGGTGATTATCATCTCGCCTACAGTCACAGCTTCGACCACGTCGCTCTGTATCGGCTCCATAGGGTTGAGCCAGCTGATCAACTCCCCGATGACAACAGAACCCTTGGCGTTCCGTCGGCATCGGGCCGAACTCGCGAGCAACAGCGAACACCATGGTTCGAGCCCGCCAGCATCACGGCGATCAAGCAGCAGCGGGGACTGGGACTATGAGCCACGATGATTCCGAGCACCTGCACACCTCGGTCCTCGTCGCTCCAGCATCCGAGACGCGGCGCGTGCGTAAGCAGCGCAGTCAGGCTGCCGCGAGGTTGCAGGCTGAGCAGCGGAGGGCTGAGCGTCAGGTGGCCCGTGAAAAATACGCCACTGAATTGGCGGAACGCCGGGCGACCACGTACCTCCCGGCCGATGGAGAGCCTGGCACTGCCCAGCTGCGTTCTCCCGGAAAGCTTCGCTTGCCACGGCATCAAGACACCTCGGCAACCCTTGCTGGCGCGTACCCATTCCTAGCCGAAGGCGGCCTCGGACCTGATGGGGTTTTCGTTGGTCAGGATCTGTACTCCGGCGGGTCTTTCGTCTACGACCCGTGGGTGCTCTATGCGCGCGGCCTGATCACTGCCCCGAACCTCGTACTCGCAGGCATCGTCGGCTCCGGAAAATCTTGCTTGGCAAAAAGCCTCTACACCCGGTCACTCCCGTTCGGCCGTCGGGTCTACGTTCCGGGCGATCCAAAGGGTGAGCACACTGCAGTGGCCGAAGCCGTCGGCGGCAAAGCAATCGTGCTCGGCCATGGACTCTCGACTCGGCTGAATCCTCTCGACGAGGGCTATCGGCCCACAGGAATGAGTGAGGAGAGTTGGTCAGCTACCGTCTCAGCACGACGGCGGGACCTTATCGGCGCACTCGCCGAGACCGTTCTGACGCGACCGCTCACTCCGCTGGAACACACGTCGATCGACACAGCGCTGACTGAGGTCGTGCGCAGCAACGACGTGCCGATCCTTCCGATGGTCGTCGATCACATCCTTGCCCCGACCTCGGAAGCGGATCCCGATGGGCGTCTCGCTGAGGATGGACGGCTCGTTGGGCATGCGCTGCGGCGGTTGGTCTCGGGTGACCTCGCCGGACTCTTCGACGGCCCGTCGACAGTGACGTTCGATCCAACACTGCCGATGATCTCGCTTGATCTGTCACGGGTGACAGAGAACTCAACGTTGATGTCGGTGCTCATGACGTGCTCATCGGCCTGGATGGAATCTGCACTTCTCGACCCCAACGGCGGTCAGCGCTGGTGCATCTACGACGAGGCGTGGCGTCTCATGTCACATCCGGCATTGCTGCGACGCATGGATGCTCACTGGCGTCTGGCGCGGCACTACGGAATTGCGAACATGCTCATTTTCCATAAGCTGACTGACCTGGAGAACGTCGGCGACCAAGGCTCAGCGATGCGCGCCCTCGCCAACAGCCTGCTCGCGAACGCCGAAACGCGGATCATCTATCGTCAGGAGTCCGATCAGCTCGGAGCAACCGCGAAGGCGCTTGGCCTTACGCGGACAGAACAGAAGTTGCTGCCCGGTCTCGGTGTCGGCCAAGGGCTCTGGCGGATCAAGGATCGCTCATTCGTCTGCCAGCACCAACTGCACCCCGGGGAGCTGGAACTCTTCGACACGACCGGGCGTATGACCAGCACAGGCACTTCGGAGAACTTTTGATCCCAAACACTCGAACGGTCCTACTATTTCGGTCGTATCACCAAGTTTAAGAAGCAGCCGCGCATGAACATCATCTAGCGAGTTGGTGAAATCCATCACGCCAAGTTGCAGCATGTATCGAAGTTTGCCAATATAGACACATGTCGATTCAAAATGTAGAGCTAGTTATTGTCGGCTCCGGACCTGCTGGATACACGGCCGCGGTTTACGCAGCACGTGCGGGCCTTGCTCCGGTAGTCCTCGCGGGTTCCGTAACTGCAGGCGGCGCGCTGATGACAACAACCGAGGTCGAAAACTTTCCCGGCTTTATTGATGGGATTCAAGGCCCAGATCTGATGGATGCGATGCGTGCCCAGGCCGAGCGATTCGGTGCGCGAATCATCAACGACGATGCTGTAAACATCGACCTTCAAGGCGCCGTCAAAACCATCAAGACCGGTAACGGTGAGGCCTATGCCGCTCGTGCTGTAGTGCTGGCGATGGGGTCCGAGTACCGCAAGCTCGGCCTGCCCGAGGAAGATCGTCTTTCCGGCCATGGTGTCTCGTGGTGTGCCACGTGTGATGGGTTCTTCTTCCGCGAGAAGCAGATCGCCGTAGTTGGAGGCGGTGATTCCGCGATGGAAGAGGCGCTATTTTTGACGCGATTCGCGTCAAAGGTCACCATCGTCCACCGTCGTGATGAGTTCCGTGCCTCAAAGATCATGGTCGATCGAGTGCTCGCTGACCCCAAGATTGAAGTTGCCTGGAACTCCGAAGTGGCTGAAATCCTTGGCGAGGAGCAGGCCGATGGACTCCGGCTCAAGAACACGGTTGACGGCTCGGAACGAGTGTTAGACGTGACGGGGGTATTCATTGCCATCGGTCATGACCCACGATCCGCACTTGTCGCAGAGCAGGTGGCAACCGACAGCGACGGCTACGTGAAAGTTGAGCATCCATCCACCCGAACGAGCCTCCCAGGCGTGTTCGCGGCGGGCGACTTGGTCGATCACACTTACCGGCAGGCGATCACTGCGGCAGGTACGGGATGTGCCGCAGCGCAGGATGCACAGCAATTTTTATCAAGTCTCATCCCATCTGAACAACGCTCGGATCTCGTTCTGGAGAGTGCCATATGAGTATCGTCAACGTCACCGATGACACCTTTGAACACGAAGTGCTCCAGTCAGGCCTCCCTGTTGTCGTCGACATCTGGGCGACCTGGTGCGGCCCGTGCAAGGCGATCGCACCAGTGCTTGAAGACTTAGCAGCCGAGTTTTCGGGCCGAGTGAAGATTGTCAAAGTTGATGCGGATGCGAATCCTGCCACCGTATCTGCGGCGGGTGTCACTTCGATTCCAACCCTCGGTTTTTACCAGGCTGGAGAGCGAGTCGATGTGCTAATCGGGGCACACCCAAGACCAGTTATCGCGGCAAAGATTAAGGAACTGCTCTCGTGACGAATACCTTGGCAACTCCGTCGCGGGTGACACCCAAGCGCATGTCGGCTCTCGACAAGTGGCTAGCAGTCTGGATCGGGCTAGCCATGATCGTAGGCCTCCTGCTCGGCCGTTTCATCCCCGGCTTCTCCGAACTCCTGACACGACTTGAGGTTGGTGGCATCTCCGTGCCCATCGCACTCGGGCTACTCGTCATGATGTACCCCGTGCTCGCGAAGGTCCGCTACGACAAAGTCGCAGCAGTCACCGGGGACAAAAGGCTGCTCATTTCATCGCTCGTGCTTAACTGGCTCATCGGCCCTGCGCTTATGTTCACCCTTGCATGGATCTTCCTCGCGGATCTCCCCGAGTATCGCACCGGTGTCATCATCGTTGGGCTTGCTCGCTGTATCGCGATGGTCGTGATTTGGAACGACCTGGCATGCGGTGACGGCGACGCAACCGCGGTACTGATCGCGGTGAACTCAGTGTTCCAGGTCGTCATGTTCTCCGTGCTCGGCTGGTTCTACCTCACGGTACTCCCCGGCTGGCTCGGCCTCGACACTCAGGGCCTAGACGTTTCGGTGTGGCAGATCGCGCTCAATGTGCTGGTGTTCCTGGGTGTTCCACTGCTTGCAGGGTTTATGTCGCGGTGGGTCGGCGAGAAGCGTCGCGGTCGCGAATGGTACGAAGCGAAGTTCCTCCCGAGGATCGGCCCGTGGGCGCTCTACGGCCTGCTCTTCACCATCGTGCTGCTCTTCGCGTTCCAGGGCGAAGCAATCACAAATAACCCGCTTGATGTTGCTCGTATCGCGGTGCCACTGCTCGCGTACTTCGCCATTATGTGGTTTGTCGGCATGATCGCTGGTAAAGCGATCGGTCTCGGCTATGCCCGATCCACGTCCCTTGCGTTCACCGCAGCAGGCAATAACTTTGAGCTCGCGATCGCAGTCGCAATCGGCACGTTCGGCGCCGCCTCTGGCCAGGCGCTCGCGGGTGTGGTCGGTCCCCTCATTGAAGTGCCGGTGCTCGTCGGCCTGGTGTACGTCTCCCTGTGGCTGGCGAGAGTTTGGTTTAAGACGGACCCATACGCGACTGAAATGAGCAAATCATGACCCCGGACATCGCGCTCCGCAACCCAGAAATATGCACACCAGCAGTGGAGCACGCGATGGGAACTGCAGCCGCTTCCTCTGTCGCAACCACACTCAAGGCGCTCGCTGAGCCACTCCGCCTGCGAATGCTCTCTGCCATCGCGACAGACCCCCGCGGTGAAGCGTGCGTGTGCGATCTTGCTGAGCTTACTGAAGTGTCGCAGCCCACGGTGTCTCACCATCTGAAAGTCATGAAGGACGCTGGATTGCTCGCCTCAGAGCGTCGTGGCACCTGGGTCTGGTATCGAGTCGTCGCATCTCGCAAAAATGCTGTCACCGCGCTACTAGATTCTTTTGCACCGGCGACCCTCCTTGAAGATGTTGAGAGCGAACAGGATCGCGCTGTCGCGCTGCGCACTATGGATGCTCGCGTTACGCGGCTCGCGGATGAACTGGCCGACGAACTTTCCGAGTTGAATCGCGACCTGGTAACCGCGATCGTCCGGGAATCGTATGCGGGTCTTGTCAGGTCTGCGAAACTTACCCAACACATGATCCCCCTCACTGAACGCTTCGCGAGACAACGTCTTGCTGACCTGATGCGTGACCGTGAGATTTCTGTACCGCAGGTGCTGTTCGTATGTGTTGCGAATGCCGGGCGTTCGCAACTCGCGGCAGCCCTCATGAATCAGCTGTCGGGTGGCACCGTCATCGCTCGCTCGGCCGGATCGAACCCAGCTGTCGATGTGCACCCGAGTGTACGTTCGCTCCTCACAGAAATTGAGGGTGACAAGGATGCGGCAACAGCGTTTCCAAAGCCACTCACCGATGACGCGGTGCGTGCCGCAGATGTCGTCATCACCATGGGCTGCGGCGATGTCTGCCCCATCATTCCCGGTGTGCGCTACGAAGATTGGGCAGTGGGAGACCCCGCCCTCGCCTCTGATGACGGTGCCAGAGCGATCCGCGACGACATCGCCACCCGCGTACACACATTGCTTGACACGCTCACCACATAAGGAAAAACTTCAATGACCACTCAAACCAAACCCTCCGTGCTCTTCGTCTGTGTGCACAACGCCGGGCGTTCACAAATGGCAGCGGGATACCTACGCCATATTGCTGGCGATCGCATCGAGGTACGCTCCGCCGGGTCGATGCCCGCCGACCAGATCAATCCCACAGCCGTCGCCGCCATGCGCGAAGAAGGCATCGACATCACCGCCGAGCAACCCAAAGTGCTTACCACTGAGGCTGTGCAGGACTCTGACGTGGTGATCACGATGGGCTGCGGTGATGCCTGCCCATTCTTCCCAGGCAAGCGTTACGAGGACTGGGAGCTTGATGACCCCGCAGGGCAGGGAATCGAGGCAGTACGTCCCATTCGTGACGACATCAAACAGCGCATCGAAGAGTTGGTGGCGTCGCTACTCGATTAGTTAGCGCTGCGCCGGGGTGGGGCTCAGTAACATGAGCACTGCCCCGGCACAGTTCAGACGATTGGAAACGGAAGACGTCACTCCCCAAGGGAATTAGCGGTTGAGTGAGGTAACAAGCTCAACCGGTGCAGGAGCGGTTGCACAGCAGCTACCGCCCGACGTTTCCTCAGGAGCATCAAACAAGCCAGCACCACCACACACACCCGTATCCGGCAGCACAAGATCAACGCGCTGTGCAGCTTCAAGGTCGCCCGTTAATGCCGCGGCGACGCTGCGCACCTGTTCGAATCCCGTCAGCGCCAAGAATGTTGGGGCGCGCCCGTAGGACTTCGCGCCAACAATGTAGAGATCTTCTTCAGGGTGGGCAAGATCCGCTGCACCAGTGGCACGGATCGATCCACATGAGTGCAAATTGGGATCTACCTCGGTCGCCACACGTGCGGGTGCCTGAAGACGCTGATCGATCTCCAATCGAACTTCCGACAAAATCGACAGGTCAGGGCGGAACCCGGTCAGCACGATGATCTGGTCTGCTGGGGCAAGCGACCGACCGTCTTCCGCGACCAAAATCGCACGATCACCGTCACGATTCACTTCTACAACCCTGAATCCCGTGACAAGGTCCGCGAGCCCGTCAGCGACGTACTTTTCTGCAAGCTGGCCAAGTGCGCCACGCTCTGGAAGCTCATCCGCAGTGCCACCGCCGAACGTATTACCGACTACACCGCGGCGCAGCACCCAGGTGATCTGGGTAGAAGGATCGCGCCGGGCGATCCGAGCCAACTGTGTAATGGCTGTTTTCGCCGACGCACCATTACCAACGACAACGACGTGTTTACCCGAGAGCGCACGGGCATCCTCTGGCGTCGGAATCAGGTAACTGAGGATGCCTGCTGCCGCGACAGCTTGCTCTCCCAACGCGGGGAGACCGTCCGCACCCGCTGGACTTGGTGTATTCCAGGTTCCCGAAGCATCAATTACGGATCGAGCTTCAATTCGCTCTTCTCCACCATCCGAATTCACCATATGAATGGTGAACGGTTGATCTGACCGGCCTGCATCTACCGAGCGGTCCCGCCCCTTCTTGCTAACTCCTGTCACGCGAACGCCGTAACGCACCCGCTCCGCAAGTGTCTCGGCAAGGGGCGCGAGATACTCAGAGATCCACTGTGCCCCCATCGGGTAACCTTCAGCGGGTTCGATCCAGTCAGTTGTCTCAAGGAGACGCTTGCTCGCACCGTCGATCACTTCAGACCATTTCGAAAATAAGCGCACGTGCGCCCACTCCGATACTGCTGCGGCCGGGCCATCGCCCGCTTCCAGCACCAGTGGTTCAACTCCGCGCTCCAGCAAATGGGCAGCAGCTGCGAGCCCCTGGGGCCCTGCTCCAATCACGACGACTTCGTGCATCACACTTCTCCATCCATTGACATTCATCGATATGAAAAACCTATCGCCTCATATCGACAATTGTCAATATGTTGGGCAGAATGGTGGTATGAACAATTTGCAGGACGTTGCGCCTCCAGTTTTGTCGTCAAGTTGCTGCGCGACGCTTGGCGACAATGTCGTGACTGATGTGGATGCCCAGCATTTGGCGAAAGTTTTCAAGGCCCTCGGCGACCCGACACGAGTAAAGCTGCTCTCACTCATTACTGCCAGCGCCAGCGGCGAGATGTGCGTGTGTGACCTCACGGAACCAGTCGGACTCTCGCAACCTACGGTTTCACATCACATGAAGCAACTCGTCGAAGCCGGACTCGTCACTCGCCAACAGCGCGGCCGATGGGCGTACTACAGTCCGGTCCTGTCTGTGCTCGCCGCAGCTACCAGCAAGTTGGCACCCCGGTAGAAGCCGGGCAGCCCAGTGCGATGCGGCGAGCGCGGCACCGCCGGTTGGTGCTTACTTCATACCGAGACCTTCTCGCGGAACCAAACTGGCTCTTCAGAGGTGAGAGTGTTGGGCGCGGTAGCGGGGTGAGTAGGGCCGAGGCCTACAGGATGGGTAGCGACCAAGCTAACCCGAACATGAAGGCCTCGACTTGTCCGACCCTACGGGGAGAGGTTCAGAGGTATCGGCAGACCTGTCCAGGGTCGCAGTCGTCGGGCTCGGGGTTCGCGGCATCCTCCCGGAGTTTGGTGATGGTGTTGTGAAGGGCGGAGAGTCGGGCGATCTGCTGCTCGATGTCGCTCAGGCGCGCTTCGAGTAGGTCGCGAACGTGTCCGCAGGGCGCGTGGCCATCGTCGCGGATCTCTAGGATCTGGCGGATCTGGGCAAGGGTAAGGCCTGCCGCCTGGCCGCGGTGGACAAAATCAATCCGGGAGACAGCATCGGGCGCGTAATCGCGGTACCCGGCTGGCGTGCGGTCGGCCGGTGGCAGCAACCCTTGCTCCTCGTAGAACCGGAGCGTCTTCGTTGTTGTGCCCGCCTTTTCGGCGAGTTCCCCTATCCGCATCAAGGCCCTCCGATCGTTTGGGCGAGTCTACTTGACCTTCCACTGTACTGGAAGGTCAAGTATGGCTGAAGGGTGCTTTCTTTCCAACCGTTGACAGGAGCCGGGATGCCTACGAAGTACGACCTCGCCATTATTGGATCGGGTAGCGGTGCATTTGCCGCCGCCATCCGCGCAAGCACGCTCGGCAAATCGGTGGTGATGATCGAGCGGGGCACCTTCGGGGGCACATGCGTGAACACGGGGTGCGTGCCTTCCAAGGCGCTCATCGCCGCAGCCGAGGCCCGCCACGTTGCTGCGGATGCGACAACTCGCTTCCCGGGCATCGACACCTTCGCGGAGCCTGTAGATATGCCCGCGTTGGTCGGCGGCAAGCAGGCACTGGTCGAATCGCTGCGGGGCGAGAAATACGTCGATATCGCCGACTCCTACGGGTGGCAGATCCGACATGGCGACGCCACCTTCGCAGGAATACCCGATGTCCCGGTTCTTGAGATCACCGGGGCCGACGGGATGGTTGAGACAATCGAGGCCAACCAATATCTGATCGCGACCGGCTCCCGGCCCTGGGCCCCGAAGTTCGACGGGCTGGAGGAGGCTGGGTACCTCACTTCGACCACGGCGATGGAGCTGACCGAGGTGCCTGAGTCGTTGCTGGTGCTCGGTGGCGGCTACGTCGCTCTGGAGCAGGCGCAACTGTTCGCCAGGCTCGGCTCCAAGGTTACGGTGCTGATGCGGTCCCGGCTGGCTTCGAAGGAGGAGCCGGAGGTCTCTAAAGCGCTGCAGGAGGTTTTCTCTGACGAGGGCATCCGTGTGGTCCGCCGCGCGGTCGCTACCCGAGCCGTTCGGGATGCGGGGACCGGGCAGGTGGTAGTGACAGCGGACGTGTCCGGTGGGGAGCAGGAGTTCCGCGCCGACCAGGTCCTGGTCGCTCTGGGCCGACGCCCCGTGACAGATGGGCTGAACCTCGACGCAGTGGCAGTGAACACCGGAGAGTTTGGCGAGGTCGTGGTTACAGACCAGCTGCGGTCATCCAACACGCGGATCTGGGCGGCGGGCGACGTGACCGGGCACCCGGAGTTCGTCTACGTCGCGGCCCACCACGGCACTATGGTCGCCGAGAACGCGTTCGCCGACGCCAACAGATCCGTCGACTACACGCGGCTGCCGCGAGTGACGTTCACTAGCCCAGCGATTGGCGCGGTCGGGCTGACTGAGAAGCAAATCCTCGATGCCGGAATTCGCTGCGACTGTAGAGTACTGCCGCTGCACCATGTGCCCCGCGCACTCGTGAACCGGGACACCCGCGGGTTCATCAAAATAGTTGCGAACGCCGACACCGGCGAGATCCTTGGCCTGACCGCTGTCGCCAAGGACGCCGGTGAGCTCGCCGCAGCTGGCGTCCACATCCTGGGCAAGACCATTACCGAGGTCGCCGACGCATGGGCTCCCTATCTGACCATGGCCGAGGGCATCCGGATCGCAGCAAAAGCCTTCACCACCAATCCTGCGCGACTGTCCTGCTGCGCCTGAGAACCACCCCGGGTGCCGCGTGCCCCACCAGCGTTCCCCCTACTGTTCTTCTGACTCTCCCTTGCTAGAAACGGTCCAACTGTCGGAAGACTTTTGTCGACCTCAGCCATTCCCTGGTATTACGCGGCGTACCTATGTGGCATGAGCTATCGCCGCATGAGAGAAGAACCGTCCGAACCGTCCGTCAACCTTCCACTCGCCAGCATCCGCGTCGACGAGCGCGGTACCTTGCGTGTCGTCTACGATGGGGGCGAGTTCCCGCCACTCAGGCCGGATAGCGAATGGAGTCGGGCACAATTCGGCGATCTGCTCGATGCGCTCACTACTCACGGCACTCGCACCGTACGCATTGAAGTCCACGAGTTCGATGGCTCGGTGTTCACCGACATCATCCATGCTGTGCGAAAAGAACACACGGCTGTAAAAGCCGGGCAGTCCAGTGAGATGCGGCGAGCGCGACACCGCCCGACGCACCAGCTCTTTGAGATCACCGGGTCCGGATTCATTCCTGGCGAAGACATCACCGTCGCGCTGGCAGTGTCCAGCGCCGAAGGATCTACTGACGGGACCGCTCGTGGCCTCCTCGACCTAGGCCAGTTGGTGGACCACCGTTCAGAAGTCATGCTCATCGGACGCGTTTCAGGCGTGATCGTCTCGGAGCAGCTGCCGTCATGAGTGCTCCACACGCGCAGGGTCGTGGGCTCGGTGATGAGCTGACCAATGCTTTGATGGTTGCCCTTGTCGCTGTCTTTGGTGTTGCCGTGGTCCTGCGAGCAGCAGGTTTGATTGCTGCCTTCCTCACTGGGACAACGCAACCAGAAGTCGGAATTGCTGGTGGTGTCAACGTTCTCTTTGATCCGTTGGACCCGGCGGCAGCGCTCCAAGCGCCCGCGCTCAATGCGATCATCTACTGGGCCGTGGCTATGACGTTGCTTCTCGGACTCGGTGGCGCGATCGGCTGGATCTGGATGAGGTGGCGTCGCCATTCTCGAGCCGCGGATGCCGATCCGCACAAGCTCGCGGGCACTGCCACGAGCCACGAGGTCGTAGCCAATGCGTCTGTGAAGTCGCTCTTGCACCGGGCTGCCACGCTTCGTCCTTCGCTGGAAAAGCCAATGCCTGAGGACGTGGGCTACTTGTTGGGCCGGTCACGTGGCAAGCAGATTTGGGCCAGCGTCGAAGACTCGATCTTGCTGATCGGGCCACCGCGCTCAGGCAAAGGTCTGCACATCGTCATCCCGGCGATCCTTGATGCACCGGGTGCGGTCGTCACGACGTCGACGAGGCCCGACAACCTCACCGCAACGCTCAGAGCACGAGCGCGGCTCGGGCCGGTCGCCGTCTTCGATCCACAGCGTCTCGCTGAAGGTATCCCTGCCGGGCTGCGGTGGTCCCCCATCCGTGGGTGCGAGGATCCGCTGACCGCGATGATCCGGGCAACCGGGCTTGCCGCGGCCACCGAGTTGTCTTCGGGTGGCGTCGAAGGCGGCGGGTTCTGGGAGGGAAAGACGCGCATTGCGTTGCAGGCACTCTTGCACGCTGCAGCTCTCGACCGCCGCAGCCCAACTGAACTCTTCCGGTGGACGCTCGATCCTTCGGCGGCGGCCGAGGCAGTTGCGATCCTGGTCGGCTCGCCACTTGCGGCGACAGGTTGGGCGGAGTCGCTGGAGGCGATGCTCGATGCAGACCCTCGCACGCGTGACAGCATCTGGCAGGGTGTTTCCCTCGCGCTCTCGGCACTGGCCGATCCCCGGGTACTCGATGCCGTCAGTCCATCGGACGGTGAGCACTTCGATCCCGCGACGTTCATTCGCAGTCGCGGCACGCTCTATTTGCTGGCTACCGGTGCGGGGGCTGGGAACAGCTCTGCTCTCGTCGCGGCATTCGTTGAAGACCTCGTCGAGACGGCCCGCCGCATGGCAGCACGATCACCGGGCGCGCGGCTTGATCCGCCGCTACTACTCGCCCTCGATGAGATTGGAAATCTCGCGCCGCTTCCTTCGCTCCCGACGCTCATGGCAGAGGGCGGAGGTACGGGGATCACGACTATGCCCGTGCTCCAGTCACTCGCCCAAGCGCGAGACAAGTGGTCCGAGAATCAAGCAGCCGCGATCTGGGATGCCAGCATCGCAAAGATCATCCTCGGCGGCGCTTCCAACTCTCGTGACCTCCAAGACCTCTCCACGCTGATCGGAGAACGAGACGAATTCACTGATTCGATCACGCTGGGTGACTGCGGTTCGCGCTCGAACCAGCGCTCCATTCGGCGCGTCCCGATTTTGCCGCCCGACCGCATCCGCACCCTGCCATTTGGCACTGGGGTCATCTTGCTGCGATCGGCACCGCCGATCATTACTGGCCTGCATCCGTGGCCGAAGCGGACCGACAGCCCGCAGCTCAAAGCCGATCGCACGGCGGTTGAGGCATCGCTGGAACGCCCCGCGACGTAGCGATACGCACGGGAATCCACGCGCACCTTCCCTTTGCAGTGACCGAACAAAGCCGGTCACCCGAGCAGACAGGAAGAGAACATGTCGATCCACACGCAAGAATCCGTCTCAGGGTTTGTCGCCACCGACCCCAAGCTGACGACCTCGGCAAACGGAAACCAGCGTCTCTATTTCCGCTTTGGGCAGGAGCATTTTCGTCGCGAACAGGACGGCAGCTTCACGCAGCTCGAGACGAGCTTCCATCATCTCGTCATGTTTGGGCGCTCAGCGGAACTGGCAGATGAACGGTTCACGAAAGGCGACAACTTCATTGCCGAGGGTTACCAACAGCCGGTGAGCTTCGAACGAGACGGACAGCCCGTTGAGGGGGAAGAGTTCGTGGCGAAGCGCATCGGTCATGATGTCGTTCGCACCCGGTACGACGTGGATCGCTCACCTCGCAAAGTTGCAGGCCAAGAGGCTCCCGCGCGGGAGCAGAGTCGAGCGTTTGAATCCCCCGCACAGCGAACAGTATTCAGCTCACCGGCGCTCGGCCTCTAACGCACGAATGGGGATCGACTCATGAACGCTCAGGAGAACCTTGATGAAAGCGATGACCTTCCTCACACACCGTGGGGCGATGGCAATCTGGTGGCTGAACCGCCACACCCAGTCAATTGGAACCTGCTCACCTCGCACGACCTCGAACAAGAGCTGCTTGAACTCAATCGCTGGGTGGACTGGCTCCGACTGGAGTACGGGCTCCCAGCGTCAGTGATCCCACCGCTCTGGCACCGACACCCCGAGCTGCTCTGGGAGCTGTCTGCGCTCCATCTGCACTGGCTCTGCGCCTATGACGCGAACCAAGACGGCTCTGCCCCATTGGGCTGGCATCGAGACTTCGCTGACGCGCGACAGCGGCTGCGCGACTGGGTGTCCGCAAGCGGCACCCGTCTCGACCGAGACCGGCCCACACGGCTGACAATCTGGCCCGGTGAGGATCACACGGTCGAAACCGTCGAGCAGGTCATCACTGACCGCGATGCCGACTTCGTGCAATTCGTCGTCGACCAGGTTCAAGTACGCGAAGCCGCCGAAGATGCCTTTTACGCGAGCATCGACGATCACACGGGAGAAGTGCCCAACTAATCGCCGTCACCGGCTGAGCAAAGTGTTGGGCTCAGCCGGTGACTCGTGTATGGCTACCTCTCTGCGGACGACTGCCTCAAAATGCTTCCAACGCAACAACAGCACCACGCTGACCGGGCCCATGACGATGAACTTTATCGCGTTCCAGATACAGATCAAGATCACGAGGTGTAACCACCCCGGCCCGCCGTGATCGATCAGATCTAAACACCACACGGCAGCCAGCGCGTAGGGCACGGCAAGCAACATCGCTGGCACACCCCACTTCAGCCCACGACGCTGCCGAATGAAAGCGATGAGGATGTTGGTCGGCATGCTGTGCTGCATGAACGAGCGAACGTAGATACTCAAGATCCAGATTGAGCGAATCATGACGGGGACTCCCGATGTACATATTTCTCCGAAGAGGAGGCAACATATGATCGAGTTCCCGTGAGGGCCGCCCCGAAGGGCCTGCTATTTGTGGACGTGCCTCACCCTCCAATGTACGCCCGCTTTTGCAGATGCGAAAGGGTCAGATGAGGCGCACCTTCTAGAAGAAGTCACTCTCGAAGGAGGCCACCATGCCCGCGCTCACCGCTCTTGCTAGGGATGATCGATCCGCCCGCGTATTGCTATCGATTATCGGCACCCCCGCTGACGTCGCCACGGGAAAACTACTCACCGAGGTAGGCGCAGCAGAGCTGATCTCAATCGCCGAGGGGGACGGCACGGTCCCGGGCATGGATCCCGTTGAGGCTGCGGTGTGGCGCGATCGGCTCCTTTCAGTTGCCGCCCCGGATCGCCTTGCCGAGCGCATGGTTGAATCCAGCAAGGTCCGTGTGATCGTTCCCAGCGACCCAGACTGGCCAACGTCCCTCAACGATCTCGGCCCTCGTGCCCCGTACACGCTCTGGGCAAAGGGACGCACGGAATTGCTCACTGAGTCGCTCCCGCAGCGCATCACCGTCACGGGCGCCCGCGCCGCCACCTCATACGGCGCGCATGTCACCGACGAATTGTGCGGAGACATCGCTCAGGGCGGCAGAACACTGGTCGCAGGCGCGGCGTACGGGATCGAGGCCTCCGCGCACCGTGCCGCCCTCATCCGAGATGCGAACACGATCGCGGTGCTCGCTTCTGGCGTCGATCGCCCATACCCCGCGGGCCACGCTGACCTCATCGATCGCATTGCCCGAGAGGGCCTGGTGCTGTCCGAGGTGCCACCGTCGGTCGCGCCGACTCGCCAGCGGTTTATCGACCGATCGCGCATCCTCGCCGCTCTGTCGAACGCGATAATCATCGTTGAAGCAGGATCCCGGTCAGGTTCGTTGCACACGGCCACCGAGGCTGCGCAGCTTGGACGCCTCGTCGGCGCAGTCCCCGGGCCGGTAACGAGTGCCGCCAGCACGGGCACCAACCTGCTGCTGCAAAGCGGTCACGCCCGTGTCATTACCGATGGAGCCGACATCGCACGAACGCTAGAGGGCGAAGCAAACGCCCCCGCGCGGAGTGTGATCCGAGCGGGGGCGTCGCATGCTGTGTCACCCACAAGCCGAGCGCTGTAGCTGCTACCTTGCCGTTGGCATCTCTACGACCAGACTCTGTCGAAGCTCGTTGAGGTCAACGCGAATGAGGCGCCCGACCCGATACCCGTGGACGGTACCGTCAGCGATTCGACGTCTGATGGTCTTGACCGAAACTCCCAGATTCTCGGCCGCGACCGCCAACGGAACCAACGCGGATTCGGGTGCACCGTATGGAGTGCGAGCAGTCATGGTATTACCTCCCTGTAAGCGAATGAGTGTCACTCCACAGGTGTCCGCGGCTGTCCGGTTAGGTCTCCTCTCCCCCATCACCTTCTTTCTTCGCTCGGGCGATACTCGAGCTGACACGGTCACTCATACGGTCGGCCAACTCCCGATCTCGGTTCATCGTGGCGTGCTGGTAGCGCAGCACGATGTGGATGTCAGCGTGCCCGCCCCGGCGCATCAGCTCCGCGAGCGTCGCCCCCTCTTGCGCGAAGATCGTCAGCCCCGTGTGCCTCAGGTCATGAAACCTGAAGCGATGAGGCAGCCCCGCGACTCCATCTCGCACGTCAGCCCAGATGTATCCCCACCGGGTGTTCGACAGCGGGATACTCCCCCGGCGGTCGGCCGGGAGCACCGGCGCCTTCGCGTCGGACGAAACGTAGTCCTCCAAGTGCTGCTGCAGCCGACCGATCATGAGCTTCGGAATACTGAGGGATCGCCTGCCAGCCTCACTCTTCAGATCG
Organism: Leucobacter shiyiweii; assembly: GCF_052446065.1. Lineage (GTDB taxonomy): Bacteria > Actinomycetota > Actinomycetes > Actinomycetales > Microbacteriaceae > Leucobacter. The sequence continues at coordinate 87,893 of NZ_CM127080.1, read as the reverse complement.
GTGTAGCCACCGGTGTTGGCGTTGAGCTGGCGCCGCACATGCAGTGTGGCACTTCCGTCGTCATGCCACTCGATATCACGACGCTGCAGGCCGAGGCACTCACCTCGGCGCAGCTGACACCATGCCGCGAGCAGCACCGCGATAGCCCACTGATCTGGAACCGCCTCGTACAGTGCTTCAACCTGAATGGGATTCGCAACGTCTTCACCCGCGTCGTGGTCTGCGTCGTGCCTCACCGACTCTTGCCGCGGTACCGATACATTCGGTGCCGCCGGGATGATGCCGTCTCGTGCGGCCTGCCGGAGGATCATCATGAGCACGATGAGCACCGGTCTCGTAATGCCGTTGAACTTCGAGTTCGGGTTGAGCGGCGCGGGGATCTGATCAAGCCGGTCCGTCATCACCTTGATGCGGGCGGCGTCGATCTCGCGCACCGGAGTGCTCCTAAACTCTGGAACGAGGTAGCCGGTGACCTTCCCCTGGTACGAGCGCACCGTGCCGACCGCCCGTTTCTTACCGCTGCGATTGGGTTCGGTACGGATCATTTCAAGCCAACGCTTGGAATACTCCTCGAAGCCCAACGACTGCGCGTGTTCGACCTCCAGCTCGGCTTGCAGCCGCGCTGCGATCTCCTCCGGTGGCTCCCAAAGGCCTCGTGCCATCTTCGATTGCACCCCGGCAAGCCAGGTGCGGGCATCCGTTTTGGTGAGGAAGGTGAGCGGCCGGTCTTGGTCGGTTCTGGCTGTGTAGGTCGTTCCGTCGAGTCCTGGGTATCGAGCTTGCCAGCGGCCCGACGGGAGCTTGCGCAGGCTCCCCCAATTCTCGCGTTTGCTGTTACTCATGATGCCCTCCCATGGACTCGAACGGACGCTGGCGGACCGTCGTGCCACTTCGTGCCACTCGACTTCACGCCCTTCCTGGATCCGCATGATTCCGCGGATCTCCGGGGGTTGGTTCGGTCGTTGGTGGCACGAAGTGGCACGGCTTGGGCGGTGCAGCAACCGCAAATTCCGGTCGCTACCTCGCCCTCCTTCCGCATGGAAGGTGCGCGCGTGCCATCCCCGTGCCACTTCGGGTGGGTATTCCTGTTCATCTCTGTTCTCCTCTGTCTTTCGACTGGGAGACACGAAAACGCCCCTGATCTGCGAAAACTCGCGGATCAGGGGCGTGATCAGGTATTTACCTGGGGTCTCTAGGAAGAAGTCTTAGAAGTCCCAGTCCTCATCTTCGGTGGCGACGGCCTTACCGATCACATACGAGGAGCCCGATCCACTGAAGAAGTCGTGGTTCTCGTCTGAGTTCGGCGAGAGCGACGAGAGGATCGCCGGATTGACGTCGGTCATCTCCTTCGGGAACATCGGCTCGTAGCCGAGGTTCATCAGCGCCTTGTTCGCGTTGTAGTGCAGGAACTTCTTCACGTCTTCGGTGAGGCCGACGGAGTCGTAGAGATCCTGCGTGTAATGCACCTCGTTCTCGTACAGCTCGTACATGAGCGAGAACGTGTAGTCCTTGAGCTCCTCGCGGCGCTCCTCCGTCTCATTCTCGAGCCCCTTCTGGAACTTGTAGCCGATGTAGTACCCGTGCACGGCCTCGTCGCGAATGATGAGCCGGATCAGGTCTGCCGTGTTCGTGAGCTTCGCCTTCGACGACCAATAGATCGGCAGGTAGAAGCCCGAGTAGAACAGGAACGACTCAAGCAGCGTCGAAGCCACCTTGCGCTTCAGCGGATCATCGCCTCGGTAGTAGTCGGTGATGATCTGCGCCTTTTTCTGCAGGTACGGATTGTCTACCGACCAGCGGAACGCGTCGTCAATCTCCTGCGTCGAGCAGAGCGTCGAGAAGATCGACGAATAGCTCTTCGCGTGCACCGACTCCATGAACGCGATGTTCGTGTACACGGCCTCCTCGTGAGGGGTGATCGCGTCGGGAATCAGTGAGACCGCGCCCACCGTCCCCTGGATCGTGTCGAGCAGGGTGAGTCCTGTGAACACACGCATCGTGAGGAGCTGCTCCTCCGACGTTAGGGTCGCCCACGACTGCATGTCGTTCGAGAGCGGCACCTTCTCGGGCAACCAGAAGTTATTTACCAGACGGTTCCAGACCTCAAGGTCTTTCTCATCTTCGATGCGGTTCCAGTTGATCGCCTGGACGTGATCCACCAGCTTCAGCTTCTCGTGCGGCACCATGTGTGTTCCTTTTTCCGTAACGAACGTGTGTGATCAGCGTTGCGTGAGCGCCCGCAGTGAGCGCGACCCACGCAGAACATGCGGGAGGTGCGGAGCAATCAGAGCATGCACGAGACGCACTCAGACATGTCCGTGCCCTCAAGTGCGAGCTGACGCAGACGGATGTAGTAGATCGTCTTGATGCCCTTGCGCCACGCGTAGATCTGCGCCTTGTTGATATCGCGCGTCGTGGCCGTGTCTTTGAAGAACAGGGTCAACGAGAGGCCCTGATCCACATGCTGCGTCGCCGCGGCGTAGGTATCGATTATCTTCTCGGGCCCGATCTCGTAGGCATCCTCGTAGTACTCAAGATTGTCGTTCGTGAGGAACGGCGCCGGGTAGTAGACGCGCCCCAGCTTGCCTTCCTTGCGAATCTCGATCTTCGACGCGATTGGGTGGATCGAGCTCGTCGAGTTGTTGATGTACGAGATCGAGCCGGTCGGCGGCACCGCCTGCAGGTTCTGGTTGTAGATGCCGTGCGCCTGCACGCTCGCCTTCAGCTCACGCCAGTCTTCTTGATTCGGGATCGCGACGCCAGACGTGGCGAAGAGTTCGCGCACGCGCTCGGTCTCGGGTTCCCACGCGTGGTCGGTGTACTTGTCGAAGAACTCACCCGAGGCGTACTTCGAATCCTCGAACCCCTCGAATGCGACCCCGCGCTCGATCGCGAGCTTGTTCGAACCCTTCAGTGCGTGGAAGAGGATCGTGTAGAAGTAGATGTTCGTAAAGTCGATTCCCTCGACGCTGCCATAGTGGATCCGCTCCCGCGCGAGATAGCCGTGCAGGTTCATCTGGCCGAGGCCGATGGCGTGTGACTTGTCGTTGCCGTCTTCGATCGAGCGCACGGAGGAAATGTGGCTCATATCGCTGACCGCGGTGAGTGCGCGGATCGCGAGATCGACGCTGGCCCCGAAATCATCGCCGTCCATCATCATGGCGATGTTCATCGAACCCAGATTGCAAGAGATGTCCTTGCCGATCTGGTCGTAGCTGAGGTCTTCGTTGTACGTGGTGGGGGTGTTGACCTGCAGAATCTCGGAGCACAGGTTCGACATGTTGATGCGACCCTTGATCGGGTTGGCCTTGTTTACCGTGTCTTCGAACACGATGTAGGGATAGCCCGACTCGAATTGCAGTTCGGCCACGGTCTGGAAGAAGTGGCGGGCACTGATCTTCGTCTTCTTGATGCGCGCATCGTCGACCATATCGTGGTACTTCTCGCTGATCGAGATATCGCCGAAGGGCACCCCATAGACGCGCTCGACGTCGTACGGCGAGAAGAGGTACATGTCCTCGTTCTTCTTCGCGAGCTCGAACGTAATGTCGGGCACAACGACGCCCAGCGACAGTGTCTTGATGCGGATCTTCTCGTCAGCGTTCTCGCGCTTCGTGTCGAGGAAGCGCATGATGTCGGGGTGATGCGCCGAAAGGTACACCGCCCCGGCACCCTGACGCGCACCGAGCTGGTTCGCATAGCTGAAGCTGTCTTCGAGCAGCTTCATGACGGGAATAATTCCGGAAGACTGGTTCTCGATCTTCTTGATCGGGGCACCGGCCTCGCGGATGTTCGAGAGCGAGAGCGCCACCCCACCGCCGCGCTTGGAGAGCTGCAGCGACGAGTTGATCGCGCGCGAGATCGACTCCATGTTGTCTTCAATGCGGAGCAGGAAGCAGGAGACGAGTTCGCCGCGCTGAGCCTTACCGAGGTTCAGGAAGGTTGGGGTGGCCGGCTGAAAGCGGCCCGAGATGATCTCGCGCATGATGCCACGGGCGAGCTGCTGGTCGCCCTGCGCGAGGCCGAGCGACACCATTACAACGCGATCCTCGAAGCGCTCAAGGTAGCGCTTACCGTCGAAGGTCTTCAGCGCGTATGAGGTGAAGAACTTGAACGCGCCGAGGAAAGTCGGGAAGCGAAACTTCAGGCCGTACGCCTCGTTCGTCAACTGCTCAACGAAGTCGAGCGGGTACTTCTCGATGAGCTCACGCTCGTAATAGTCGTTGTCGAGCAGGAAGCGGACGCGCTCTTCGAAGTTGTGAAAGAAGACCGTGTTCTGGTTGACGTGCTGCAGGAAATACTGCCGTGCGGCCTCGCGATCCTTCTCGAACTGAATCTTGCCGTCTGCGTCGTACAGGTTGAGCATCGCGTTCAGCGAGTGGTAGTCCATGTCGCTGACGCGCGACGAGGCGAGGGGGGCATCAATCACTGCTGTTTCCAAAACTGTTCCAATCCATCTTGAACGGCGGTGACGTCGTCCGGGGTGCCAAAGAGTTCGAATCGATAAAGATGGGGCACGTGGCACTTCTTGGCGATGATGTCGCCTGCGATGCCGTACGCGTCTCCGAAGTTGGTGTTGCCCGCCGCGATAACCCCGCGCAGGTGGGTGCGGTTGCGCTCGTCATTGAGGAACCGGATGACCTGTTTGGGTACCGCGCGGGTTTCTGGCCCGCCGCCGTAGGTGGGGAGAATGAGCACAAACGGCTCGTCCACCACGAGAGGCTCGTCGGCCTGGTGCAGTGGAATGCGATGGGCTGGTCTGCCCAGCTTCTCGACGAAGCGGTGGGTGTTGCCCGACACGCTTGAGAAGTAGACCAAGTCGGTCATCTCCTGCTCCTTCCGCGCCAGCTTCCTGCCTACGTGCATGGATCGCCCCCGGCCGAAGTCGCGGGCGATCACCTGGTGCACCTAGTCGACGAGGCGCGACGCGAGCTGCGAAATCTTGTCGGGGCGGAAGCCCGACCAGTGCTCATCATCGGTCACCACAACGGGTGCCTGCAGGTAGCCCAGCTCTTTCACGGTTTCAAGCGCCGTGGGGTCTTCTGACAGATCAATCACGTTGTAGTCAATGCCCTGGCTGTCCAGCGCACGATAGGTCGCGGTGCACTGCACACACGACGGCTTGGTGTACACGGTAGTCGCCATGTCACGCCCCTTCTGAAAACTGTTGCAACCTCGACCGAGGCACTACATATAGTGAATCATATCGCGTTCGACCACAAGATGATGTAGTTACACCAATGTCATTTTCTACCCGTATTCCACCGACCCGGCGGCCTGTCTGGGGAGAACCTTCCGCACCTTTCCGCCACCGACGGTGAGTTATCCACAACCCCACAGGGGGAAGATTATTTCTCCCCACACCCCTTCCCCGGCGTGTCGGCAGACCGGCACAATCTAGAGCGAAATCGGCCACAGAAGCTCCTGCCCTTCCGGCTGAATCCAGCGAACCACGAGCAACGCATCGGGGGCAGACAGCGCCCCATCCGCATATACTCCGCGCAACACGACCCGCACCCGCTCCCCCGGGTGCACGGTGCGAGGGAGGGACACGCCCAGAAGCCCTCCGCCTGCGAGCGAAACGCGCACCGCCCGCAGCGGCACCCCACCCCGCTGCTCGATCTCCAGCACTCCTCCCGTGCGATGCACGACCCGCCAGGGCACCGGCGTCGCGTGGGACTCGATCCCCTCCGGGCGGGCAGCGCCCGCGGAATCGCCCAGCTGCGCGAGTGGCCAGCCCTGGCCTCCACGCCGCGCCGCAGGCCGACGTTCGGCCCACACCGGCGCGATGGGGCGCGCAGCCAAAACTCGACCGGTGAGACGAAAAGCTTTCATGCCAGCACGCTAGAGCCGACCTCCGACATTCCTCCGCAGGCCTCACACGTGATGGTAGGGCCGACCCCCGGCAATCTCTTGGGCCCGATACAGCTGCTCGGTGACGACCAGACGCACGAGCTGGTGCGGGAATACCAGGTTCGACAGGCTCCACACGAAGTCGGCCCGCTGCCGCACCCGGTCATCGACCCCGTAGGCCCCGCCGATCACGAGCGAAATTTGCCGCCCCGCATCGAACGCAGTTTGCAGCCTGCGCGCAAGCGCCGGCGAATCAACGTTCGTTCCTCGCTCGTCGAGCAACACCAGAAACTCACCCGCACCGATCTTGCCGAGCACCCGATCGGATTCTTCACTGCGGGCGGCGTCGCCCTCGCGCGAAGAGTGGGGCAACAGCAGCCACGAGGTATCGAACGGCTTTCTGAGACGTTTTTCGTATCGCGCGATGCCGCCTTCGACCCAGGGTTCATGTTTTCTGCCGATCGCGATGATCCTTACCGTCATGAGGTCACCTCCCGTAGCAAGGGGACACGAATGGTCTTCACGCTCGCCCCACACGACGATTTGCGTCCCCTTGCGGCAGGCAGCACGGTCATGGCGCCCCCACCGCTAGTCCACGCGCACGGTGTCGAGGTACTCCGCGACCCGCCCGATCGCCTCGGTCAGTACATCCACCCGCGGCAGCGTCACAAATCTCAGGTGATCAGGGGTGGGCAGGTTGAAGCCGCGACCGTTCGTCACCAGCACACCGGTCGCACGTAGCAGGTGGATCACGAACTCCTGGTCGTCCTCGATCGGGTATCGGGTCGGGTCGAGTCTCGGGAACAGGTACATCGCACCTCCCGGAAGCTCGCAGGTGACGCCCGGAATCGCGGTCAGTAGCCGGTGCGCCGCGTCGCGCTGTTCGCGCAGTCGACCGCCAGGACCGCACAACGCACCAATCGAAGACTCATGCGACAGCGCAACCGGGATCGCGAACTGCGCCGGCACATTTGCGCACATTCGCATGTTCGCGAGTAGCGTCAGCCCCTCAAGAAAGTCGATCGCGAGCTCCAGATGGCCCGAAGCGACGACCCAGCCCGAGCGGTAGCCGGCGACGCGCTGCGCCTTCGACAGCCCACTGAAAGTCAGACACAGGGTTTCGCTGACGTGCCGAGCCGCGTGCTCGTGCACACCTTCGTACAGCACCTTTTCGTAGATCTCGTCGGCGAGCAGCACCAGCCCGTGCCGCTCGGCGAGCGCCGCGAACCCGCGCACGAGCTCGGCAGAGTAGACGGCACCGGTGGGGTTGTTCGGGTTGATGAGCACGATGCCCTTCGTGCGTGGAGTGACGAGCGCCTCGATCGCCTCGAGATCGGGCATCCATCCGTTCTGCTCATCGCAGGGGTAGTGCACGGCGCGGCCGCCGGAGAGGGTCACCTGCGCGGTCCAGAGCGGGTAGTCGGGCGCGGGTACCAATATCTCGTCGCCATTACTCACAAGCGCCTGCAGCACCAGCGAAATGAGTTCGCTGACCCCGTTACCCAAATACACGTGCTCGGGTTTCACGCCCGCGATCCCGATGCCGGTGTAGTAGTCGGCGACGGCCTCGCGAGCCACCAGCACGCCGCGCGAGTCGCTGTACCCCTGCGCCTCGGGCAGTACCCGCCGCAGTTCCTCCACGATCTCGGGTGGCGCTTCGAACCCGAAGGGTGCTGGGTTTCCGATGTTGAGCTTGAGTATCCGATGACCCTCACGCTCAAGCCGCTCGGCCTCTTCGAGAATCGGGCCGCGCACGTCGTAGCGCACCCCGCTGAGCTTGCTGGATTGAGTGATGGCGCGCACGTCCTGATTATTTCACCCGCGCGGGCCGATCGCGCACACGTACAGTCCCGACGCTACCCGCCTGCCAGCACCCGGGTGTCGTCGTCGACCCAGTCAAGGGATCGCTCCACCGCCTTGTTCCAGAGGCGCAGCAGGCGCTCGCGATCCACTGTGTCCATTCGTGGCATCCAGCGACGCCCCTCGCGCACCAGCGCGCTGAGCTCGTGCTTCCCAGCCCACACCCCGGTGGCGAGCCCGGCAGCGAACGCGGCACCTAGCGCGGTGGTTTCAAGCACCTGCGGGCGCACCACGTCGATACCGAGCAGGTCGGCCTGGAATTGCATCATCATGTCGCTGGCGGATCCGCCGCCGTCGACCTTCAACTCGGTCAGAGCGACGCCCGTGTCGGCGGCCGCAGCGTCGATCACCTCGACGGTTTGGTACGCGCAGGCTTCGCTCGCCGCGCGCACGAGGTGCGCCCGTGTCACGAAGCGAGTGAGGCCCACGATTGCGCCGCGAGCGTCGGGCTGCCAACGCGGGGCGAAAAGCCCAGAGAACGCGGGCACGATGAACGCTCCACCTGCGTTGGGCACGCTCGAGGCGAGCCCCTCGATCTCGGTGCTGTCGCGCAGCACACCGAGGTTATCTCGCAGCCAGTGGTGCAGCGAACCGGCCACAGCGACCGAACCCTCAAGCGCATAAGTGGGGGGCTCATCGCCGATGCGATAGGCAACTGTGGTGAGGAGCCCGTTGCGCGAGAGCACCGGCTGCTCCCCCGTGTTCACGATCAAGAACCCGCCAGTGCCAAAGGTATGCTTCGCGTCGCCCGTGGCGAACGCGGCCTGTCCGAACGTCGCGGCCTGCTGGTCTCCAAGAATGCCCGCGATCGGCACTCCCTCAAGCCCAGGAACACCTCGCACCTCGCCGAGCACCTGCGACGACGAAACGATCTCTGGCAGCATCTCGCGAGGAATGCCGAAAATGTCGAGAGCTTCCTGACTCCAATCGAGAGTCTCGAGATCGCATAGCAGCGTGCGGCTGGCGTTGGTCACATCGGTGATGTGGATCCCGCCGCCCGCCGCACCTCCCGTGAGGTTAAAGACAAGCCACGAGTCGATCGTGCCCATGCGCAGCTCACCGCGCGCCGCGCGCTCGGCGACACCCGGCACCTCGTCGAGCAGCCAGCGCACCTTGCTCGCCGAGAAGTAACTGGCAAGCGGCAACCCCGTGATCTGCCGCAGACGCTCGGTGCCGAGTGGGTGGTCGGCGGCGAGCGCGTCGATGATCGGCTGCGTGCGGGTGTCTTGCCACACGATCGCTTCGGCAACGGGCACTCCGGTTGCAGCGTCCCACACGACCGTCGTCTCGCGCTGGTTGGTGATACCGAGGCCAGCGATGCGATCCGCCCCGATGCGGGCTGCCGAGAGCGCTTCACGCAACAGGGACTGTGTGGTGTGCCAAATCTCGGTTGCATCGTGGCCGACCCAGCCTGCCCGCTCGAAAATCTGCCGGTGTTCGCGCTGTGCGGTGGCGACCTCGCGGGCCTCTCTATCGAACACGATAACCCGGGTGGAGGTGGTGCCCTGATCGATCGCCACGATGTGGTCGGCCGCACGGTCTGCTTGCGTCGCTGCCATGCATCGCAGTGTAGCGGTCGCTCCCTCCGGCCCCGCCCGGAGTGGTCATCTAGGCAGAGTTCGGCCCCCCTGAAGCCTGCACACGTGTCAACTCGGTCGAGCTGCTGAAACGACTTGCGCAAGTTCGAGGACTGCAAGAAACAGCCACGCGGGCGCAGGCCTCGCGGGCGCAGTAAACTGGCACCCATGGCCGAAACCCTGCGCGTCGCTTCAGTCAATGTGAACGGCATCCGTGCCGCCTTCCGCAAGGGAATGGGAGACTGGCTCGATGCCCGCGAAGTCGACGTGCTCGCGATGCAAGAGGTGCGCGCCGACGATTCGCACCTCGAGCAGCTCCTCGGCAACGGCTGGCACCTGCTGCACGACCCCTGCGACATCAAGGGGCGTGCGGGCGTCGCTATTGCGAGCCGCGTGCCCGCGGCCGGGCATCGGAAGCGGCTCGGTGCGGATGACACGCAAGAGACCATTCAGTCGTCGGGCCGCTGGCTCGAGGCCGACTTCGACCTTGGCGGCGCCCCATTCACGGTCGTCAGCACCTACGTACACTCGGGCGAGGTCGACACCCCGCGCCAGGAAGCTAAGTGGGCATTCCTCGACGCCATGGGGGAGCGCATGCGCGAACTGCAGGAAGCTTGCGAGTACGTGGCGGTCGTGGGCGACCTGAACGTTGGCCATCGGGAACTCGACATCAAGAACTGGAAGGGGAACGTGAAGCGGGCAGGCTTCCTGCCGCGCGAGCGGGCCTACTTCGACCGCTTCTTTGGCCCCGCGGGAGAGGGGGTCGTAGGTGTTGACGGCAGCACTGGCGAGGGCCTGGGCTGGGTCGACGTCGGACGCCGATGGCATGGCGAGGTGCCCGGCCCCTACACCTGGTGGTCAAACCGCGGACAGGCTTTCGATAACGACTCGGGCTGGCGCATCGACTACCACGTGGTCACGCCGCCCCTCGCCGAGCGCGTCGCCCACTATGCGATCGACCGCGCCCCCTCCTACGACACCCGCTGGAGCGACCACGCCCCCGTCGTGGTCGACTACCGCGCCTAAATCTTCTACCCGGTGGATCGCCTCGCGATCCACCCCCACACCGTGAGCGGCAGTGCCGCCAGAAAGCCCAGACACCATGAGCGAGAACACCAAGCCAGTCATTTTCTCGGGGATGCAGCCCTCAAGCGATTCGCTGCACCTCGGCAACTACATCGGCGCGCTGACCCAGTGGGTCGACATGCAGGAGACCTTCGACGCGTTTTTCTGCGTCGTGAATTTGCACGCCATCACGGTGCCGCAAGACTCCAAAGACCTGGTTGAGCGCACCCGTGCGACCGCCGCGCAGTACATCGCGGCCGGCATCGACCCCGCGAAATCCACCCTGTTCGTGCAGTCGCAGGTGCCCGCGCACGCCGAGCTCGCGTGGGTGCTGAACACCCTCACCGGCTTTGGCGAGGCAAGCCGCATGACGCAGTTCAAAGATAAGTCGCAGCGCTTCGGTGCCGACACCGCTTCGGTGGGGCTCTTCACCTACCCGATTCTCATGGCCGCCGACATCCTGTTGTACCAGGCGGATTCCGTGCCCGTAGGCGAGGATCAGCGCCAGCACGTCGAACTGACCCGTGACCTCGCGACTCGTTTCAACAGCCGCTTCGGGGCGACATTTACGGTACCCGAGGCACAGATCCAGAAAGACACCGCGAAGATCTACGACCTGCAAGATCCGACCTCCAAGATGTCGAAGTCGGCAGAGAGCGAAGCGGGCCTCATCAAGGTGCTGGATCCTTCCAACGTCACGAAGAAGAAGATCATGCGCGCGGTGACCGATGATGGCGGCGAGATCCGCTTCGACCGCGAGGCGAAACCTGGCGTCTCGAACTTACTGACCATCTTCTCCGTGCTGACCGGGCGCACGATCGAGTCGATCGAGCGCGAGTTCGACGGTCGCGGCTACGGGGATCTCAAGAAGGGACTCGTCGAGGTGGTCGAGGAGACCTTCGCCCCCGTGCGCACCCGCACCGCGGAACTGCTCGACGATCGCGCGGAGCTCGACCGCCTGCTCGCTGGCGCCGCGGATCGCGCGAACGAGGTTGCGAGCCGCACCCTCGCCACGGTTTACGAGCGGATCGGGCTGCTGCACCGGTAGTCTCCGGGCCGCGGGCGCCCTCCCTTAACTCGCGCGGGTCGGGCACGAAAGTGGACGCGCTCCATAGAATAAGCACATGACTGAGAGCGCAGCCGCCCGCATCGACGCCTCGGCCCACCCTGCCTCCGATCCGCCCGGCAACTCCCCCAGCGGTTCCACGGGCTCCGGGCCGCGCCGCGCGGGCGTGTGGGCTCGGCGTGCACTGCGTGTGCCCTTCACGACGCTCCTGGTAATTGTGATCCTCACCGTCGCGATAGCGACTGGCTCGCTGCTCTCGCCCGCCGCAGACATGCCCTGGTTTGAGCGGATCGCGACCGGTCTCCCGGCTTTCGCGGAGGGCCGCTGGTTTACGGTCGCGACCTCTCCCTTCGTGCTCACCCCTCCGGTCGCCCTGCTGCTCATCGCCCCCGTGCTCATCGGCGGCGTCGGGTGGGCCGAATGGCGCTTCGGCACGCTGCGCACCGTGGGCCTCTTCGCCGCGGGCCACCTGGTCGGTGTGTTTGGCGCGGCCGGCGTGCTGCTGCTCGTCGCCCCGAGCGGCTGGCCGTGGGCAGTGCGCTTATCCGAGGCGCTCGACGTCGGCCCCTCGGCAGGCGCATTCGCTTGTCTCGCTTTCGTGCTCGCCACGCTGCCCTCGCCCTGGCGCCTGCGGGCCCGCTTCGCGCTGGGTGTGTGGGCCGGGATCGAGGTGCTCTACATGGGCCAGCTCGCAAACCTCGAACACGCTATCGCCATCACCGCGGGGCTCATTGCGAGCGGCTGGCTGCCCGCATTCCGCCACCCGGCTGGCCGGCCAAGCACCCGCGAGTGGCGGGTGCTGTCATTTGCGGGGCTCCTCATCATCGGCCTCGTGCAGGTCATCGACCTCGCGATCCCCTACGACGGACCGCTAGGCCAACACTTCCCGGTGGCGAACACGCTCGACGTCGCGCTCGATGTGATCTTCATCGCGCTCATCGCGAACGGAATCCGACTCGGTCTGCGCTGGGCATGGATCATCACCATCGCGGTCGCCATCTTCAACGCCTTGGGTGTGGCCCTCGGCATCGCCCTGATCCCCCTTCTGCTGGACGAGGGCATCATCGCGAGCCCAATTGAGGCCCTCAGCCTCGTGCTACCCGAGGGGCTCCTCTGGTTGGTGCTGCTCGTTGTGCTGATCGCCGCACGCGGTGCCTTTCGCGTGCCGCTGCGCACCAGACGGCGCGCGCTTGCCGGCGCGGGCCTCAGCCGCGATGCGGCACTCGAGCGCCTGCGCACTGTCGGAGGCGGCACCATATCGTGGATGATCGGTTGGGCGCCGAACCGCTATCTGCCCGTGGGCGACGACCCTGATTCCGGCGCGGGATCCAGCGGGGTCGTCGGCTACCAGGCCCACGCGGGCGTCGCGATCGGCCTTGGCGATCCGGTCGTCGCTCAGGGCGATCAATCAGTCGCTCTCGCAGAGTTCGCGCGGGCCTCCGAGCAGGCAGGCTTGATCCCGTGCGTGTTCTCAGCTGGTCGCGAGGCCGCCGAGGCGAGGCCCGCGGGCTGGCGCGCGGTAATCGTCGCCGAAGACACGATTGTGGATCTCCCGGGCCTCGAGCTCACCGGCAAACGTTGGCAGCCGGTGCGCACCTCGGTGAACCGCGCCGCGCGGGAGGGCATCGAGTTTCGCATGTGCCAGCTCGCCGACGAGCCATTTGGGGTGCGCGCGCAGGTACGGGCCATTTCCGAGCAATGGACGGGCGACAAGGGCCTGCCCGAGATGCGTTTCACGCTCGGTACGGTCGACGAGGCGATGGATCCGGAGACCCGCGTCGGGCTTGCTGTCGACGCCGACGGCAACCTGCACGGCATCACCTCGTGGCTGCCGGTCTACGGGGGCGGCGGGGAGATCCACGGTTGGACCCTCGATCTCATGCGTCGACGCGATGGCGGCTTCGGCCCGGTGATGGAGTTTCTCATCGCCTCCTCTGCCCTGCATTTCGCCGAGGCGGGCTACCAGTTCCTGTCGCTCTCGGGGGCACCGCTGGTGCGGCCCGCAGACGCTGAGGAGGGGCCGGTGGATCGCGTGCTCGACGGCCTGGGCGCACTCATCGAGCCGCTCTACGGCTTCAGATCGTTGCACCGTTTCAAGCAGAAGTTCAACCCGCGCGCCGAGCCGCTGCACCTGCTGTTCCGCGACGAGGGCGACCTGCCGCGCATCGCGGTCGCGTTGACGCGCGCGTACCTGCCCGACGCTTCTCTGCGCGACCTGGTGGCCTCAGCTTCGGCCGCCTCACCCGCTTCACCCGCCTCTGAAGGGGGCGCCAGGTGAGCCCCGAGTCGCCGCTGCCCCGCGTACCGGGCGTCCCGCCGGCCGCTCCCGATGACGGCACCGCACCGCTGCGCCCCTCGGCCAGACCGTCACGCATCTCTGCAGCATGGCTCCTCGGCGGTGAAATCACTGGGTGGATCGCGCAGATTGCCTTACTGTGGCTCGGCGCTCGCTACGTACTGATCGACGATGGCGACGAAATAGATGAGGCGCTTCGACTCTTCGCCTGGTGCGTGATCGGCACAGGCTATCTCCTCTCCGCAGCGCTCTGGCTGCACCTCAGTGTGCGACTCACCAACCACGACCACCCCTTGTTTCGGCGCCTCGCAGGATTCCCGCTAGTGCGCTGGTTCTCGCTCATCGTCACGTTTGCTTCGAGCGCAGTTGGGCTGACCGCCGCGCTGACACTCATTCTCGTGCGCGACGACCCAGACCACCTCGCGATTTATGAGCTCGCCGCAGTCTGGACGATGCTCGTTTCGTGGGCTCTGTTTCATTGGGGCTACTCGCGGGTCTACCACGGAAAGTACCTGCGCACGACTGGCCGGCCGCCCCTCGTCTTCCCAGGAACCGACGAGCCCCGTCTCGCCGATTTTGTCTACTTCTCTTTCAGTAACGGCACGTCATTCTCGGTGAGTGACGTGGTGGTCACGACCACGAAGATGCGGTGGACGGTGGTCTGGCACAGCGTCTTCAGCTTCTTCTTCAACGCGCTCATCATCGTGCTGAGCATGAACACGATCGCCGGCGGGTTGCAGGGCAACTAGATACCCCGTGAGCTTCGGTCGCTCAGTGCGGCCATTCGAGGAACTGCTCGGTAGTAACAATTTCAACCATGGGGTGCAATAGTGACAGCAGTGCCAGCGCCTGGTTGTGGGCTTCGTCGGTCACGCCAGCACAGGCATCCGAGACAACCGTTACTTGCTTTCCTGCATCAACCGCCCCTAGGACTGTCGAGAGAACACAGCAATCTGTCGCCACGCCGCAGACCACTAGTCGCGCCACAGAGTCGGTCAGGTTTGCGAGTTCTTCACCCCACTTCGAAAACGTGGGAGCAGACACCACACTATGAGTTGGTTGAGCAGTAAGGGTGAGATCCCAGAGAGCCGATCGGGGGCCCTCACGACAGCGGTCCCAGCGTTCGTAATAGTCTCGCCAACTGCCTGTTTCTCTTGGGTCACGGACGAACCTTGTCCACACCACATTCTCCGGCTGAGTTCGCAGGATCTCTTCGATATTGGCCTGAGCTGCAGCGTAACGCGGGACGTACCACTGGCTCTCCGGGTGGCGGAAAACCTCTTGCATATCGATCACCACTAAGGAGAAAGAAGACTGTGTCATCCCACGTGCTCCACTTCCACCTGTGAGTGCCGCCGACCCAAGAGGGAGGAAAGCGGCGGAAGCGGACGGAACGCAAGATACGCAACCACTGCTCCGATGATTCCCGCCAAATACGCGACATCACCGAATTGAGCAAACACACTTGCGAGCGGTCCGGTCCAAAGCGCAGAGGCCCAGAACAGCGACGAAAACAGGCATCCAACGACCCAGGCGACGAAACCCCACTCGATCGTGCGCTTCGTATCGAATAGTTCTTTCACTGCGAGTACTCCTGCCTTTCGCATGCGCAAATAATAGTCCAGCAAAAGCACGGTGCTAAACGGCACTACGAGGTAGGCAAGCACCAGAAGGAAGTCATAAAAACTGCCATAGGGGTTTGTTTGCATGAGGAGGGTGACGCCAAGACTAATGATCGCGATAATGATCACGCCCACTATGCGATTCACCGGCACTCGGATCGTAAGCAGCGAGAGCGATCCACCATACAGATTCATAGCGCTCACCGGCAGCGTCGATAGCACGACGGTGAGCATTGCTATCGGCGCCCACGGACCAGTGAGCTCAGCGAGCGCTGGGATAGCTTCAAGTTCACCCGCGAAACTTGAAACAAGTACACCGATCCCCCCAAGCCACATCATGGCAACAAAGGTCCCTCCTGCCGTGTAAGCCATGACCTTCGTGTGAGACGTTTTCTGCGAGAGATACCTTGAAAAGTCAGAAGCAAACGGCGTCCAGGTCATGACGTAAGCAAAGAAGAATCCTGCAAATGTTACCCACCCGGCCAGTTCTCCCATGTAATAGGGCGCATCAGCGTTCACGCCCAGCGAGAAGTCGACCTGTTGCAGCGAGAGCACCGTAATAACTGCAAAGAGAACCGCCAAGACAACGGTGGCAATCTTATTGATGAGATGAATGAGGTTGTGGCCCCAAATCGCGAAGACCGACTGTACTGCGAAAATAGCCACCGCCGCACCCCAGAACGGCACATCAATGAGTACCTGCAAAGCGATAACCGCGAATACAGTGTTCACTGCTGTCCAGCCGATGGCGGAGACAACTGTCAGGAGCGCAATGGGCACGAAGTTCGCGAAATAGCCCATGGGTCCTCTGCCCTGCACCTGCTGCGGCACCCCGAGCTTTGACCCGATTCCTGCCAGAAGCCCCATCACCACTGCACCAAGCAATGTGCCCACAGCAACAGCACTCAGACCTTGGAAGACTGACAGACCAAAAAGTGCCGAGAAGAAGCCTGAGACGAGCACGGCGAGCACCATGTTTGCCGCGAACCATAGGGTGAACTGCTGCCGGGGGTGGCCATGCCGTTCACTTGTCGGGATTTCCTCCGTTGCGAAGGGTTCAGTTCGAAGAATGGATGAGCCATACTTTGGCCCTTCTGACTGAAACTGATTTGGATCGTGTGTCATTGAATGCTCCACTTCGTTGTGTAGGTAAGTTGCGGTAGTCAGGCGGGCGTGGGTAGTTGGTCGAGGTGTTCACTATCGAAGAACTGGCCGGCCTTATAGATCATTGGAGCTGCATCTGCGAGCTCTGCATGCGTGACCCTGGCAATGAAGACGGTGTGGGTCTTTGCCTGGAACCGTTCTTTGATTTCTGCTTCGATTGACGCCGCGGAACCCTCGATCAAGGGGCTGCCCCCGGGTGCCGCGTGCCAGTCCACGTTGGCAAACTTGTCATCGCCCTTCGAAGCGAACACGCCGACCGTGTCACGTTGTTTGTTGCTCATGATGTTGATGCCCAGATACCTCGACTTGAAGAGTGACGAGTAGGTTGAGGTGGTTTTCTGGACACAGATCAGCACGAGGGGTGGCTCGAGTGAGATAGAGGCGTACGAGTTGGCGGCCAGACCGCGCGGCTTCCCGTCGCTATCGATCGTTGTAACCACAGTGACTCCGGTGATGAATTGCCGGTTGAAGCCCTTAAGCGCTTCGAGGCTCGGCACTCCGCTCAGGTCGTCAACCAAGACGTTCGAGTTGTCAGATTCGAATGCCGATCGCAAGGATGGAACACCAAGATCGGTAAGGAGTTCGCTCTGATCCCAGGTGACGCGCTCACGCACGATCTTTCCTTCTCGGAGCTCGATTTGGTTCGAGCCGCGGGTTCTCACACGGACGCCAGTTGCTGGAACGCCCTGAAGATCGTTCGTGAACGTTCCCTCCGAGCGCCAGAAGAGTGCGGCCGAGTGACCGTCCTCATCCAGAATGATCCGGTCTATCGTGGTCACCAAATCGGGAAATGCTTCCCTCGTCGCCAGTATCTCCAGTTTCAATGCGGCCGCATCAGTAACTCTCCCTGTTCGTGTGCTTTCTCGGCGGAAGTCGCTGTGAAGAATCGCATCGAAGACCTCGATCTCTCCGTGGTCCCACGCGGCGTGCCATGCGTTCGCTATAGAGCTTTTGATGTTGTGTTGCATGCATCGAATACTAGGCACAACTCATCAACCACGTCAACATATGCTCGAAGACTCCACGTTTTTCAATGAGTTTCTGGGTTAATCCCGCCGCTCCTTGCGCTACGCTTTGGATCGAGGTAGGTTTGTTGCATGCAAGAGAATCTCATTCGGCACTATTCACCAACGACGATGGTTCCTTCCGTATCGCTACTCGATCGCCTTCGCAGGCTCGTTGTGAGCGGGGCTGTCGCGCCGGGAGACCTGCTTGCGGAGACTGCACTCGCGGAAGAATTCGATGTCAGTCGAACGCCGATACGTGAGGCACTCAAGCAGCTTGAGCGCGAAGGTCTCGTGGAGATCCGCCCCCGTGTCGGCACGTTCGTTCGCAAACCTACGGCGCGAGAGATCTTTGAACTCTTTCAGCTCAAGGAGTCACTTGAAGGACTTGCTGCGAGCCTGCTTGCCCAGCGAGGGGATGTGCCTGAACTACGCAGCCTGATTCACAATGTGGAGAGCGAAAGCGCTGCCGTTCGCGCAGGCGATCAAGCAGCATATGCAGCGTTAGTGCACGACTTTCACGAGACACTCGTGGCCGGAGCCGACAACCAGAAGCTCTCTGAACACTACGAGTTACTCATGAATCAACTTGCCTACCATCGGATCGTGAAACAAACCCTGAGTCTTCCCGGAAGGCTCACCCATTCGCTGAGTGAGCACGCGCAGATCCTCGAGGCCATCCAGTCGAAGGATCCGCTGGCTGCCGAACTCGCCACGCGCCGGCACGTCGCCCTCACTCGACAGTCCGCAACCCTCGCCGCAAATGAAGGATCAGACAGCGACGGCTGACGCATTTCGGCGCCAAACCAAAGTTGCCAGGAGCATCAATGAATTATTCAATTAGGAACACACCGCAAGCGGTCGACCTCAGCACTCGATCCACCCTGAACGGTTACGGCGATATTGCGGCCGCAGTAGGTCTGCGCAAGATCTCCACGCAGCAAGAGGAGCTTCCGAGAGAAGGCTCAGCTCCAATCGTGCGCGCGACCGCGACCGCCGTCATTCGGAATCCTTGGCTGGGAACAGACAACCATGCTGACCTTCAGCTAGCTACTCAGCGCGTTGCACCCGTTCTCGCGAAGCTCTTGACCGACAGGCTTCTCGACGCTCTCGGGGGAGCGGATTCGGTTGAAGCCTTTGGTAAGGCGGCGTTTGTGGGCATAAGCGGCCAGCTTGAACACGCCGCCGCACTGGTACACACACCCTACTTCGGCAACCTCGTGAGGGAGGCGCTCGGCGGCACCTCTATTATCTGCTTCGTAGACGGTCGGGCCGAAGCCGGCGAACTCGTGCGAATCCCGATGTGGCACAAGACCGCAGCCGCGACTCGCAGCCACTACCAAACCGTCGAAGCTCACCTCTCTGACGCGCCCCACCCTGACGAAATCGCCATCATTGCGGCCGCCTCAACGGGGCCGCGACCGTTCGCACGCATTGGCGACCGCACAACCGACCAGCCCGTCACGTCAGCCATCCTCAAGGAGATCGCACTGTGAGTTCCCATATCTTTACCTACCGCAAACTCTTCACCCTCGTCGAAGAGACCGCATATGAGGGCGGCGAGCCTGTCAATCCCATCGCGCGAGTCGCCATCGTCGGCGCCGTGTTCGACAATCCATGGGCAGGGCAGGGTTTTGTCAAAGACCTCCTTCCGGGGATCAACGCCGTCGCCTCTCAGCTCGGCGCGTTGCTCGCACCTCGCGTCATGGAAGCGCTCGGGGCGCCCCTCGAGGCGTACGGCAAGGCGGCGATCATCGGGCTCAACGGAGAGATCGAGCACGGCTCAGGCTTGATCCACAATCTCAACTTTGGTGACCACTTCCGAAATGCCGCGCAAGCTACTACCCTGCTCCCGGCAGTAGAGAAGCGGGGTCCCGCCGGGATCATCTTCGATATCCCGCTCAAGCATTTCACCGACATGACTATTCGCTCACACCACCAGTCTGTCGAGACTCGCGTGTCAGATGCGCCGCATCCCGACGAGATTCTCGTGGCACTGGCCGGGGCAGCACAGGGCCGCCCGCAACAGCGCCTCGCTGCACTCGGGCAGGATTAAGGCCCGGCCATGCCCAACCTCCAACCTCAAGTCGTACTGTTACACGGGGTCGGCCTCGACCACACCATGTGGGCCCAGGTCACTGAGCGACTTCGGGCAGCGGGGCACGAGTGCATTGCGCTTGATCTCCCGGGGCACGGCGGGCAACCGCCTTTGCGCCAGACGCAGACCCTCGCATCGCTCTCAGATGACGTGCTCACCCGGCTTCCCGAAGGCAAGATCCACCTCGTTGGCTTCTCTCTTGGGGCTCTCATTGCACAACACATCGCGCGCTATTCACCCGAGCGAGTCGTCACCCTCACCTGCGTAAGTTCCGTCTGTTTACGTACGCCGGAGGAAGCAGAGAAAGTCGAACATCGACTCGCGACCGCCGGAGACAATTTCGCCGGTGGCGTCGACGCATCAATCGAGCGCTGGTTTCCAGCAGACTCCACCACCGTGTCGCCCGACATCATCGAGGCGACACGGAAGACGCTCCTCGCCAATGACACAGAGTCCTACCTGCACGCATACGCGGTATTCGCCCGCGAAGACCGCGTGATCGGTTCTGAACTGCAGCAGATACGCACGCCATCTCTTGCGATCACAGGGGAACTCGACCCTGGCTCCACTCCCGAAATGTCGGAACGGCTCGGGCGGGCGATCCCGAACTGCCGTGTGCAAATTATTCCCGGCACTCACCACATGATGCCGGTTGAGGACGCGCCCGGACTCGCAACCGCCATCACCGCGTTCATTGACGAATCGGAAGGACATCAGAATGGCTGAACGCCTCAACCACTTCATCGACGGCAAGCGAACTGCGCCGTCCGACGGAAGATATTTCGAAAGCACCAATCCGGCAACACTGGAGGTGCTCTACGAAGCTGCCCGCGGCAACGCTGAAGACGTGGATCGAGCGGTGGCCTCCGCCAGGAAAGCATTTGAAGCATCAGCCTGGAGTCGGCTCACCGCAACCCAGCGCGGGCACCTGCTTCGACGCCTCGGCGACCTCATTGGAGAACACGCAGACGACCTGGCGCTCTCAGAGAGCCTCGACAATGGCAAGCTTCTGCGCGAGATGCGGGGGCAGATGCGCGCGCTGCCCGAGTACTACTACTATTACGCTGGCCTCGCGGACAAAATCCAGGGCACTCAGATCCCAGCAACCTCGTTAGAGATTCTCAACTACACCCAGTGGGAGCCGCTAGGAGTCGTGGGTGCCATTACTCCGTGGAATTCACCGCTCACCCTCACCACCTCCAAAATTGCCCCCGCTCTCGCAGCGGGAAACACCGTGGTGATCAAACCGAGCGAATACACCTCCCGCACTGTTCTCAGGCTGGCTGAACTCGCTGACGAAGCCGGATTCCCCGCCGGAGTCGTGAACGTTGTGACCGGTTTCGGCATCGAGGCGGGGGCCCCGCTCGTGAGTCACCCCTCACTTGCCAAGATTTCATTCACTGGGTCGACTGCCACCGGTTCGCGCATCGCGTCTGAAGCAGCTGCGCGTTTCATTGGCTGCACTCTCGAGTTGGGTGGGAAAAGCCCAAATATCGTGTTTGACGACGCCAATATTGCGAACGCTTCGATGGGCGTGGTCGCCGGAATCTTCGCAGCCGCAGGACAAACCTGCATCGCTGGCAGCCGCGTTTTCGCCCATGCGAGCGTCTTCGACGAGTTGGTCGAACGCGTCACAGCACGGGCACGTTCGATTCGCATTGGTGATCCACTGCACAACGACACGGAGCTGGGACCGTTGGCCTTCGCAGATCAACTCGAGAAGGTCGATTCATACGTGAAGTTGGGTGCAACCGAGGGGGCAACCGTTCACGCCGGAGGGAAGCAACCTGAAGGTCTCGAACTGCCCGGCTATTTTTACTCCCCGACCGTGCTCACCGATGTCAATAATGATATGCGGGTCGTGCGCGAGGAGATCTTCGGCCCGGTTGCCGCGATCATGCCGTTTGAAACTGAACACGAGCTGGTCGCTCTCGCCAACGACACCGAGTACGGGCTCGCGGCTGGCGTCTGGACACAGAACCTCGCCCGAGCGCATCGCCTCGCTCGCCGCATCGACGCTGGCACCATCTGGGTAAACACCTACCGCGCCATGTCGCCCATGTCACCTCGCCAAGGGTTCAAGAGCTCTGGCGTAGGGATCGAACACGGCATTCAGTCAATGTACGAGTACTCGCGACTGAAGAGTGTCTGGATCAACACCGACGAGGGGCCCGTCAGTGATCCGTTTGTGATGCGGGGCTAGCAGTCATGCCTCTCATCGACATCTCGATCGCACGCGGCCGAACCGCGGAAGAGCTGCGCGCATTCATAGATGCGGTGCACCATGCTGCCGAAACCACCGTCGGCGCCGCACCCGAAAACATCACCGTGATCTTGCGAGAAATTGAGCACGAGCACTGGTCGCGCACCAATCTCACCATCGCCGAGCGCGCCGCCGCAGCCAAGGCACAACACACGACATCTCCCCCGAACTAAGGAGCACACCATGCGTTTCTCACTCTTCATTCACATGGAGCGCTACGACGATTCAATCTCCGCCCAAGAGCACTGGAGCAACCTCGTCGAGCTCACCCTCATAGCCGAGGCTGGCGGATTCAGTACGGTGTGGATCGGCGAGCACCACTCGATGGAATACACCGCATCCCCCAACCCGATACCGCAACTCGCGTATCTCGCCGCTCGCACCTCAACGATCCGCCTCGGTGCAGGCACCGTTATCGCACCGTTCTGGAACCCCATTCGCACGGCAGGCGAGATCGCGCTGCTCGATGTGATCAGTGGCGGTCGTGCGGAGCTCGGTGTTGCCCGAGGCGCCTACCAGTTCGAATTTGATCGCCTCGCCGGTGGTATGCCCGCCACTGACGGGGGGAAGGCCATGAATGAAATCGTTCAGACGGTCAACCACCTCTGGTCTGGTGACTACGCGTTCGAGGGCGAGGTGTTCCAGTTCCCCACGTCCACCAGCGTGCCAAAGCCAGTGCAGAAGAACCCTCCGGTATGGGTCGCCGCTCGCAGCCAGGAGTCACACGATTTCGCGGTGGCTCATGGGTGCAACGTTATGGTGACTCCGCTGATGAAAGGCGACGAAGAGGTAGCCGATCTGGTCAACAAGTTCGAGACCGCCATCGCAGGGCACCCCGAAGCCGAGAAACGCCCCGACATCATGGTCTTGCGGCACACCTACGTACACGCCGAGGCGGAGCCGGAAGGCTGGAAGATTGGTGCCGCCGCCGTCAACAAGTTCTATCGCACCTTTGACGCGTGGTTCGGCAATAAGACGACGCCGGTGAATGGATTCCTCGACCCGAGCCCGGAAGAGAAATTCAGCGAGCGCCCCGAATTCGAACTCGAATCACTGCACCGCACAGCGATGATCGGCACTCCAGAGGAAGTCATCGAGCGTCTGCGCCACTACGAGGCGCTCGGAGTGACCGAGTACAGCTTCTGGAGCGACAACTCGCTGAGCCACGAAGAAAAGAAGCGCTCGCTTCAACTGTTCTGCGATCACGTGGTGCCCACCTTCTCTGGTGCTGCCGACTAATCAGGAATAGTCCGGGTGGAAACGCGTTATTGTAAGGAGTGTGTTCCGGGGTCGGTGAGAATCCGAACCGGCGGTGACAGTCCGCGAGCTTCGCACCTGCGAGGTTGAACCGGTGAAATTCCGGTACCGACGGTGATGTGTGGTGGCGAAGCCACTGCGCTAGTCCGGATGAGAGGAACGCAGGAGTCCGGCTTCCGGGCTACCCTGCTCACCCCCGGCATGCTCCGGGAGAAGCCAGTGCTTGATCGCGAGTTGCTTGACGACGCAATGCGCCGTGCGCTCACGCTCGCCCGTCGCAGCCCCGCGGGTGATCCCAACCCGCAGGTGGGATGCGTGCTGCTCGACCCCGATGGCCGAATCGTTGCCGAAGGTTGGCACCGCGGAGCGGGCACCCCGCACGCCGAAGTCGACGCGCTCGCCCAGCTTCCTGCTGAGTGGCGGGGGCGGATGGATGAACTCACCGCCATAGTGACCCTCGAGCCCTGCAACCACACCGGTCGCACCGGGCCCTGCGCGGGCGCGCTTGCTTCAGCCGGGATCGGCGCCGTCGCCTACGGCACGAGCGACCCGGGTGAAGACGCCGGCGGCGGTGCAGAAACGCTGCGTGCGGCAGGCGTCGAGGTGCTCGGCGGAGTGCGCGAGTCCGAGGCTCGCACCGTGATCACGCCGTGGCTCGAATTACAGGCGCTTGCGGCGCACACGCCATCGAACCCGATCTCGATACAACCACGTGACACCGCACACGATGCCGATCGCTCGAATATGAGTCGGACCCCTAGGCCATTTGTCACCGTGAAGTGGGCCCAGACCCTTGACGGCCGCGCCGCCGCCGCGGATGGCTCAAGCCAGTGGATCACTGGCCCGGAGGCCCGGGCCGACGTGCACCTGCGCCGCGCCCAAGCCGACGCGATCCTCGTCGGCACCGGCACGTTGCTCGCCGACGACCCTTCTCTTACCGCGCGCGGGGCCAAGAGGACCGAGAGCGAATGCTCCAACATACACAGCCCCGCAGCGTCCGACGCCCCCGACGGACTCCTCGTGCCGGCCTCCGAGCAGCCCTTCCCGGTGGTGCTCGGACGGCGTGCGATTCCCGCCGACGCGCGGGTGCACCAACACCCAGCGCTCGCGGCGCGCGGGCTCGCCGCACCGATCCACTATGACGGAACGGACCTCGCGGCGCACCTTGCAGACCTCGCGACCCGCGGCGTAGAAAGCGTGTTCGTCGAGGGCGGTCCGACTGTCGCGAGCGCGTTTCTCGCCGCCGGACTTGTCGACGAGGTGCTCGTCTACCTCGCCCCGGCGCTTCTGGGAGGCCCTCGCCTCGCGATCCACGATCTCGGCATCGACTCAATGCCGGGCATTCTCAGGCTGCCGCACACCGAGGTAGTTCGACTCGGTGACGACCTGCTGATCATTGCCTCCCCGGTCCACCGCGCCACGGACGCGCCCGCGGCTTCCGCCACACCCCAACGCAAGGAGTACTGATGTTCACCGGACTCATTGAAGAAATTGGCGAAATCGTCGCCGTGACACCCGTGGGTGATTCGCTTCGCCTCACGGTAAAGGGTCCGAAGGTGACCGAGGATGCCGGGCACGGCGACTCGATCCAGGTCTCGGGCGTGTGCCTGACCGTGATCGAGCAGGGCACGGCAGCTGACGGCTCTGGCACCTTCACGGCAGACGTGATGGCGCAGTCGATCCACATGTCTACGCTTGGCGCATTGCAGCCCGGTGATCAGGTCAATCTCGAGCGCGCAGCCCGCGTCGACAGTCGTCTCGGCGGGCACATTGTGCAGGGTCACGTCGACGGTACCGCTGAGCTCCTCTCCGCCACCCCCGGCGACGCCTGGCGGGTGCTGCGCTTTGCCCTGCCCCGCGAGCTCGCGCCGCTGCTCGTTGATAAGGGTTCGGTGACGCTCTCGGGAGTTTCACTCACGATCTCACACATCTCGGACGAAGCTGCTGCTGAGCCGTGGTTCGAGGTATCGCTCATCCCCGAAACTCTCGCCGCGACCACCCTCGGACTCCTCGAGCCCGGCGACCGCGTCAATCTCGAGACTGACATTCTTGCCCGCCACGTTGCCCGCATGCTGCGCTTCGGCACAGCCGGAGCCGCTGACCAGACCAACGACTAAGGACCAACAGATGACTACTCCAGGTATGACCACCATCGACCTTGCGATCGCTGC
The DNA here is from genome assembly GCF_052446065.1 of Leucobacter shiyiweii. Taxonomy (GTDB): domain Bacteria; phylum Actinomycetota; class Actinomycetes; order Actinomycetales; family Microbacteriaceae; genus Leucobacter. The sequence goes on along the minus strand of NZ_CM127080.1, from coordinate 62,597 downwards.
CATCAAGGCCGGACGGCCCGTGATCGTCGCCGACGATGAGGATCGCGAAAATGAAGGCGATGTAATTCTTTCTGCCGCGCTTGCCACTCCCGAGTGGGTCGCGTGGACGGTGCGCTGGTCATCGGGCCTGCTCTGCGCGCCGATGTCGAACGAAATTGCCGACCAGCTCGATCTGCCCATGATGGTGGAGCGCAACGAGGATGTACGCGGTACGGCATATACAGTGACGGTGGATGCCGCCGAAGGCGTGACGACCGGAATCAGTGCGAGTGATCGCACCACCACGCTGAAAGCACTCGCGAATCCCAACGCAGTTCCCTCCGACGTGCGTCGGCCTGGGCACGTGCTGCCGTTGCGCGCGGTCAACGGGGGCGTACGCGCTCGCGCGGGACATACCGAGGCAGCGGTTGAGCTGATGCGGCTCGCCGGCTTGCGCGAGGTCGCGATGATCGCCGAGATCGTGGCAGATGACGGCGACATGATGCGTCTTCCCGAGCTCATCGAGCTGGGTGCGGTCGAAGGCGTACCGGTGATCACCATCGAGCAGCTCATCGCATACCTCAATGAGCATGATCCGCACGGGGTGCCCGCTTTGCCGACCAGCCACCGCCAGGTCAGCCTGCGCGCCGACACGCTGGTTCCGACCGAGCACGGCCTGTTTCGTATGCGCGCCTACCGCGATCGCCGCAGCGGGGTGGATCACGTCGCCCTCATCGCCGCCGGCGACGGCGTGGCCGATCTGGGCGACGACTCGCTCGTGCGAGTGCACTCTGAGTGCATTACCGGTGAGGCATTTGGCTCGCTCAAGTGCGAGTGCGGGCCGCAGCTACAGGCATCGATGGATCTCGTGAACGAGCGCGGCGGAATGATCGTCTACCTGCGCGGGCAGGAGGGGCGTGGCATCGGCCTCGCGAACAAGCTGCGCGCTTACCAACTGCAGGAGTCGGGCGTTGACACGCTCGACGCGAACCTGCAGCTTGGTCTTCCCGCCGACGCTCGCGACTACACCGCCGCCGCCGAGATTATCGCTGATCTCGGGCTCAAGAGCGTGCGGTTGCTCACCAACAATCCCGAGAAGGTCTCGCAGCTCGAAGATTACGGCGTGCGCGTCAGCGAGCGCGTACCGCTGTATGTCGGCGTGACCCTCGAGAATGAGCAGTACCTGCGCACCAAGCGCGATCGCATGGGCCACAGTCTGCCCGACGACGTATCTCACAAGAATGGAGTCAGCGCATGAGCGGCCACGGAGCACCCAACCTTTCGGTCGACGCGACGGGGCTGCGCGTCGCCGTGATCGCTGGAAGCTGGCACACGGAAGTAATGCAGGGACTGATTCAGGGCGCTCACAAGACGATTGTCGCCGCAAAGGCGGATCACACACTGTTCCATGTGGCCGGCGCGTTTGAGCTGCCGCTCGCCGCGCAGGCCGCCCTGACCGAGGGCGGGTTTGATGTCGCCGTGTGCCTCGGCGTGATCATCCGGGGCGGAACCCCGCACTTCGAGTTCGTGTCGAACTCGGTGACCGACGGGCTCACCCGGGTGCAGCTCGACACCGGGAAGCCCGTAGGTTTCGGGGTGCTCACCACCGACACCGAGCAGCAGGCGCTTCACCGCGCAGGTCTTGATGGGTCCGGAGAGTCAAAGGGTGTGGAGGCAGCGGAGGCGGCACTGCACTCAGCGGTCTTGACACGGAAGATTCGCACTCAGGGGCCCACGATGAAGCTGGTGCCCGGAGCCTAGGGCTCAAATCGGCTGGACGGGCGCGCAGGGTTCAGGTGACGTGAACCCTGCGCGCCCGTCCAGTTGAGCGTGGTCACGATCCTTCGAGCATTCTCACGAGATGTCCAACGTTCTTACGTCCAGACGAGCAGGCGCACTCCTGGACTGACACCCACACGTCCGACCGCGCAGGCGCATTCCTGCACACTTTTCTTGCATTAGTTGGTGCACCAACGATAGTCTGTGATTCGGCTCTACGTCGGTTCTCGGTGGTGAGGCTCAGTAAGAGCACTCGCATACTCGCTCGTATACGCACCAGCACCCGCGTATCCATACGCACCCGCACCTGACCAAAGGAGTCCAGCCGTGCAGTTCTACCGTGACGGATATCGCCCCGGCGATCCCGACATTCAGCCCGCCGCACCCGAAGCACTCGCTCGCACCCGCGAACTGCCCGATGAAATCGATGTGCTCATCGTGGGGACGGGCCCGGCTGGTACAGTGCTCGCCGCGCAACTCGCCGAGTTCCCTGAGATCAACACGCGAATCATCGAGCGTCGCGAGAGTCCGCTCGAACTTGGGCATGCCGACGGCGTCGCGTGCCGCACGGTAGAGATGTTTGGGGCGTTTGGTCTTGCCGAAGCACTCATGCGTGAGGCCTATTGGGTGAACGAGGTCCGCTTCTGGGGCCCTTCAGACAACGACCGTTCGAAGATCACCCGCACCGGCTGGGTAGAAGACACTCCCGAAGAGCTGAGTGAGTTTCCGCACGTCATCGTGAACCAGGCTCGGATGCAGCAGTATCTGCTCGACTACGCGGCAAAATCGTCGAGCAGGCTAGAGACCAACTACGGGATCGAGTTTGTCGAGCTGAGCGTCGGCGAAGGGGATTACCCAGTCACCGTAGAGCTCAAGCACCTCACAGGGAAACATGCCGGTGAAGTGTCCACCGTCCGCTGCAAGTACGTGGTGGGCTGCGACGGTGCCCGCAGCGGTGTTCGTCGCTCGATCGGGCGCGAGCTTCACGGTGATGCCGCGAACCACGCGTGGGGTGTTATGGATGTACTCGCCAACACTGATTTCCCTGACTGGCGCACGAAGAACGTGATCCAGTCAGCGGGCAAGGGTAGCCTCCTAATGATTCCACGCGAGGGCGGCAGCATGGTTCGCATCTACGTGGATCTGGGCGAGGTGCCTGCAGGCGACCGGGAGATTCGCAAGACCAACGCCGAGCAACTGACCGCTGTGGCGAACGACATTTTGCATCCGTACTCCATCGATGTGCGCTCGGTCGCCTGGTCCTCGGTGTACGAAGTCGGTCAGCGCGTAACCGACAAGTTCGACGACGTGCCACAGGATGACACCACCGGGCGTCTCCCCCACGTCTTCATCGCGGGCGACGCCTGCCACACGCACTCTGCGAAGGCCGGTCAGGGCATGAATGTCTCGATGATGGACACCTTTAACCTGGGTTGGAAGCTGGCGGCCGTGCTTCGCGGGCGATCGGAGCCCTCACTCCTCCACAGTTATTCGGCCGAACGGCAGAGCGTCGCGCAAGATCTCATCGATTTCGATCGGGAATGGTCGGCCTTTATCGCGCAGCCCACCGTTGACCCCGAACACCCCGAGCTCGGGGGTGTCACGGCGAGTGAAATGCGCGATCAGTTCGCCAGGCAAGGGCGATACACCGCTGGCATGGCCACGAAGTACACGCCGTCAGCGCTGACCGGCGACGATTCGCACCAGGCCCTCGCCACAGGCTTCGAGATTGGTACGCGATTCCACTCGGCCCCCGTGGTTCGGGTCGCCGATGCCAAACGCATGGAGTTGGGACACGCGCACCGAGCCGATGGACGGTGGCGTATCTACGCGTTTGGCGACACCGACGGAACGGCGCTGCGGGAGTTCGCGCACTGGCTCAGCGAGTCTCCTGACGCGCCCACGCAGCGCTTCCGAGCGGCCGACGAAGATATCGACAGCGTGCTCGACGTGCACGCGATCTTCCGCAGCGGGCATCACGAGGTAGACCTGCGCGAGGTACCCGAGATCCTCCTCCCCCACTCCGGGCCGTTCCAACTGCAGGATTGGGAGAAGGTCTGGGCCGTCGATGCCAAAAGCGCTGACATCTTCGCGGCACGCGGGGTCTCTGAGTGCGGTGCAGTCGTGATCGTGCGCCCCGACCAGTACGTCGCACACGTACTCCCGCTGACCGTCCGCGAAGAGCTCACCGAGTTCTTCGGCGGCGTCTACCTTCCCCGCCAGACTGCTGTTGTACGTTGAGTGGTGTGTTGACTGGTGCGTTGATGGATGAAACTGCGGGCGAGAATGGCGTTGAGGCGGCCAATGCGATTGCTGGCGAGGCAGCCGGCGTGATTATCGGCGGGATCCAAGATGCACACGAGCCGCATGCCCACGTCGGCTTCCTCATCCGTCGCGCGCAGCAACTGCATGTCGCAGTGTGGGCGCGGGTGGTATCGACCGAAGTGTCCAGCGTGCAGTACTCGATCCTCGTCACGCTGCACCGTCTCGGCGACGCGAGCCAGCGGGAGCTCTGCGACGAAGCCGGACTCGATCGCTCGACTATCGCGGAGATTCTGCGAAGGATGGAGCGCGACGGTCTGGTCGAGCGTCAACGTTCGGCCGAGGATGCGAGGCGCAACTCCGTCCGACTGACCACGCTCGGGCTGGCTGAGCGTAGGCGACTGAAGCCCCTCGTGCTGAAGGTTCAGCAGGAGCTCACCGCTGGCCTGAACGCCGCAGAACGGGCTCAGCTTGAACTCAGCCTCAATCGTTTACTCGATTCACCCGGGCCTCTTAGCGGGACTGAAAGCTAGCCGCACCCGCATCGGGTCGCCCATGGCGCAGGGTTCAGATGACGTGAACCCTGCGCGAGTGTCACCCTCAGAGAGTGACACTGGTGGCTCAGGCAGCAACACCGGTGCACAAAGAACTGCGTGGGAGCCGCAGCAGGCACGTGTCAGGTCGACCGGATACCCTGACACCCGTGCAAGAAGACTCAAAACCCGCGCGAAGCCGCGCCGCCAGACGCTCGACAGCATCATCCGGACCGACGGGGCCGCGCGCGTCGTTGAGGCAACTTCTTCCCTACCTGTTTGAACAGCGCGGCCTCCTCGCACTGGCCCTCGCGCTCGGCGTCATCGGCGCGGCCGCCTCCCTCGCGCAGCCGATTCTGCTCGGCGAGGTTATTGGGCGCGTGCAGGTTGCAGAGCCGCTCGGCGTCCTGCTCTGGATTCTCACTGCCCTCATTGTGGTCAGCGCGCTTCTCAGCGGCATTCAACACTACGTGCTGCAACGCATGGGTGAGGGCGTGGTCCTCGCTTCGCGACGATCCCTGATCGGCAAGATCCTGCACCTTCCCATCAGTGAGTTCGATCGCCGCCGCACGGGCGATCTCGTCTCGCGCATCGGCAGCGATACCACCCTGCTGCGTGCGGTGCTCACCCAGGGCCTCGTCGAGGCGGTGAGCGGCCTCCTCGTATTCTTCGGTGCGCTGATCGGCATGCTCGTGATCGATCCGCTGCTCTTCGCGATTACCTTCTCGGTCATTCTCGTCGCCCTAGTCATTGTGGTGATGGTGTCTTCGCGGATCCGCCCGGCTGTCTCGCGGGCGCAAGAAAAGGTGGGCGACCTCGCCGCCCAGATTGACCGTTCGGTGTCCTCAATCCGCACGATTCGAGCTGCGGGTGCTGCAAGGCGCGAGCAGGCCTCCACCGAGCGAGAGGCCGAGGAAGCCTACGTGCTGGGGCTGAAGGTCGCGAAGATTTCGGCCTTCATCGTGCCCGTATCGTTCCTCGCTCTGCAGCTCTCGTTTCTCGTGGTGCTGGGCCTCGGCGGGTTCCGCGTCGCCACCGGCGCGATCACCATCGCCCAGCTGATTACCTTCATCGTGTTCCTCTTCCTCATGATCGCTCCACTCGGGCAGGCTTTCGGCGCGATCTCGGCGATCAACCAGGCGCTCGGCGCGCTCGGCCGTATCCAAGAGATCTCCTCGCTCGAGACCGAGACCGCACGCGATGCGGAGCGTTCCCCGCTTGGGCGCACGGTGCCGCTTGCGGAAGCGGTACGCGAGGACGCTCCGGCGATCCGCTTCGAGCAGGTGCACTTCACCTACCGCTCGGCGGCACCCGAGCGCGTCGATGCCCGCGAGCTCGTACGTGGTTCGGGTCGCGGTGGCCGGCGCGCAATAGAATCAGCGCCGACTGAAATCGTTGAGACTACCGTGCTGCACGGGGTGACTTTCGATGTTCCACGTGGAACGCGCGTCGCGCTCGTCGGCCCATCCGGCGCCGGCAAGTCGACCATCCTCGGGCTCATTGAGCGCTTCTACGACCCCGACTCGGGCAGCGTCTCATTGCAGGGGGCGGATCTGCGCACCCTCGATCGGCTCGAACTGCGAGCGCAGCTCGGCTATGTCGAACAGGACGCTCCGGTGCTCGCCGGCACCCTGCGTGAGAATCTCCTGCTCGGCGCCCCCGAGGCGACCGACGCGGAGTGCGAACAGGTGTTGCGCGCCGTAAACCTGGGGGCGCTGCTCGACCGTTCGGCGGCGAACGCCGGCCTCTCCAACGGGCTCGACGCGCAGGTCGGCGAGCGCGGACTGATGCTCTCGGGCGGCGAGAAGCAGCGCCTCGCGATCGCGCGCGCACTGCTCACCGCCCCGCCGATCCTTCTTCTCGACGAGTCGACCGCGAGCCTCGACGGGGTGAACGAGCGCCTCATGCGCGAGGCGCTCGACTCGGTCGCGACCGGCCGTACGCTTGTCGTTATCGCGCACCGTCTGTCCACCGTCGTCGATTCAGACCTCATCATCGTGCTCGATGGCGGCCGGGTTGTTGGCGAGGGTACCCACGAAGAACTGGTCAAAACGGTGCCCCTGTACCGCGAGCTCGCGCAGCATCAGTTGCTCGTGCCGGAGGATACCCCGGGGATTGGGGAAGATTCCGTTTAGCCCGCGGGCCGAGTCACCGTTTCGAGCAGCGCACCGAGCGCGGGCCGATAGTCGACGAGGTCGCCCTCCGGGTTGACCTCAGCCTCGACCAGCAGGTCGGTGTCGCCCAGCTCGACGACCGCGGTGAACTCCGTGTCGCCGATGACGTGCTGCACACGCGCACCGTTTGCGAGCGTTTCGGTGCGCAGTGGATCGCCGGCAGCGCCAGCGAGGTCGAGCCTTTCGCGGGCTTCGGCGGCCCTCGCGACGCCGATCTCTACGACGAGCACCCGGTCGGGCGAATGCAGCAGCAGCCCGCCGTGAACCTGCGGCGTGATCCACCAGCCCGTGTCTGGGGTCACCGCGGCCAGCGCACCGGAGGTCGACATCTCGGTGTCGGCACCGGCACGGAAGGCGGCACCGAGGTCGAGGCCGGTACCCGTGTACTCACTCACCCCGAATGCGCGCAGCCCATCGGCCTCCTGGCTCGCAAGCCCCGCCCGCACGCTGGGCGCGAGCAACACCCACCCCGCGAGGGCGCTGCAGGCAAGGAGCAGCACCGAGAGCACGAGAAGGGCCCAGAATCGGGTTCCCTTGCCGCGGGCGGGTGCTGGTGGATCCAGGTGGCGCTGTGCGTCTGCCATCATCGAGCTCACCCTCGCCTCACGATCGCGTTGGGCGCGGTGCCCCCGAAGAGTTCGCTCACGGTCACCGGTTCAAAGCCGCGGTTCTGCAAGCCGGCGATGATGTCACCGGCCGCGTTCACCGTGTCGGCGTGGGTGTCGTGAAACAAGATGATGTGGCCGGGCTGGGCGGGGAGCACCGCGCGTTCGAAAAGTGCGGACTGCCCCGGCTTCTGCCAGTCGTTCGTGTCGATCGTCCACAGCACGGAGGGCATGTCGATCGCGGTCTGCGTTTCGGCGTTGATCGCACCGTACGGGGGCCGATACGTCTCCACCGGCTGACCTGAAAGCTGCCGCAGCAGCGCGGCCGCATCGTGCACCTGAGCTCGGGCTTCCGCGCCCGGGATCTTCGTCAGGGTCTTGTGGTTCATGGTGTGGCTGCCGATCTCGTGCCCTTCGGCCGCCACTCGCGCCACGATGTCGGGTTTGCCCGCAGCGGTGCCGCCGATCATGAAGAAGGTCGCGGCCGCGTGATGTGCGGCCAGGGTGTCAAGCAGCTCGGCGGTGAATCCCGAGGGTCCGTCGTCGTAGGTGAGTGCCACGCAGGGCAACAGCGCGCAGTCGACGGTCATGCGCGCACCAGCAGCCGTGAGCCCCACGAAGGGCTGCCCCGCGGCGGCCAGCAGCGCCCGCCTCTGATCGCTCGCCCACCCGTCAGCGATTGCCGCGTCGACCTGCAGCACGGTCTGGACGGTGGTCGGGCCAGCACCGATGCCCTCGAGCTCCGGCGAGGTGAGGCCCGCCGGCAGCGTGACCAGCAGCCCGCCGTCTGCCGGGTGCGCGGCCGACGCGAGCGCCTCCGCGGCGAGGGCCAGTTGTGTGGCGTCGGGTGCCGCCAGGGGCGCGGTGCTGAGCGCCCCGGCCTGCCGACGCAGAAGCTCACTCGCCGCGACCCAGAGCTCGGCGGGTGCTTCCTCGCGCCACTCCTGCACGCCCTCGGTCATGTCACCGGTGCTCACGTCGAGGTACAGAGTCTGCAGTGCGTCACTGGTGATGTCCGCGGCGCTCCCGGTTACGGTGCGCAGCACAAGCACCAGGGTGGTTCCGAAGGCGCCAGTCACCTCGCAGGTGATCGCAGTGCCCGCGCCTCCCACCGGCCCGGTCTCTGGCCGGCTCAGCACCTCGGCCGCAGGCCAAGCGGCCGAACCTGCCACACACCCCCGGTCGGCGAGCCCCGCGTCGACCGGGTGCACTTCGGGCGAGTACGGCTGCCCCGACGCGCCGATCGCCGCCCAGATGAGCCGATCCACGTGTTCATTGAAGGCGGGCACGCCGGGCACGTACACAAACCGGGCCGCAAGATCCAGCGCATCGCTGCGCAGCCGGTGCGGGGCAAGCCCCAGTTCGGCGGCGTCGAACGAACGGGCATCATCCACAAGCGCGAACGACTCGGTCGCGGCTGTCGTGTCGTCTCGAATGAGTGGATCCGCGCCCGCTTGCGCGAGCGTCACCCCTGCGGTCACAGCCGACTCGGGGACTGTCGGTGGCCGCCACCCTACAACGGGCTCGGCCGCGCAGGCGCTCAGCGCTACGGCGAACGCCAGGGTTCCTACCAGCGAGAGGAGCACGGCGCGCGAGCGAGCAGGGCGCACACGTGAGCGCTGAGCGAGCCGGCTCGCCATCGCCCCCCCTTCCGCCAGGCGCCATCGCCTGGATCAGTTCGAGATTACCGCGCGACCTCTCGCGAGAAGAGCCATTCGAGCCTCGGTTCGATCACAGGACGGAAGAGTCTCGAAACCCATGCCATCGAGAGCACCGCGGCGAGTGCGACGCCGAACGCGATGAGGGCGACTGCGCCGGGTACCCCGAATGAGCCGATCCACTCAGCCGCGCCACTGCCACGCAGAACCCACACGATAGGGCCGTGCAGCAGGTAGACGTACAGCGTACGGGCGCCCCACACCGTGATGATGCTGTGCCCGCGCGGCACGATGAGCAGCACCGCAAACGTCATGGCGGCGGCGATACCGAGTAGCACGAGCCGCACCCCCGACCCGCCGAGCGCGACCGTCCACCACTCGGTGGGGGCCCAGCCCGCGATCGGGGCGCGCGCAAACAGCCACGCGTAATCATCACGCCAGGTGAGCCAGGTGTCAATACGCCAGATTTCCCGTAGGCCGGGTAGCGCGGCGAACACGGCGGCGATGACGGCGAGCAGCGCCCAGGCCGAGACCCGCACGGCGCGGGCGGGCCGCATGAACCAGTCGCCACGGAACCAGCCGCGATCTACCCCCAACCAAGCCGCGACAAAGAACGGGAGGAAACAGAGCGTTCGCGAGGCAGAGAACTGCGTGCCGATTGCGGGGCTGAGCCCAGCCACAAGCGCAACGGCGACCGAAAAAATGAGCGGATGTCTGAGCCTCGCGATGTACGGGAGCACAATACGCATGGTTGCCAGCGTCACGAGAAACCACAGGGTCCAGGCAGGCGCGACGAGCCATGTTTCGGGCAGCCCCCGCCCGTCGACTACGAAATGCAATAGAGCCCAGATGGCTTCCCACAGCAGCCACGTCACCAAGAGTTGCACGGTGGATCGCGCCGCCTTCGGCGTCGCCTCTGGCTTCGCGAATAATCCGGACAGCGCGATCATCGCGGGCATGTGAAACAGGTAGATGATGGCGTAGGTCGCGAAGCCGAAGGCGGTTTCGGTGCGCACCGTCGAGATGGCGTGGCCAGCGACCACGAGCACGATCAGGATGAAACGGGCGTTGTCCCAGAGCGCGACGCGCGCTTTGGGTAGTGCGGCACCTGCCGGAGGCGCAGCCACACCCTCGGGCGCGGCTGACGGGGTCGACGCAGTCGCAGAGGTGCCAGGTGCTGAACTCACGACTTCAGCGTAAGGGTTGTTCAGACCGTGGCGCCCCGCGCCTTGTCCAGGTCAATGAAGGTTTCGGTGTTGAAGCGGTAGGCCGCACGCACCTCGGCGACAACCCGCTCTCGCTCTTCTTCGCCCAGCCGCGCACCCATGTGGTTCAGCGCTTCGCGGTACGTCTGCTTGAACGCCGGGATCGGTCCGAGTTCGGAGAAATCGTAGAACGCGATGCCGGCGCGATCGAATCCGTGCTGCTTCGCGACAAGCTTCGCGATCATTTGCCCACCCGAGAGATCGCCGAGGTAACGGGTGTAGTGCTGCGCAACGAGTCCGGGCAACCACGGCTCGTCTCCGAGTGCGGTGATGCGATCGGCATAGGCCTGCGTCGCAGGAACCGCCTGAATCTTCTCGCGCCAGTCGGCACCGATGAGGAACTCAAGGTCTTCAATGAGCGCCGGCAGGCGCACGAGCGCGGGCGGATGGAACGCCGCGAAATCGGGATCTGCGGCGAGCTTCTCAGATGCCGCTTCAAGCGCCTCGTAGACGAAGTAGTGCTGAGCGACCAGCGCAGTGTATTCCTCGATGCCTGATCGACCGCGCATGATGTCTTCCATGTAGGTCGACCCCTCGCTGTCGGAGTGGTCGCCCCAGGTCGCCTCGCGAATCGCTTGTGCGAATGAACCGTCGCTATCCGAAGTCGTCGCGGCATGCGGATGACCGCCGGCGTGCGCGGGTGCGTGCTCACCGTGCGGGTGTCCGCCTGCGTGCACACCGTCGGTAGCAGGTTCGGGGGCATGCTCCTCGCGAGGGGTGACACCTAGCTTCTCGCACGCTGACTTGTAGAGAACGACAACCTCGCGTCGAATTTCAGGGCGCTCGCTGATTGGCCCCCCGGGCCAGGGCACGGTGAGTTCGCTCTCGCCGCTCGCATCGGTCACGCGCCACTGCCCACCCGCTCCGTCCAACCCCACCATCACGCTGGCGGTCGCCTCTGGGCGGCCAAATGCGCGCGCAATGAGCAGGTTGTCTTCTGGATGATCGCCGTTCATGTGGTCAACTACGGCAGTAATCACGGAGGCTTCGAAATCAGTCACCATCACATCGTAGTGAAAAGTAGCACAATCTACACCATTCATCTGATGAATCGCCTCTGAGGCGCTCCGCTGCGCCCAACGGACTCTCGGCATCAGGAAGGTAGACTCGCGATGTCTTATGCCCACTGAAGTGATCGGCGGTTCCGTGGTATCGAAGCTCGAGCGACGCGCTCGCATCGCAGCCCTGTCTCTGCTCACGGTGGCGGCTCTCGGGCTCACCGCCTGCACCAGCAACGGGTCAGCCTCGAGTGAAGCGGAAGTCAGCACGGTTGACGCGGGGCTCGCGAGCCTCATCGACGAAGCAGTGAACTCCGCCATGCAGCAAAGTGGATCCACCGGGGCCATTGTCGGAGTGTGGACGGGGAGCGCGGGCGACTACGTTCAAGCCTACGGCGAGGCGCCCTCGGCGAATGCGCCGATTCGCGGCGCCCAGGCCACGCAGCCAGTGATGTGCGCACTGCTGCTGGAACTTGTCGCCGACGGAGTCGTGACACTTGACCGCGAGGTATCTGCCGACGTTTCGCGCCAAGTCGGCATTGAAGGCATCACCTACGGGCAGCTCTGCACCGCGCAATCCGGTCTCGCTGATTACAAAGGCCGAATTGGCGACATCTTCGTGAACAACCCCACGCGTCCGTGGAGCGACCGCGAGTTGCTTTCCTACGGCTTGGCGCATTCCCCGTTGTCGTGGCCGGGGCTCGATGTCCATCCAAGTGATACCGACGCCTTGCTTTTGGGGCGTGCGCTCAGGCAGGTAACCGGCACCTCGATTCCCGAACTTCTCGAGACGCATGTATTTGGCAAGGCGAACATGCCCTCGAGCTACTATCCGGGGGACGTGCTCTCAAGCGGCGAGCTTCCGTCAGGCGGGCTCACCGGCCTCACCTACCCAGCAGCGGGTGGGGTTCCCCAGTGCGAGGTCGGCCCGATTGAAGTCACAGAGGTCTCACCCTCGATGCTGGGCACCGCGGGCGCCACCGTCACGACCGTGACCGACCTGAAGAACTTTTATGCGAGCTACCTCGGTGGCCAGCTCGGTGGATCCGAAAGTGCCGGCGTCATCACGGAGGTACGCTCAACGACCAACCCCATTCGCAACGAAGCTGGAGAGCCCGTAGGTGAGGGCGAAGAAGCTGCCGCACTCATCGCGGCAGCCGAGGACCCGAACGGTCAGAAATGGGGCTTCGGATACGAAAAGGTGCAGTCGCTCTCGGGCATGAGTGGGCAAATGACGGGAACGCTCACCGCCTCGTACCACGACCCGGCAACTGGATTCTCAGTCGTTGCGGTGCTCAATAACTCAAGCATCGGAGCGAGTTTTGTGCGCACGCTGGCGTTTGAACTTGCCGCGCTCTCGGCAGAAGCTGGCGTGGGCCCGGCTGTGACCTGGTCCTCCGCCGATTTCGCCGCCGCCCGTGCGGGAGCCGCAATCTGCCAGCCCGCCCCGGAGGAGGCGGCACCTGTCGAGTAGCGCGTTTCTGCTAGGCTAGACAGGTCGAGATTTCAGGAATCTCGCCCCGGGGATGTAGTTCAATGGTAGAACTTCAGCTTCCCAAGCTGATAGCGCGGGTTCGATTCCCGTCATCCCCTCCACTGTGTGGCCAGGCCGATTTCATCGGTTCGTGCCCGGAGGAGGATCCCCCAATGCTGCAGCCAACAAGTAGCGTGCGGCGTGCGGCGGAGTCTCAGGGCACACTGCCCGAACCCGAGGAACTTTCCGACGGGATCTGGTCATTCGCGGTGCCCATGGACAGCCAAGGTATCCCCTTTAGTCTTTGCTACGCCATCGAGGACTCTGCCGGAAACCTACACCTCATCGACCCTGGAACGGATTCAGACGAGAACTGGGCGCTCCTGCAGAAGAATCTGCACAGGATCGGCAGATCGGTCAGTGACGTAGAGAGCTTGGTGGCCACCCACCTGCACCCCGACCACCTCGGACTCGCGCAGCGCATACGAGCAGCATCGGGAGCGAGGCTCCTCCTGCATCGCGAAGAAGACCGGGCCGCCCGCGAACTCAATCTGGGGCTCGGCGCGGGGGACCTGGCGCGACGGGCTGAGAGCTGGGGTGTGCCAGCTGCGCACCGCAGCAGGATTGCCCATTCCCACAATTCGGCTACGCACGACTCGTTTCCGACAGCGGACCTGCTCTGCGATGCGGGAGAGATCCTGCCGGTGAGTGGGCGTGACCTCCAGGTCATCCACACGCCCGGACACACGTCTGGGCACATGTGCGTTCGAGACCGTCGAGAGCGAATCCTCTTCACTGGCGATCACGTCCTGCCCACCATCAATAGTGGCATCGGGCTCGGCGGCAGCGCCCCGACCAACCAGGTCGATGATTACCTCAGCAGCCTGGAGATCGTCGCCGAGTTTGATGATCATGTGGTGGCACCTGGCCACCAGTTCGGTTTCCGCAACCTCAAGGAACGATGCGATTCTCTTGCCGCGCATCACCTGCAGCGGACCATCCAAGTGCGCACCGCGCTGGAGCAAGCCCCTCACGCGCACATCTGGGAGCTGGCGAATCAACTCACCTGGTCTGCCGGGTGGGAGAACCTCAAGGGGTTCATGCTCATTTCAGCTCTGGCGCAAACCGAGATGCACGTCGACTTCCTGCGTTCGGGCCTTGCCGAGCGACACCTCCGGGTGCACAACATCACCTGATCCTGGCGGGGCGCTACGGTGGATCCATGCGCATTGCCACCTGGAACGTGAACTCCATCCGCACCCGTGTCGGCCGAGTAGTCGACTGGCTTATACGTGAAGACATCGATGTACTCGCGATGCAAGAAATCAAGTGCAAGCCCGAGCAGTTTCCCGTCGCCGAGTTCGAGCGTGCCGGCTACCAGCTCGAGATCCACGGACTGAATCAGTGGAACGGGGTAGCGTTCGCGAGCCGCCACGAGATGACCGAGGTGGCGCGCAGCTTCGCCGGCATGCCCGGTTTTGGAAAGCCAATCGCGGGTCAAGAGCACGTGCAGGGTGTCGGCCCAAACGACCTCCCGCTCGAGGCGCGTGCGCTTGGCGTGACCGTCGGCGACCTCAGGCTGTGGAGCCTCTACGTGCCCAACGGACGTTCGCTCGACGACCCGCACTATGCCTACAAGCTGGATTGGCTGCTCGCGCTGCGCGGAAATACAGAGCAGTGGATCGCCGAGAACCCGGACCTCCCGCTCGCGCTGATGGGCGACTGGAACATCGCTCCCCTGGCCGCCGACATGGGCGATCCTTCGTTCGTGGAGGGCCGATCCACTCATGTCTCCCCCGACGAACGCTCGCTGTTCGCCTCGTTCGAATCGACCGTCACTGACGTGGTGCGTCCGATCGTACCCGAGGGCTTTACGTTTTGGGACTACAAGGCTGGCCGCTTCCCTAAGAACGAGGGCATGCGCATTGACTTCATCATGGGCTCACCAGCGTTCGCGAGCGCGGTCACGGGTGCGGAGATCGCGCGCGACGAACGCAAGGGTGACGGACCGAGCGACCACGTTCCCGTCGTGTGCGACATCGATCCGTCGTTGCTGTTCGCGAGCTTCGAAGACGAGGACGAGGACGACCGCCCCATGATCTTCGGCTAGGGCCAACCCGGGCTAGTCAGTCTTCGCGAGGGCTTCTTTCCACGCCACGCGGCCGCCCGTGTGCAGGACGGAGTTGCTGTAGATACGAGCACCGATCCACAAGACCACCGCGATGGTGACAATCAGCACGGAGAGTGCAGCCAACGGTTCCCACCATTGTGCGGTGCCGAGGTAAAGCCTCAGGGGCATCGCGACCGGCGACGACAACGGCACGTAGCTCAGGATCTCCATTACGCGCGCGTTGTCGAAGAAAAAGATGACCAGATAGAACGGGATCATCACGAGCACCATCACCGGGCTGGTAACCGAGCCGATATCCTCCTGACGCGACACGAGCGACGCGAGCGCGGCGTACAGGGTCGCGATTAGCACGAAGCCAAAAACAAACAGAACACCAAACCATGCGAGTGCGGCGCCAAGTTCCGCAAAGAGGATCTGCTGGCCGGTCGCGAGCAGCCCGGACGCGGCGATCGCGATGATTGCGATCACCTGCCCCATAGCAAGCACCGTCATGCCGAGGATCTTGCCCGCGAGCAGCGTTCGGGCCGAGACCGTCGCGAGCAAAATTTCGACGATGCGTGTCTGCTTCTCTTCGACGACGCTCTGCGCGGTGGTCGTGCCAAACGTCATGACGCTGACGAAGAAGACCATGCCGAACGCTATCGACACGAGGTAGGCAAGGAAGAAGTTTTCAATTATGGGGTCGAGTAGCTCCACGCTAGGGGCGGTGGAGAGCGCCTGCATCAGGTCGCTCGGAGTGCTCTCAAGCGCCACCACCGTGAGGTCGATCGGCCCTTCATCACCCGGAACTACAGCGGCATCAACCTCGCCGCTCTCTACGAGTTCCTGGGCTGCGGCGCGATCCGCGACCTTGGTGACATCGAACCCAGCCAATTCGAGATTCTCGGCCGGTTCTTCTCCGACCACCGCGACCTTCGTGGGCCCACCGATGCCGCCAGATTGCGAGACGAACCCCCCGAACAACACGCCGGCGAGCACGATGAGCAGCAGAATGCCTGTCGAGATGAGAAACGCCTTGCTGCGCAGCCGCGTCGTAATTTCTCGCTCGGCGACAAGCCATGCGGCCCGTGAGGCCGTTGGGCGACGCACCACGGGGGCGATTTGAGCATTCATTTCACGACCTCCCGGAAGATTTCGGCGAGCGTGGGGGTGACTCTAGAGAACCGTTGCACGAAAGTGGATCGGCTATCGCCCTGCACCACCTGCGTGAGCACAGCCTGGGTGAGCACGGCCTGACCCGCAGCTTCGCTCTCGACGTTAAAGCGCACCCGACCACCCTCGAGGGCAGTTACCGTGACGTCAGGCATGTCTCTGACCCATTCCAAATCAATCGAGTCGCCTCGGTGGTCTCCCTGAAGCTCGCTTGAGGCTGCCAGTTCAAGCTCGTAGCTGAGGCTGGAATGCTCGCGCCGGAGCGCTTCCCGGGAACCAGCCGCGAGGATCCGCCCACCGCCGATGACCACGACGTCATCACACAACCGCTCGACGATGTCGAGCTGGTGCGAGGAGAACAACACCGGCACGCCCTGCGCCGCATAGTCGTGGAGCACGCCCATGACGGCTTCGACGGCGAGTGGATCGAGACCCGAGAACGGTTCATCGAGCACGAGAGCGATCGGGCGGTGCACTAGCGCAGCGGCGATCTGCGCACGCTGCTGGTTGCCGAGCGACAGACTTTCCAGCAGGTCGTTGGCGCGCTCAGCAAGACCCAGACGCTCAAGCAGATCATTCACTTCGGCTTTGGCTTCTGTGGCGCTGAGCCCGTGCAGTCGACCAAGATAGACGAGCTGCTCGGCGACCTTCATCTTCGGATACAGACCGCGTTCCTCAGGCATGTAGCCGATTCTTGCGCGATCGCTCGGCGTGAGCGGGGCACCGTGAAGCGTCACCTCGCCGCGGTCTGCCGCAAGCACCCCCAGGATGATCCGCATGGTCGTGGTCTTGCCAGCACCGTTGCCGCCAACGAACCCCGTCATGCGCCCGCCCGCCACCGTGAAGCTCACGTCGTCGAGAACCCGGCGCTCGCCAAAGCTCCGCGTGACACCTCTGATCTCAAGCACCCGATCTCCCCCTTCGCGCAACGTCCCATCAACCCTATGGGTTTAATGCGCGCGAAAAGAAAAGCAGCCCGCTGCGCTCACACTTCGAGCCCACCCAAAACAACGCTTCCCTGGGGTGCCGAAGTGTCGGCACCGGCCCTTCGGTGAAGCGCGATGCGCTTCACCTTCGAGCCCACCCAAAGCTACGCTCCCCTGGGGTGCCGAAGTGTCGGCACCGGCCCTTCGGTGAAGCGCGATGCGCTTCACCTTCGAGCCGCCTGTCGGATTTGAACCGACGACCTGTTCTTTACGAGGGAACTGCTCTACCCCTGAGCTAAGGCGGCGTGGTCTGGGCACGCCCAGCACACAAGCGATAACTTTATCACGAGTCGGGGTAGGTCAAGATCCTCGCGGTAACCCGCTACGAGGCGGCGCAGTTCGGATCGGCGACGGGCACCTTGCCGCTCACAAAGTACTCGTCAATCACCGCGTTCACGCACGGGTGCTCTCCGTACGCAGTGTGACCCTCGCCGTGGTAAGTCACGAGCACACCGCTCTCGAGCTGATCCGCGAGCGAGACCGACCATCGATAGGGGGTCGCCGGATCTCCCGTGGTGCCCACCACCAAGATCGGGTCTGCCCCGGTTGCGCGGACAGCCTCGCGGCTCTCGACCGCTTCGACCGGCCAGTTCGCACAGAAGGTATCGCCGTACCCCTGGAACCGCCCGATCGTCGGCGCGATCGTGTTCAGTTCGGCGGCCTGTGCGCGCATGCGTTCAACGTTGAGTTCGGCGTCTCGTGGGTAGTCAAGACAGTTGATCGCGAGAAACGCCTCCATCAGGTTGGTTTGGTACTCACCATCGACCCGGTCGTAGTAAAAGTCGACAAGAAGAAAGGCCGTCTCAGCGCTGCCATTCTCAACCTCGGCGAAGAGGTCATCGAGGTACGGCCAGTTCACCTGCGCATAAAGCGGAGTGATGATGGCAGTAAGCATGGTGTCGGTGCCGAGCATTCGGCCATCGTTCGCCTCGATCGGGCTCTGATCCACCTGGTCGATCAGCGCACCAATATGCGCCATCGACTCATCGACTGATTTGCCCGCAAACAGGCAGTTCTCGCGAGAGAGGCAGTCAGTGACATACGCGCGCAACGCCGCCTCGAAGCCCAGAGTCTGTTCGCGCACCACATCGGCTTCGGTTGCGGTCGGATCAGTCGCGCCGTCAAGCACGAGGCGTCCGACCCGATCGGGATAGGTGTCTGCATAGCGTGCACCAATGTAGGTGCCGTAGGAGAACCCGAGGAAGTTCAACTTCTCGTCGCCGACGATTGCCCGCAACATGTCAAGATCTTTCACGGTTGACATCGTGTCGATATGCCCGAGCAGTGGGCCTGTGGCCTCGAGGCAAGCGTCGCCGAAGGCCGCGCTCTCCTCAGCGGCGAGCGCGATCCACTCGTCGCTTCCGCGTTCAAGGTTCTGTCCCTCACCCAGGCCAAAGAGGAATTCATCCATCTCGGGCCCTTCAAGGCAGCTCACCCCCGACGAAGCTCCGGTGCCGCGTGGGTCCCACCCGACAATGTCGAAATTTTGTTGCAGTGACTCACCGATTCCGCCACCGATTACGGCCCGCACGTAGTCCACGCCTGAGGCGCCTGGCCCTCCGGGGTTGACGAAGAGGCTGCCCTGCGAGGATCCGCTCAGTGCGGGCTGCCGGATCATAGCTAGGGTGATGCGTTCGCCTTCGGGCTCGCTCCAATCGAGAGGCGCAAAAACTCGCGCACACTGCAGGCCGTCACCACAATCGTTCCAATTCGGCGCCTGGTCCTCGAATCGTTCAAACTCAGTTGAGAGTCCGCGATCCGTAGCTTGCGAAGCGAGGTCTCGAGCAAATTCAACGAGCGGAGCGCATCCGCTGAGGGAGAGGGCCGCAACCGCGGCGAGCGCCACCGTCGCAATGCCGATTCGGCGACCAGCACCTCCGGCGGTGCGACCTGCGCGATTACTTCTTGACACTCGACCTGGGATCTCGGTGGCCGGGCTTGGTCCAGCTTCAGCTCCCGTTTCGGTTCCACTCATGGCACGCTCCCCACTCATTGATGTGTCATCGATTCGGCACCCTGCCGGGCAATCCCCGCAAACAGTGCCTCAAGCACGAGCCCCGGCGTGACCCCACGTCCGAGCCGTTCGCGTGCCTGCTCAACCATCGACACCGCTTCCAACGCTCGCTCTGCACCCCATCGCGCAGCCAGCGCCTCGATTCGAGTCTGGTGTTCGAGATTCACTAGCTCGAGCCCAGCCCCAAGAGCCGACAGCAAGACATCTCGGTAGAGCGAGAGAAGATCGGTGAGGATCCGGTCGATACCATCGCGCAGGCTACGCTTTGTTCGCCTGGTCTGGTCCTCTTCAAGGTTGCGCAGTTGCGCGCGCAACTTGGGCGGAATCGCAGCTCCTGCCGCGACGCCGAGATTTCGCAGAGCCTCCTCGCGCTCGACCGCGTCAAGCTGCTCAGTAAAGGCCGCTGCGTCTGCCTCCGCGACTTTACCCAGTGCGGCGGCGGCGTGCATGGCGTCGCCCAGCGTGTCAACCGCCAACGCGAGCTCAATGGTGCGTTCGCGTCTCGCCATCGCTTCGGGTTCACACGCGAGCCTGCGGGCCATTCCGATGTGGCTTTGGGAGAGCCGCGCAGCGCGTTCGGCGAGCACGAGATCGATGCCGTCTCGTTCGTGTAGGAGCCGAGCAATATCAGCAAGCGACGGGGTGACGAGCGTCACCGATCGCGCACGCGAGCGGATGGTGGGAAGAAGATCTGCCTCGCTTGGTGCACACAACACCCACACCGTACGTTCGGGCGGTTCTTCCAGCGCCTTGAGCAGCACGTTCGAGGTGCGCTCAGGCATGCGATCAGCATCTTCGATCACGATCACACGGTGGCGACCGGTTGCTGGTGAGAAATACGCTGTGGTCACAATCTCGCGCGCCTCGTCGATGGTGATGAGGAGCTTCTGTGTGGTGAGCACAGCGAGATCCGGGTGTGTCCGAGAGCGCACCTGCTGCCAGACCGCGTCGCGTTCAGCTGGCTCGCGCGCGATGAGAGCGGCCGCGAACCGCAGCGCAAGGTTTGAGCGACCCGAACCAGGTGGCCCGGTGATCAACCAAGCGTGCGAGAGCTCGTCGGCCCCCTCCGCCGATGCAGCGCGTTCAAGCGCCTGCACGGCGGCGGGTTGCCCCACGATCTCATCCCAAAACCCCATGCCACCAGGTTATCGCGAGGCACTGTCACACAGTGGTCTGCTCTCAGCGTGACACGGGGTCGTGTTGGCCTCCACGCGACCGCTTCTGCTCCATCATTTCGTTGTCAGCTCGCTTGATGAACTCATATGATGACTCTCCTGGCTGATACTCGGCGATGCCAGCAGACCAACCACACGCAGTCACCTGGCCACGGAGGCGATCAACGAGCAGCTGGGCCTCGATCGTGTTGGTTCTCGGAAGTAACAACACAAACTCGTCACCACCAACACGGGCCACGCAGTCCCCACTCCTGACTCCCTCCACAAGCGCGCGGGAGACTTCCTGGAGAACGATGTCACCCTCATGATGTCCGCGCGAGTCATTGATCCCCTTGAAGCCGTCGAGATCGAGGAAGACCATCGCGAGCGGTTCCCGAGTGCGGGCCACCGTGAGAATCTCTTTTTCGAGCAAGACGTCGAATCCCCGACGATTCCAGACCTCGCACAGGTGGTCAGTGAGCGAAGACTGCTCCAAATTCAGCTTAAACCGACCGAAGACTTCGGTGAGAAGGATCGAGAGACCGACCAGCGCGACCGCGGTGAGGTAGGCATCGTTTGACCGATATCGAACAACCATAATCGTGGCGAAGAGCACCAGACAGGTATAGCCCACTAGCCGTGCGTATTTCGTCGGCAGAAACCAGGCATAGAGGACAATCACGACGACAGTGAGCATCGCTGCAACAGTGGATCGACCGAGGCTCGTGCTGGTCGCGATGAGAAACAGGAGAATGACGAGATAGATGGCACTGGTTAACGCTGCGCTTCCTAGACGCAGCCTGCTCCCCCGCCACAGCACCAGCAGCGTGACCAGAAGCGCCGTTCCCGAGACAAAGATCGGCACCCACAATGGAGGCCGGTTCTCGGGCGGAAAGACCGACGCAGCAAGCCCAGCGAATATGCCACCCGAAAGAAACATCGCCGCCACGGCAAGCGAAAGTTCGGATTGGCGTCTTGTGGTCCGAGACCGTCCGCGGTGAGGCACGTTGTCAGTGTATTGCTCCACACAGACAAGTTGACGCGATCTGCGCGTGAAGTATCCGAAACTTCACTGCGAGTCGTGTCTCATGTGACTCTCAGTACGTGGCGTTCTCAACAAGTGGTGGATCAACCAGACGCCTGGAGGACACTCACATCGGAAGATCCACCAGTGTCGACGGTTCGTGGGTCAGTGTTGCTTTGCCAGCGCTCATTTCAGATACCAGTGCGCGAGCCAAATCCTGCTGATCCAGGGCGAGCAGGAACCGCACCTCAACGGTTGCCCCATAACGCGCCTCGAGCACCTCTATTCCGCGCCGTCTCGCTTCGGCCTCAATTTGCGGGGCGAGCGCGTACTCGACAGTGACAAGCGCCGGGATCCGCTCTGCCCGTCGCACCCGATCAGCCTGAGAGACCGACTCGGCAACCGCTGCGCGGTACGCGCGAGTGAGCCCGCCGGCCCCGAGCAGTACGCCCCCGAAGTAGCGGGTCACCACCGCAATCACGTCGCTGAGGCCCGCGGAAACCAACGCATCGAGCATGGGTGCACCCGCGGTGCCGCTCGGTTCACCGTCGTCGTTCGAGCGTCGAGTGCGCTGCGCCGCCCCGAGCACAAAGGCGCTACAGTGATGCCGGGCCCGCGGGTGCTCGGCCCGCACGCGCGCGATGGTGGATCGCGCCTCCCCCTCATCTGAGACGCGTTCGAGGCGCGTCAAGAACCGAAAACGCGAGATCTCGAGCTCGGTGTCGACCGGGCCCGCGATGGTGATGTACTCGGCGCTCATGCCTCCATTCTGCCGGGCCAGGGGCGGGGCCGGCGGGCGCGGTAGGCTCAAGGCGTGAGCGTGCGGGTGGATAGTTGGGTTTGGGCGGTGCGGCTCGCAAAGACGCGCAGCCAAGCCACTGCCGCCTGCCGCGCCGGGCACGTACGAGTGAACGGCAACCCTGCGAAGGCGGCGCATGCCGTGAAGATCGGTGACGAGGTGCGGGTGCGCCTGCACGGATTCGACCGCATTTACAAGGTCACCGGTCTCGCGACGAGGCGGGGCAGCGCGGCAGATGCAGCCCAGTATTTTGTGGATCAGACTCCCCCGCCCCTCCCCCGCGTCGAGCGCCCCGCCGACATCCTGCGCGACCGCGGGGCCGGGCGCCCGACGAAGCGCGAGCGTCGCGACATTGATCGCTTGCGCGGCCGCGACGAGCAGAGTCAACGTGCCGTTGAGGACGAACTCGAGGCGTAAGCGCCTGTGCGCGCTCGCCGGTGTGGCGGGGGACCTGCACCCCGCCACACCGTGGGACCCTATGCGGCGTGGACACCCCGCTGGCGTCGGCCGTAGGCATAGACCGCCGCGCCGAGCAGGAGCATGAGCGCAACGCCGGTCAAGAGTCCTGTCGCCAGGTCACCGCCGGTGACGGCCAGCGGATCCGCCGCCCGCACCTCGACCGTCGCGTCGTCGGTGAGCACCGAGTCCGGCGTCTTTTCAGCCGCCGAGTCGACGGTCACCACATTCGTCACCGACGGATAGGCCGCCTGCGCAACGTTGACCCGCAACTGCAACTCGACGGATTCGTTGACCGCCAGACCGTTCAGGATCGTCCAGGTCACGGTGCGACCACTGGTCGCGACCTCGACGCCGACCGGGAGATCCGGAGACCCGGCGAACGTCAGCCCGGCTGGCAAGGTGTCCGTCACTGTGATCGGGCCTGGGTCGGCTGTCGGACCCTGGTTTTCGACCGTGATGCGGTAGGTGCCCACTTCACCAACCTTGAACTGGCCAACCGCCGTCTTCTCGGTGACAAGCGTCACCATCGGCGGCACGATCACCGGATCTTCAGCGTGGTTGTTGTCCAGATCGGTATCGGCCTCGGTACCCGAAACATCGGCCACGTTGGTCACCGTGTCGTACGCGGCGGCCGTCACCCGGGTCATGATGACGAGGGGCTCGGCATCCTCTCCCGGTGCGAGCGGCTCGGAGTAGGTCGCGACTACCGTCGCTCCACCGGCCGGGTCTGCGGGAACCGCCGGGTCAACCGTGGTGTCGCCAGGAACGGCAAGCGTGATCGAGTCGAGCGTCCAGCCGGTCGGCAGGCCGTTCTCGTCAAGCACGGGGCCGAGCCCACTCTCCACCTCGAGACCCGCGGGAACCGCATCGGTGATCGTGATCCCGGTGGCCTGCGAGGGGCCGTTATTGGTGACCTGCAGGGTGAACGGCAGCTCATCCCCGATTCGCACATCTTCCGCCGAATGCGACTTCTCGATCGCGAGATCGACGGCGCGCTCTGCGGTGACGGTCGCATCGTCGGTGTTCGGGTGCGGATCGGGATCCGGTTCCACCGTCGAAGAGCCCACTGTGGCGGTGTTGACGAGCGAGGCGCCGTCTGCGACCGTCGGGTCGATGAACACTGAGATCACGAGGTCGGGGGCTGCGGTGCCCACAGCCAGACCGGCCGTGTGAGTGAAGCTCACCTGCTGCGGCACTCCAGGCACCACGGCGCCCGGGACAGCCGTCCAGTCACTCCCCTCCACCGCGACAAAGGTGACGCCGAGCGGAAGGGTATCGGTGATCGTCAACGGTCCCACCGCGTTCGATGGGCCAAAGTTATCGACCTCGAACCGGTACAGACTCTCCGTGCCCGGGGTGACCGTGGCAATCTCTACACCGTCGGCATCGACTGCGGTCTTGACGAGACCCAGGTCTGCGATCGCGCTGACCTCGATTACGGCAGTATCCTCCAGCTCGTGCGGACCTCGGCGGTCAGACCACGTCAGCTCCGCGACGTTCTCGAGTGTCGATCCATCCGGCACGTTCGCCGCGAGTGCGGCGACGACGGTGATCGTGCTCGCAGCATCTCCCCCAACCGGATGGAGCGGGTACTCGCACGTTGCCACCTGCGAGTCGACAACCGATGCCGCGCAGTCCCACCCGGTGGTGCCGCTGGCGCTGACCAGCGTCAGGCCGGCGGGCAGGGTGTCGACGATGCGCGCATTTGCTGCGGACGGACCGTCATTGCGCACGCTGATGGTGTACTCGATTTCGGTGCCAGCCACCCATGGGCCCGCCTCGACCTGCTTGTCGAGCACCATGTCGGCGAGGGTCGTGGTGGTGACCTCGTCTTCGTCCCGATCATTGGCAGGGTTGTCGTCTGTGTCGGGGCCGCTGACACGCGCCTCGTTTTCGAGCACCTGCGGCTGCACCGCGGCATCGATCAGGGCGTCAAACGTCACCGTGATGGTGCTGCCCGCAGCCACCGGATCAGTAGCGCTCAACAGAGACCAGGTGAGCGTGCGGTTGTCCGCACCCGACAGTGTTGGTTCGGCCGCAACCGCTGTGCCGCCATTCACCTGGTAAGTGGCGGTGCCAGCAACATAGCCCATCCCCGCCGGCAGCGCATCGGTGACTACGATCGGGCCATTCGTGTCGCTCGGCCCGTGATTGGTCACCACGAGTGAGTACGTTACGGCCGTCCCGGCATCAAACGGCCCGGCGCCTACGTGGGTCTTCACGATGCCCAGATCCACCACGCGAGTCGAATCACTGCGATCGTTGTCGCGCTGATCGTCGGGGTCGAAAGTGCCATCGTTCTCAGCATCGACCTCCGCCCAGTTCTCGACCACCGAGCTGCCCGTGATCAGCGCAGAGTCCGTGTCGTAGGTGATGACCAACGAGGTTGCGGCACCTGCACCTGCGGGCTGCGTGCCAGCCAGCGTGAACGTGTTCCACAGTGGATCCGTCCCCTCGGAGGATGTACCCCCGGGGGCGAAGCTCCAGGTGCCCACGACATTCGAGTGGCTGTTGTAGGTGAGACCCACCGGCACCTCGTCGACCACTGTGACCGCGCGTGCATCGGCCGGGCCGTCGTTGATCACGGTGATCAGGTAACTTACGGGATCGCCGGGGACGATCGGCGTGGTGGAAGTCACCCAGCCGCCCGCACCGTCAGACACCACTCGTGTTTTCGCGATCCGCACCTCCGTCGAATCGTCCGGAGTGATCGTGGTCTCGTCGGTATTGTTCGGATCCACCGGGTCAGTCGTCTCGCCCGGCACGATTTCGGCAGCATTCGTGAGCGTGCCGGTGTGCGAGGTGGCGATGGTGCCGGTCAGGTTGATCGCAGTGCCCAACCCAACTGGCATAGCATCGCCCACATACGTGAGCGTGATGAGGTCACCCGCAGCAGCGAACGTGTCCGGTGCCCATTCAGCACCGTTCAGGCTCGCGATCCACCCTGCGTTTGAGGGGTCGGCGACACCACTGATGTTCGCCGGAACCGTGTCGCTGATGGTGATCGGATTCGCCGGAGTGCTCACCGATACCGACGGGCCAAGGTTGCGCGGCTGCAGCTGCCAGCTCACGGTGCCCCCCACACGCGGGGTTTCGACGTTCGTGACGATCTTGGTGATCGCAAGATCGGCGAGGGACCTCAGTGGTTGCACAACCTCATCGCTGTTGGGGTTCGGATTGCCGGGCTCAGCAGGGATCTTGTCTGCCGGCTCGAAGGTACGTCCGAGCACACTCGCCACGTTCTCGGCGTCGCTCGTGACGTCCGCGTCGGCCGCCACGGCGACATTCGCGACCAACACAATGCGGTCTGTGCCATCGGATTTCAGGCTGGTGGATCGGTCGCCCACCACGAATGGGCTGACAGACGTTCCGGAACCACTCAGGCTCAGAGCCGTGCCCGTCGTGTCTCCCGCACCCGAGTAATAGCGCGCGGTGAACGCGCCAGTCGTCACCCCGGCGGGAAGCGTGGTCGTGTCTTCGAGAGTGAACGGCCCGAATGAGGCGTCGGGTCCGTGGTTCGTGACCGTGATGCGCCACTGCGGCTGCGTGTACGCGCCGCCCACCGCCTGACCGGCGATCCACTCACCATCGGCGTTACCACCGATCGCGCTCTTCACGAGCTTCAAGTCTGCTGAACCCAGGTAGGCGGTGGCAGTACTGTCGTCGCCCACGTAATCGCCGGTCGCGTTCCGATCAGCATTCTGCGTGTCGGTTGCGGTGACGCTCAACGTGTTGGTGTGCGCGTTCGTCGTGATACCGACGCCCGGTGTCGTCGTTGCGGCCGGCAGCGGTCGCGCGTCAAAGGTCACGACGACCGTACCGGAGGCAGCGAGCGGGGTCGCCCCGGCGTCGCGCAGCTGCTGGGCGTTCCAGGTGAGCTTCTGCACGGCCCCATCAGTGGAGATGGCTGGCGCGACGAAGTCGACCGTAGCGCCACCATTGATGCGAATCCTGGGCGCGCCGACGTACTGCCAATTCTCGGGAAGGGTATCCGTCACGGCGATGTCTTGGGCGATGCCCGCACCCGAGTTTCGCAGCGAGAGCGTCCAATTAAACGCCTCGTCGACATATGCCAGACCGTAGCTCTGGCCCGCGACCGGCGAGGTCACCGACTTCGTCGGCACGACGTTCGGAAAGAGCGGGGTGACCTGCGCGGTATCGCGAATGGAACCGGTGCCCGTGAGCGGCGGATCGTAGTCGCGCCCGCCCGAACCAAACGACTCGAAGTGGGTCACGTTCGCGATGTTCGTCAGCGCAGACGCAGTGAGCGCGTCGGAGCCAACGAACGATGCCGAGTAGCTCAGTGCGATCGACTTCGGTGTGCCTCCACCAGACTGCTGATGCAGCGGCCCGGCGAGTTGCCACGTGATGGTGCCACCGGCTCCGGTGGCGACCCCCGCGGTGGTCGCGCTCGGGGCGGGTGTAATGGTCGAGACATCGACCTTTACACCCGCAGGCACCACATCCTGCACCGTGATGTTATGCGCAGGCGTGTTACCGATCGCGGTTTGGCTGACACTGAGGGTGTAGTCAAACGTCGCATCAGGGTTTCGGGTGATCGCTTCGAGACCGTCCACCTGCTTGGCGATCTGCAGGGCCGGGTTCAAGACCGTCACTGTTGCCGTGTCGGTCAACGGGGTGCCCAGTGGGCCTCCGTTCGACCGCGCCCAGGCAAAGCTCGCGGTATTCGTGAGCGAGTTCACATTCGCTGCCACCGATGGTGTCAGCAGCACGTCGTAGGTGAAGACGAGCGTGCGCGTCTCGGTGTTTGCCAGGAGGTCGCCACCGTTCGGCGTGTACAGCCAGGTGTGGGTCTGGCCCGATGAGGAATGTACCCAGTCATCTGTGACTTCCACCGCTGAGCCGCTGCCGATGGTCTGCTGCACCCGTATCGTGCTGGCATCCATGGTCACCCCGGCGGGGAGCACATCCCGCACGCGCACATCATAGTAGTTGATGTTGGGGTTCAGCGTGATCGGCACCCGATACTGCACGGTCTCACCGATCGGAGCTTGAGCGGTCGCAGCGTGAGCAGCGGTGGATCCGCTGATCCGCACGCCCTTGTCGATCGCTGCGGTGGTGGCCGTAATGGTCTCGCTGACGGAGGCTGTGCGATCACCGCGACGCGCAGTGGCATCGGCGAGCGTGCTGGGCAGCGTGTACCCGGTGACCCGTGCCGTGTTGACGTAGGTCTGGCCCGCGCCGGTGCTGGGATCAATCCGTGCGGTGTAGCTCAGGGTTGCCGTCGCAGGAATGACTCTGAGTGAAGCGAACTGCGCGTGGCTCCACGTGATCGTGCCGCCGAGACCGGTCTGCAGGGCAGTCTCGCTGGGCGCGAAGGTGGCACCGGCCAGGGCAAGCGGGGCCGTGTTGACGAGCAAACCCGCCGGCACAGTGTCGACCACCGTGTTGTCGTAGCTCGCGACTCGGCCCGCGTTCGTGACGTTGATCGTGTAGCTCACGTCCTGGCCAGCCTGCACCGCGGTATCGGGGCTTGCGGACTTCGTGATGGTGAGGGAGGGCTCTCGGTACTGCACGTCAGCGGTGTCATTGAGCGGAGTCGCCGGGTCCCCGGCAGCGTTCTTCGAGGTAAACGTTGCCGTATTGCGTAGCAGAGTGTTGTTGGTGATCTGCGGGCGGTCGGCGTTGCCGGGGCCGGCATGACTCGCGTCAAGGTCCTGTATCCAGACGACGATGCGCACGGTGAAGGTGTCCGGGGTGCCGTCGGTGGTGTAGTACTCCGGGAAGATGAGCTTGCCGCTGTCTGAGCGGAAACCGAATTTCACGGTATCGACCGTCGGGTCACTTCCGGTGACCGTATCGACGGAGATACCCGCGGGGGCTGCCTGCAGCGTCGCGGAATGGAGCTGATAGTTCGCCGTACCCGGAGTCATCGTGCCGCCGCTCTGGCGCACGAGCGTGCCCAGGTCGGCCAGCACGCCCTCGCGCACCGTGGTGTTCGCCGGCACGGTGACCGAGTAGTCGAAGGTCGCGTATTCCCCCTGCACGATCGCGTTTGCGGGGTTGTTGGGGTCGGTGATGGCGGTACCCGTCGGCGCAATCTCCGTCGAAACGAGATCCTTCTGCATCGTCGCGTTCGGCAAGAAGACATCGGAGTTGTCGACCGTACCCTCGTCAGTGACGGCGATCTCGCCCGCGGAGGTGTCGGCATCGCGCGTCGAGAGGCGGTCATCACCGGTCGGGATGAGCGGGGTGGATCCACCACCGTTATTCACCGCGGCGTACGCAACGATGGAGGCCGTGTTGTCATACTGCTGATTGATGAGGGCAGCGGGACCACCCGGGCTCGCATCGCCCGGTACCACCACGGTGTAGCCAAGCGTCAAACCTTGCGGGATCTCGGGCGCAACATCCGTCGCCGGGATCGATCCGGGCACCGCCGCGGAGATGGTCCAGACGACCACGGAGCGCTGCTCGTCAGCGACTGCGGCACGCAGCGAGCTCGGATAGCCGACGTCACCGTAGTCGTACGCCTGCGCAGTCCACGCTGCTGCACCGAGCGCGGTCTCCGTCGCCGGGGCTCCCGTTACGGTCGCTGCGGTGGCAGAGCTGAAGGTGCCGTCGGGCTGAATTCCCGCCAGGTCTTCCTTCTTGATGCCTGCGGGAAGCGCATCCCACACGGTGTACCCGGTCGTCGCAAGCTCCGAACCCTGCACATCGACGCGGAAGGTGACCTCGTCGCCCTGCACCACCTGCAGGTGGTCGACATTGCTTTGGAACGCGTTCCCCTCGGCCGGCAACCCGTCGATGTCACGGATCCCCTTGACAAGCTCCACCGACTGGTCGAGCTCGATTGATGCAGCGTCGCGGAGGAAGAAGATTTCGCCCTCAACGTTCTCTTGCTGATACTTCGCCAGGTTTTCCGGCAGATCCACCTGCCCGAAGGCCGACAAATCAGTGACGGTGACCTTGAGGTAGAACTCCAGGGTCGTGTCAAGTGGCAAGAAGCGGTCGACGGTGTTGCCATCGATGCAGTCCGTCGAACCGAGGTTCCAGGTGATGGCGTCACCATTGATGGTCGGATTCGGTGCGAATGCGGCAAGCCACTCCGCCTCGGTTGCAGGCTGGCAGTCGCCGAGTCCGCGTAGGCTCGCGGGCTTCACAACAATGTTGTCGAAGCGTCCGTCGCTGTTCGCATCGATTGAACTAAATTGCACGCCAGCCGGCAAGAAGTCCGTCAGCTTCGGGTTGCGCACATCGGCTCCCGCCGGTGGATCAAGCAGAATCCGATACCACACCTCATCGCCCACGGTGAAGGGCTCGCTCGCAGATTTCACCCAAGCGGCAGGATCTGGACCGCCATTGGTCGGGGACTCCCAAATCTTCGCTGCACCCGGCACTCCTGCATCGCGCTCCAGCACGGTCTTGTCAATGCTGCTGAGCTCCGCCCGAATGGTCGCGG
This sequence comes from Leucobacter shiyiweii, assembly GCF_052446065.1. Lineage (GTDB taxonomy): Bacteria > Actinomycetota > Actinomycetes > Actinomycetales > Microbacteriaceae > Leucobacter. The sequence continues at coordinate 32,728 of NZ_CM127080.1, read as the reverse complement.
TGGAATCATCCCATGCGTTCCAGACACCTTCGGCGACGGCCCCGCCCGCTGACGTGACCCCGGCAAGCGCGGGAATTGAGGTGGTTTGGCCGTAGATTTCCGCGGTGTTCTCCAGGGTGTCGCCCGAGGAGGTCGCGCCCTGCCCGCCGCCCTCGGTGCGATAGGTCTCGTTCTGGCGCACGGAGTAACCCACCACGTGTGCGGCACCTGGCTGCAGCACGTCGCCGGGTTCGACCGAGAGGTCGAGGTAGAAATGGCCCGAGATCGGGTCGAAACCGATGCCGATGAGCTTGGCACCCTGCAGGGCATCGGTAGCGGGGTCGGCGGTTGAGCCTGTGGGATTCCAGGCACAGTTCGGATCCACTCCGGCGGAGGAAAGCGCAGCGTTCCAGGCCGTAATCGATTCGTACCGAGTGACCCCGGCGGGCCCGTCGTTCGGGTTTCCGAGCGTCAGGTTCGGAACCGGATTTGCGGCGGAGCTGTTCGGATTGTTCGGATCGTGCACGACCGGTGTGCCGGCCGGAAACACCGGGCACAGGCCATCGGCCATGTCATCAACGAGGCGGTACGGCCGGTTTGCCGGCCCCGGAACTTCTGCACTCGTGTACTCGCTCGTCGCGAGCTGCAGCGAGTATCGGGCGATGTCGCCCTGTGAAAACGCACTGGCATCAACGTCCTTGATCACGCGCAGATCTACCGCATCGATCGTCTCGGTCGCCGTGTCCGAGGTGACGGCGCCGGCGTACTCGCCGCTCGCGACGGCGATATTCTGATATGACTTCGCCGGGGCAGGCCCGAAGTCACTCTCCACTACGCCGTGCCGAGTCGAGGCGCCCCGGTTGTTGTCAAGATTGGCGATCTGCTGACCGGTGACGTCAACGGGTGTGCCAAACTCCAGGGTGTTTTCGAAGAGCGGCACCGCTGCGCGGTAGCGAATCTCGATCAGCCCCGGCGTACCCGCCGTTCCTGCGTACACCTGCGCAATGCCCGCATTGGTGCCGCGGATATCGCTCGTCGCGAGCAGCGTGCCGAGATCCCACGTGACCTTGGTGTAGACATCGCCCGCACCCTCGGTGACCTGACCGTCTGACCCAACGGTTGCGAGCACCGTTTCGACGCGCTCGCCGGCGGTCTGCCAAGATCCGGCTGCGGGAGACGGTGCTGGAGTCGCCGCCAGCGATGGCGCACCGGGGTACTCGAATGAGTTTCCGAGGCCACCGCCCTGGGTACCGTTCGCGTTCGTGGTGTTATCGGTTCCACCGAGGCCTAGATATTCCAGGCCCGCCGGCAGGTAGTCGACCACGGTGGTCTCCGCGATGTCGCCCTCACCCGTGTGAAACACCTGCAGAGTGTAGGTCGTGGTGTTTTGATGCACACCACGTAAGAGTTCGCTTTCTGGGCTCGGTTCGCTCTTTTCGATGCGCAACGCGTTGACCGGAACGTTAAGCGGCGTGCCGCCCGGATCCGAAGTGTGCACATTACCTGCGCCGACGCCCGTGCCGCCCGGAAAAACGGGCAGGAAGCGTTCGTCTGAGCTCGTGTACGCCGTGACGACAAAGTCAAGTTCCGTGGATCCCACCGGGAACGCGGCCGCCTCGGGCCGCACCGTCAGCGTGTGGGAGGTTGACGCGCCCGCAGGCAGGTCTGACACGTTCTGGAAGACCAGATACTGCTTGCCCAGAGGAACCTGACATGCGTTGTCTGGGCCGGGGGCGTCCTCAAGGCCGAGCACCGCGCAGTCACCCGCGAAATCCTTGTAGATTCCCGGAATCACGCGGTTGGTGGGGCTCACTGGGTAGATCGTGGGCGTGCCGAGCGTGCCGGTGTTCGTGACCGTCACCCGCTCGGGCAGCACCACACCGGCGCTGAGGTTGAACTGTGCGGCGTCTGCATCCGTTGAGGTGCGCTCATAGGCGCTCGAGAAGGTGAGATCGATGCGGGCGTCCTCACCCACGAGATACGTACCGGGGCTCGATGCCTGCACTTCGGGTGCGAAACCAGCTGCGGTGGCCGGAGCGCCAATTCCGGCCACGACGAGTGCTCCCGCGGCAAGCGCCACAGCGGAGCCCCCCGCGATCCACTGGGTAAGCCGACGCCAGCCCCCCTGGGTACGCGCCACTTCTTCCGATACGTTCGACATGTTTCCCCCCCGTTGCGCGCACCAAAATGGCGCGCCAGAGAGACCCCGGGCACGCTGATGCACAGCGATACCTTTCGGCGATTGCTCGTCGAAAGAGACGTTCATCACGAGCGCAGCAAGGCCCCCCAGGGCTTGCCACAGAAGTTCTTGAACAGCGAGCACTCTTGAACGAGCGCTCACAGTTCCAAACTAGTTTGCGGCGTGGTGCGAGGCGTCACGAACGGGGGTGAAAGTGGGGGTGAATCTGCCTGGCAGCGGCGCCCTTACGCGCCCTGCACTGAGTTACAGAAGCCCGCGTCTCTCCGCCTCAAGGATCGCAGCCGCGCGAGAATTCACGTCGAGTTTGCGATAGATCGAACGCAGATGCGCCTTCAAAGTGTTCAACGAAATGAACTGCCCGTTCGCGATCTCCTCGCGCGAGAGCCCGCTAGCGAGATCGCGAACGACGTCGAGCTCACGCGCGCTCAAAGCCTCTGCGGGATTCGGAAACTGATCAAAATAGCAGTTCTCGCCCTGCTCCGGCCTCGGCCATTCGGGCCACTGGCTCTCGGCAAAACTCTGCACCTCGGCGGAGAAGTATTGGGTCTCTCCGGGTCGCAGTCCGCCCAAAGCGTCAACCGCGTAGGCGAGTACATCACGAGTGTCATCCTGCTCACCGAGGGCGAGGTGCGCGCCGGCGAGGAGTGAGAGCCGCCAAATCTCCAGGTAGCGCAGCCCCTGAATTTGCCGGTGCACACCCGCAAGCCCTCGCAGCACCTCCCGCGGGCGACCACTCACCAGATCGAGAATTCCCGCGACCATCCGCGTGACCGCAAGGGAAGAATCCGCTTGGGCGAGCTTCTTGCGCGCCGTGGCGAGATCGTTCAGGGCCATCGCATTCACCACAGCCACGATTTCCAGCGCGCTGCCGGAAAATCCTTCACCGGGGGTTCTCGGCAGAGGAAGGGATTCGACCAGGGCAAGCCGACGACTCGACTCCTGAATAGTCTGGGTCTTCGCCAGAGTTCGATGCAGAGCAATCGCATAAAACGGCCACATCTCGCCGATCGCGCGCTGTGAGACGGCATTTAGGCGCTCCGCTGCTTCCACCGGAGAGTCGACTGCAACCATACTGACTGCGATTACTGCGGTCGCATCGACCACATCCTCGATCCAGCTCTCTGTGCGTGAAATACCTTCCGCCTCACGAAGGAGTGCCCGTGCTCGCTTGGCGTCTCCGTACAGGGCTTCAAGCAAGGCCAGCTTGACACAGGCGTCTCGCGTCAGAAAGGCGAGCGAGGGTACCGTTGGATGCCTGTGAGCCTCAGTGAGGCTGGTCACTGCAGCCTGAAAATCACCGGCGAGCATCGCCGTCACCCCGCGCTGAACCGCACCGAAGAGTGCCCAGCCGCCTCGCGCGTCAAAGAGCGGCTGAATAGGTCCGACCAGCTTATGCACCTCGTCGACTTCGTGCAGCGCAGCAACGGGCCGACCCTCCAACCGCAGCTCAAACATCCGAGCGACCGTCATGATGGTGGAAAGAGGCCCGGTCACCGGGGGAGTTTCGGCAGGAGGGAGAGAGCGATCGGCCTGGACACGTGCCGAGAACCGCTCTGGATCGACCGCGCCGACGAAGACGCCCATCCCTTCAATCACCCCTCCGGTGCCGATACCGTTGCGCAGCAGCGCCGCGATAATTTCGCGCAGCCGGTCGGGCGTCAGGCCGTACCAGGCAGGGAGGAGGTCGGCCTCCAGTAGTTGAGCGGCGAGAGGGAAATTTCCCGACGAGAACGCCGCTTCGATACCGGCAACAATCGAGCCGAGCGGGCTTCGATCACTTGCCCGACGAAAATCCTTCTGGCCCGGGCGTTCCTCAATATTCGCTTGCGGCACGTTGCTCCCCCTTGTGACCCGATCCGGGTGCACCCGTTCGCTCTGCGAACTGATTCACCAAGTCCGAGGCTACCGCACTTGAAATCTCCCCCGGGGCTCCAGCTTCACGTGCCCGCTCACCCCAGAGAACGCGAGATGCTGGCGACGACTACGCTGGATTGGTGTCTCTACCCGTCATGTCCCGCTCACATTGGCAGGCGCGCGAACGCGCTCACCGGGCGCGCATCAATACCCTCACCGCTGGTCACCGAGAGCGTCGTGCACGTCGCGAGAAGCATCCGATCGAAGACTTTCTGTGGACGTACTACTCAGTGAAACCCAGCGAACTCGCTCGCTGGCACCCTGGGGCGGGGGTCGTGCTCGCAGACGCGGGGGTGGATCGCGCAGCCTGGCGGCACTACAGGGCTGTCGCAGCTGCGGGCGACGTCGGGCGAGCAGGGGCGACGCGATCCACCAGCGAAAATCACCACGAACCCGCGAATCTCACAGGCGACGTGACCGTCGATCTCGACTCCTACTTCGCAAAACGCGCTGCAACCGTCGATTTCGTGGAAGAACTGCTCGCGGCGACGCTCGAGCACACCCCGCAGTACGGCTGCTTCGGCCTGCACGAGTGGGCCATGGTCTACCGGCTTGGCCCAGATCAGGTGCGGCACACGGGTCTTCCCCTGCGCATTGATCACTCGGCCACCGACGCGGTCGTCGAGAGCCACCGCATCGCCTGCACCCACTTCGACGCCTACCGATTCTTCACTCCCGACGCGGCTCCGCTCAACACGCTGCACCCCACGCGCGAAACACAGGCCGCGACAGAGCAGGCCGGTTGCCTGCACGCCGGCATGGACGTCTACAAGTGGGCCGCGAAGCTCGGCCCGATCGTGCCGGGCGAGGTGCTGCTCGACGCGTTTGTGCTTGCCCGCGACATCCGCGAGGTCGACATGCGCGCGTCCCCCTACGATGTCACCGGCTACGCCGGGGCAGACGGCTCGCCGCTCACGCCAATTCCGATCGAAACTCCCGAGGGAAAGCGCACCTACGCCGAGCTCCAGCGGGGGTTTACGATCCGTGGCAACGAGCTGCGCAAACAGGTGCTCACGGCGATTGGCGTGGCGCGACAGGCTTTCGACGCTCAGACCGCGGCCCGATAGCGCGCAGCGCCCCGAGGATCGCAACGAGGTCGACGAGCTCCTGCATCCACGCGCCAATGATGGCAGGCAAATACCCGAACGCGGCCACGAGCATCAGCCCGACGCTGATGATGATGCCGAGCCAGATGCTCTGCAGCGCGATCCGCACGGTGTCGCGGCCGATCCGCACGGCGCGCGCGAGGCCGGCGATGTTGTCGAAACGGTTCACGAGGTCGGCCGATTCACTGGCAGCGGTGGATCCGCGCGCCCCCATGGCGAAACCTACCTCGGCGGCGGCGAGCACCGGGGCGTCGTTCAGGCCGTCGCCAGCCATGAGCAGCGGCCGCACCTTGACGCCTGCGACGATGTTCACCTTGTCGCTCGGCTTGCACTCGGCGTGCAACTCGTCGATGCCCAGGCGATCGGCGATCGGGCGGGCCGTGGCCTCGACGTCGCCGGTGATCATGAGCATGTGCTCAATGCCAAGCTCGCGGAGTTCAGTGATAGTGTCGGCGGCCTCGTCGCGCAGGCGGTCGCGCATCACGATGGTGCCAGCGAAGCGGTCGCCCAGCGAGACATAGATGCCGAGCTCCCCAGCGGCGAGTTCCGCGCGCCGCAGGTCAGACGCCGCTTCGAGCACCCAGTCGGGCTTGCCGACGCGCACCTCACCCGAGGCGCCCGCGGAAGAGTGACCGACGAGAATGTCGGCCGCCACCACCTCGGCGAGTACACCCTGAGTTGCGATCTCCTCCGCGCGCTCCACGGGTAGGAGCGCGAGTCCCCGCGCCTTCGCCGCATCGATCACGCCGTCGGCGAGCACGTGCGACGAGTACACCTCGGCCGAGGCCGCGAGCTGCAGCACCTGCTCCTCAGTGAACCCCTCGCCGGTCAGCACCCGCTCGAGGTCAGGGCGACCGCTCGTCAGCGTGCCCGTCTTGTCGAAGGCGATCGCGCGCACCCGCGAAAGCTGCTCGAGCGTGCCGCCACCCTTCACAATCAGGCCAAAGCGCGCCGCACGACTCATGCCTCCGAGGAACGCCACCGGCGCCGCAATCAGCAACGGGCACGGCGTCGCGACGACCAGCACCTCGGCGAAACGTACCGGGTCGCCACTCACCGCCCATGCAATCGCGGCGATCGCGAGCGAGAGCAGCGTGAACGGCACCGCATAGCGATCCGCGAGGCGAACGACGCCTGCCTTGCTGCTGGCCGCCTGCTCGACGAGCCGCACGATCTGCTGGTACTCGCTGTTCTCGGCGCGCGCGACCGCCCGCATTCTGACCGCCATGGATCCGCTGACCGCGCCGCTGAGCACCTTTTCTCCCACGGCACGCTCGACGGGGAGGCTTTCGCCAGTGAGGGACGATTCGTCGAATGTGGCGGAGCGATCCACGAGCACCGCGTCGACCGCCACAAGCTCACCCGGCCGCACCAGCAGTTCGTCGCCCACCTCGATCTCGTGCACGCCCACGGTCTCGGTATCGCCATAGGCCAGCATGCGAGTTGCCCGCTCGGGCGCGCGCGCGAGCAGAGCGGTCAGCTCGCGCTTTGAGCGACCCTCCGCGTAGTCTTCGAGAGCGGCACCGCCGGTGAGCATGAGCACCACAATGAGTGCCGCCCACGGTTCACCCACGAGTACCGCAGCGGTGATCGCGGTGACCGCGAGAATGTCGAGACCCACGTGGCCGCGCAGCAGTTGCCGCACCATGCCCACGGCCTCCCATGCGGCGATCGCGAGGGCATAGGTGCCGACCACCCAAGGTGCGGCGTCGCGGGCAGGGGTCGCGAGCATGATCAGCCCGACGACGCCCACGACCAGGGTTGCGGCAACGAGGGGGTACCGGCGAGTAGCGGCGACGAGCTGAGACATACCACCCATTCTGGCCCGCAACTGGGCGCGTCGCATCGAAGGGAAGGCTATCCTTCGCGCGCCTCGTCTGCGAGCTGCATGTGGTGGTGGATCACCTCGGCGACCACGAAATTGAACCATTTCTCGGCGAACTCGGGGTCAAGCTGCGCGTCTGCGGCAAGCGAGCGCAGCCGCGAGATCTGAGTTGCCTCTCGCGTCGGGTCAGAGGCGGGCATCTCAAACTCAGCCTTCAACTGCCCCACCTCTTGCGTGCAACGAAAGCGTTCCGCCAGCATGTGAATCAGCGCGGCGTCGATATTATCGATGCTTGATCGCAGGCGCAGCAAACGGGCCTCAGGCGTTTCCGTGCTCATCGTCTCCCCCGATCCACCTAGTCGAGCAGGTCGTGCCGCACGACGACCTGCTCGCGCTCGGGGCCTACCCCGATGGCCGAAATGCGTGCCCCGCTCATGGCCTCGAGGGCGAGGATGTAGTCCTGGGCGTTCTGCGGGAGGTCTTCGAAGGCGCGGGCTCCAGTGATGTCTTCACTCCAGCCAGGGAACTCCTGGTAGATCGGCTCTGCGTGGTGGAAGTCGGTCTGATTCACGGGCATTTCGTCGTGACGCACGCCCTTCACGTCGTAGGCGACGCACACCGGAATCGTCTCGAGCCCGGAGAGCACATCGAGTTTCGTCAGCACGAAGTCGGTGACGCCGTTGATGCGGGCCGCGTAGCGGGCAATTGGGGCGTCGTACCAACCGCAGCGCCGGGGCCGACCGGTGGTGGTGCCGAACTCGAAACCCTGCGCACGCAAGTACTCGCCCGACTCGTCGAACAACTCGGTCGGGAACGGGCCAGCGCCCACGCGCGTCGTGTAAGCCTTGATGACTGAGATGACGCGATCGATGGCATGCGGGGGCAGGCCCGAGCCGGTGCTCGCACCGCCCGCGGTCGCATTCGACGAAGTGACGAATGGGTATGTGCCATGGTCGATATCGAGCATCGTCGCTTGGCCAGCCTCGAACAGGATCGTCTTGTCTGCTTGCATGGCCTCGTGCAGCAGCAGCCCGGTGTCGCACACCATCGGCTCGAGCAACTCACGATAGCTCAGCAGCTCATCGACGACCTCGTCGACACCGATGGCGCGGCGGTTGTAGATCTTGACAAGTACCTGGTTCTTGAATTCAAGCGCCGCTTCGACCTTTTGCCGCAGAATTCCCTCATCAAAGACGTCTTGAATGCGGATGCCCACGCGGTTGATCTTGTCGGCGTACGCCGGGCCGATGCCGCGGCCAGTGGTGCCGATCTGGCGCTTGCCGAGAAAGCGCTCGGTGACCTTGTCGAGGGTGCGGTGGTACGCGGTAATGACGTGAGCATTGGCGCTCACCTTCAACCGGGACACGTCAACCCCTCGGGCGCTGAGAGCCGTGAGCTCGGCCTGCAGCACCTCGAGGTCTACGACAACACCATTCGAAATCACCGGGATCACGCCCGGAGTGAGGATGCCCGAGGGCAGCAGGTGCAGCGCGTACTTCTCGTCGCCCACCACCACGGTGTGACCCGCGTTGTTGCCGCCGTTGAACTTCACGACGTAGTCGACGCGGCTGCCGAGCAGGTCCGTCGCGCGACCCTTGCCCTCATCGCCCCACTGGGCGCCGGTAATCAGTACTGCGGGCATCTCAGCCCCTCCTTCGCGCTATGCGCTCTCTTCGATGCGGGCAATCGCCGTAGCGTCGGCCCCGTTCAGAAACTCGGTCAGTCGATCAACTTCGGCGGTCTCGCCAATGCGCCCGGCGGCGCGACGCAACGCGTACAGCGCTCGCAACACGCCACGATTGGGCTCGTGCTCCCATGGGATCGGGCCAGCGCCTCGCCATCCCGACTTGCGCAGCGAATCGAGGCCGCGATGGTAGCCGACCCGCGCAAAGGCATACGACTCGATGTCGCGGCCCTCTGCGTCCGCTTGCTCTGCGAGCAGGGCCCAAGCGAGCGGTGATTCCGGGTGCATGCGCGCGACCTGCTCGGGGCTCTCGCCTGCGGCAAGCGCGCTCACTACCTGGGGCTCGGGCGCAAGCCTCGTGGGCTCGGGGCCGAGCAGATTTTCGCCAATCACTCGCCCAGTCTACCGATCCGGCGCGCGGGTGGGCGTGGTTGAGCGCGGGTAAGCGTACTTGGGGTTGTGGGGTGGACGCTCGCGCAGGGTTCCATTGCCCTCAACCCTGCGCGAGTGTCACCCCAGCGCACCGCGCTCCGCCGCGACCTTGTGTCTGCTTCACCTCACGGGGCCTTCTTCACCTCACCAGGCCTTCTTCAGCTCACAGGCCGCTATTCGCGCGGATTAGGCACCTTGAGGTGAATACGGGGGGTTCACCCCGGGGCGTAGCTCGCCCGCTTCGATGCGCACTGCCAACCGGTTCTCGGGAGGCGGAAACGGGCAAGTGGCACTCTCGGAATAGGCGCAGGGTGGGTTCACGCTGCGATTGAAGTCGATCACCAGCGTGTCGTCGCCGGTTTGCGTGACGCCCACGAAACGCGCGGCGGGGAAGGTCAAATCGACCCCGGTCGCGTCGGCGAAAATTGCGCGCAGGCTCGGCGACTTCGGTTCGCCAAATAGCGTGAGCGCGACTGGCGCACCCTCAACCTCGAACTCGGCACTGCCGGGAGAGTCGTAGTGCTGCTTCGCCTCGGGTCCGGCCGCCGAATCCACCTGCACTGCTTCTCGCGGAGCGGGAACGAAGCGCGCGGTGACGACCCACTGCTCCTTGGGAGGGAAGGTGTACGTGCCTGCGTACTCGACGCGATCCTTCGATTGTGGATCGCGCGGCCGCAGCACAACGCGGCCGCTGCGAGCGGCGAGCTCGAGCTGTTGCTCGCCCCACACGAGCGTGGTGGAGTCGATGCCAGCGAGCGGGCCGATCTGCACCTCGCCATCGAGAATCTTTTCTCCCTGCGTCACTCGGTCGCTCGCCTCAAGGTGGACGGTGACGAGGCCATTCGAGCCCGCGCTCCATTTTCCGGGGACGCCCTGGAAGACCTGCGGCTCGGCCGAGAGCCAGTGCAGCGCGGTCACACTCAGCGGGCCATACGGCGACGTTCGGCTGCGTTCGACCTCGGCGTGCCAGCGGGCATGCGCAGCCTCGAACTCGGCCTGAGCCGGGGGCGGGTTAACGGGATCAGACACGGCGACTCCTGGCTTCGGCAAATTCAGCGGCTGCACCAGACAACCACAACTTGTCGCGGCGCATTCCCTCCGTTCCTAGCTATTCTCTCCATTTGCTATTTGCTGACGCGAAGAGTGTGTTCCAGCACCTGGGTTCCCACACCTCTGCAGGGCAGCGTGACTGTGCATGACCTGCAGACTTGCTCGGGGGCCCGAACCCTGGCATAACCGAAGCATGGCAATTTCCTCCTCGCACACACTCCGCGCCGACCGCGTCATCGTTGGCGGCGGGGCCATGGGCCTCGCCGCGGCCGCTGAGCTCACCCGTCGGGGCCTCTCCGTAGTTGTGCTCGAACAGTACGACTTACATCACCCCTTGGGCGCCTCACACGGTGCAACCCGCAACTTTAACAACGCCTACGCCGAGGCTGACTACCTGGATCTGTTCGACGAGTCCCGTGACCTGTGGCACGAGCTCGAGCGGGAGACGGGCCGCAGTCTGCTCGGCCTGCACGGCTTGATCACGCACGGAGATCCCGAGGCCATCGCAGCGTCGCACGCCGCGCTCGTGGCGCGTGGTGCTGCAGTGGAGCTCATCTCTCCAGAGGAGGCCGCCAGCAGGTGGACCGGCATGAGGTTTGAAGGCGACACCCTAGTGGGCCAGGACGCGGGTGTGGTGAAGTCGGCAGAGGCGCTGTGCGCCCTCGAAGAGGTGGCCAAGCGGGGCGGCGCCCTGATCCGCACCCAGAACCGGGTGCGCGAGATTGACACTAGTTCGGGCCCAGGGGTCACGGTGGTGGCGGACACGCCCCAAGGAGAGACTGTGACCGTGATTGCGGCGGGCGCCGTTGTCGCGGGCGGAGCGTGGACCACACCGCTCCTTGCAGGCATCATCGAGCTCCCGAAACTCACGGTCACCGAAGAGCACCCGGCACATTTCGCGGTGCGTGATACCGCCGCCGTGTGGCCCTCGTTCAACCACATCGCCCGCTCAGATTGGGTGCAGGCCCGCGGAGGCAACATCTATGGCATGCCTACCCCCGGCGAGGGCGTGAAAGTCGGGTTTCATGCGGTGGGTGAGACAGTGGATCCCGATCATCGGACCTTCGCCGCCACAGCTGAGAAGCGACGCGAGCTGCGCGACTATGTTGCAGAGTGGTTTCCCGGCCTCGACCCAGACAGTGGCGTCGAGATCAGCTGCACCTACACTTCGACGGATTCTGGAGACTTTCTGCTCGACCGGGTCGGGCCGCTCACGATCGCGGCTGGGTTCTCTGGTCACGGGTTCAAGTTCGTGCCCGGGATCGGTCGGCTGCTCGCCGACGCGAGTACCGAGGTGGCGCTGCCACCCGAACGGTTTCGGCTCGCAGCGCACGGGGTGGGACGATCGCGGGCTTGATCCGCGTCGGTCGTCATTCCGGGCCGCAACGCTCATCTTGGTAGTCGGACCTGATCCGCGCTGGTCGGGTATCCTGGCCCCATGGCTGATTCATCGTTTGACGTAGTGAGCAAGATCGACCCAATGGAGGTCGATAACGCGGTTAACCAGGCCCGCAAGGAGGTCGAGCAGCGCTACGACTTCAAGGGCGTAGGCGCCGACATTTCGCTGAACGACAAAGCGATCCTGATCAAGGCAAACACCGAAGAGCGCGCGGTTGCCGTGCTCGACGTGGTGCAGTCGAAGTTCATCAAGCGCGGAATGTCGCTCAAGGTGCTCGACAGCGGCGACCCCTACCCCAGCGGCAAAGAAACCCGCATTGAGATCAAGCTCAAGGAAGGCATTGATCAGGCGACCGCGAAGAAGCTGAACAAGCTCATTCGCGACGAGGGGCCGAAGAGCGTCAAGAGCCAGATTCAGGGTGACGAGCTGCGGGTGTCTTCGAAGAGCCGCGACGATCTGCAGGCCACGATGGCGCTGCTGAAGGGCGCCGACGTCGACACCGCACTGCAGTTCATCAACTTCCGCTAGCGTTTCGGTCGGGTTCGGCCGCTCTAGCGTTTCGGCCAGTCCCGGGTCGTTTCACTGCGGCCCTCGAGAGCGATGCCCTCTCTCATTGCTGCGTGGACGCTCACGCAGACTTGAACGCGCGGGAACCCTGCGTGGAGGTCCTTTCGCGGATCGCACCGCAGCCTGCCTGCCAACCTCGTTTCGCGGCTGACACTCGCGCACGGTTAAACGCGCGGGAACCCTGCGTGGGTGTCCTTTCGCGGATCGCACCGAACAAATCCGCGGGGATCGCGGGCCGCACCAAGCGCCGCTGCGAGGATCGCGGAGGCTGACGAATAATCAGATTCTGCAAGCTCAGCCAGAGCCCAGCGGCGGAAGCGGGGCCGCATTAGCTGCACAAGCGGCGCGTCAGTGGCTGCGGGACAGAAGCTGCAGGAGCTAGGAGTCAGTGGCGACAAAAGGGGCAGAAGCCAGGAGATCTGCACAGCACAGGATCCCTTGCGGAGATTCCATCCTGGTTTGTGCGGATATCCGAGAAATGCGAGTGGTTCGGGTCATGGGAGCCATGCGGGTGGCTCGGGTCACGGGAGCCATGCGGGCCAAACTGACCCTGCGGACCAACCGGGCGGACGCGAGCAGCGGGCGGTAGATGGCAGCGGGCGCCCTGGAACCGGGCGGGCAACCGCTGCAGGCAACGGCCGCCCACTGGTTACCTAGCCGGCGAAGTGCGAGGTGAGGAACCAGCGATCCTTATCGAGCTGCGCCGCGATAGCAATCACGATGTCTTGGCTGGGTAGGTCAATATCGTCGAGCTCACGCACTGCGTTGTAGACCGTCTCGAGGGTCGCGTCAATCTGCGCCACAACCTCCTTCACCGTGTCGTTCGGGTTCTGAAAGCCGAACGACATCTCAGGCGTGGAGGTCTTCGTCGCAACGGTGCCGATACGCCCGTCAACCGGCTGTCCGAGCGCGACGATACGCTCGGCGACCGTGTCAGAGCCCTCCTGCGCGTGCGCCACAACCTCATCAAGGAACTCGTGTACCCCGATGAAGTTGGCACCGCGTAAATGCCAATGAGCCTGCTTGCCGTTCACCGCAAGCGCAATGAGGTCGTGGGCGACCGGGCTCAACTGCTCGGCAACCTTCTTCGGGCGATCTGCGTCGCCCTGCACGGCGGGCTCGTGAATCTTGTTCGTCGTCATGAGCTAAACCCTTCCTCTTCAGCCCCAACCGGTCTGCCGGGGCCATCCATCTTCACCTTACGGGGACGAGGTCACCGCCGACCTTGCCCTCTGCTCTGGGCGAACGGAAGTCCCAGGGGGTTGCGCAAACCTCTCCCTCGTGGATCAGGTCTCGCCTTTCACGGGACCTGGTCCGCTCGGTGCCGCGGTGGCCTGCTGGTCGATGCAGAACTGCACAAGGTCCGCCAGGAGCCCCTGGTCAAGATCGTGATCGTACGGCAGCTGAATCGCGCCCTTTGAAGTCCGGTAGTCGCCGAGACGGTCGGCGAAGTGCTCAATGGCTTCGGGGCCAGGGTAGATACCGATATGCCGCCGGTTCGCTGCAAAGTGAATCACGTCGCGGTTGAGCCGGTAGGTCGGCATACGCCAGCTGATCCGTTCGGTCAGTGACGGATCTGCATCCCGAATGATTTTGCGCAGTTGCCGCAGCTTCGGCTGCGCGAAGATGTCGCACGCGGCAATGTACTCGTCAACGGTCTGCGGCGCATCACGTTCGGTCATTTGCTTGGTCCGTTCCCTGATCTGCTCTGACTGGGATGGGAGGTGAAGTTGCAGCCCCCACTGCCGGACACCTTCGTCACTTCAGTATTCGCTCGTCGATTCCTCATGTCAACGAGCAGCAGGTAACAGACCCACGGCTGCGCGCGGCGACACCCGCTGGGCCCCGCCGCACGAGCCGACGTAACTACCTCTAAGCGAGCTGCGCGCGGCGTGCGTGCAGGTCGTCGAACGTCGGGAAGACCTCGGCGATTGGGTTGCCGGTGAAGTGGCCGATCCACCCATCTTCGTCGTGAAAGAAGCGGATCGACACGAACTCGGGGTTCGTGCCCATATCGAACCAGTGCGTCGTGTTGGCAGGCACCGACACTAGGTCGCCCGGCTCGCAGTAGAGCGCGTGCACTTTGCCGTCAACGTGCAGGTAGAAGACGCCGGCGCCGCGCGCGAAGTACCGATCCTCGTCGTCGTCGTGACGGTGCTCCGAGAGAAACTTCTGGCGCGAGACGACCTTGAGTTCGTCGTAGTTCTCTTGCCCGGGGGCGAGTCCGACAATGTCGACGAGTGTGTACCCCTCGCTCTGCTTCACTGCCTCGATCTCGGTCTCGTATGCGCCGAGGATCTCGTCGAGGCTCGCGTCGGCCGCGACATCTTGCACCTCCCAGCGCGAGAAGCGCGCACCCAAGGTGCCCAGCGACGCGCGAATCTCGGCCTCATCGGTGGTCTCGAGCACGGGGGTGGCGGGGTCGGTGTCGTTCCAGACGGTCAGAAGTGTCATGGCTGAATCCTCTCAGTGGTGGGGTGAACGTTCGAAATTGATAGGCCGGCCACGAATGCGGCGCGAAGGGACAGATGCAATTGGTGGATCAGGTCGTTCGCCTCAGCGCGTGGCGACGGTAAAGCGCAGCAACCACTCGGCGATCTCAAGGTGGCGGCGGGCGGCGGGCACGTCGGCACCCCAGGCATACATGCCGTGGCCGGCGACGATGAGCACGGGCACCTCGGGGGCACCTGCTGTCGCAGGTACGTACACCTTGTCGAAGCGCTCCGCCTCGACCGCCATGTCTTGATGGTTCGCGATGACCGGAATGCGCACGGTCGCATCGTGCGCAGGGTGCCCGATGCCCTTCAGCATCTCGAGGTCGCGCAGTTCGACACCCTCCGGCCAGCGCTCGCCCGCGATCACCGGGTCAAGGGCGTGCACGTGGAAGATCGCCCCGGCGCCGGTGCGCGCCGCAATGTGCGCGTGCAAACCGGCCTCGGCAGAAGGGGGGCGCGGATCAGCGGGGTCGACCGCGGCACCCGCGGCATCGACGAGCACCACGTCGCGCTCGGTCAGTTCCGACTTTTCGAGCCCCGACGCGGTAACGGCAAGCAGCAGTGGATCGCGATCCAGCACCACCGAGAGGTTGCCCGCCGTGCCGCGCATCCAGCCGTAGCCCGAAAATCGGGCGGCTTCGGCCGCGAGCGCACGACCGGCGTCGCGGAGTCGCGAGAGGTCGCTATGCAGAGTTCGCTCGGGTGTAGCTTCAACAAGCAGCGTGGTCATGGCTGCACCTCGATCTGGTCGAAGCCGTGGGCCACGGGGCCTGCGAATTCTGCCCCAGCCCAGGGCTCGCCCGCGCGATCGAGGGCGACGACCTGCCAGCCCGCGGCGACAGCTGCCAAGACCTCGTCGGGATGATCGGTGAGGAAGAGGAGGCGGGCCGGATCCACACCCAAAGCCTGCGCGATTGCGGCGTAGGAGGCGGGCTCCTTCTTCGGGCCCGCATTGACGGTATCGAACCAGGCGGTGACGAGGCCCGAAAGATCGCCCTGGGGTGCGTGCCGAAACCAGGGCTGCTGCGAGGCGACGGAGCCCGAGGAGTACACAGCGATCCGCACCCCCCGCGCGTGCCAACGTCGCAGTTGCTCTGGCACGTCGTCAAAGAAGTGGGACGTGATCTCGCCGGCGGCGAAGCCCTCGGCCCAGATGATTCCCTGCAGCGTCTTCAGTGGGGTCGACTTCACGTCGGCATCCATGAGCGCGTGCAGGGCCGCGGCCACCTCGGCATCGGTCGCGGTCTCGGGCAGTCCCGCTTCGGCGAGCGCAGCGGCACGCGCCACGCGCACGGTATCGTCGTCGCGGCCCAGCACGGCCTCGAGTCGTGGCCGGGCGTAGTCGTAGAGGTCGCCGAGAATAAACCCAGCGGCGCTTGTCGTGCCCTCGAGGTCGACGACGACGACGTCTGCGCTGATCTGGATCACGTCGGGCATGCTTCTCCCCCTTCAGTAGTTCGTTTGGCCCAGCCCTTGGCTGGGCGTGCCCCGCCACGTTAGCAGCGATGCAGCCGAGAATCCGCCCGCGTTACGCCAGGTTGCATCGGGCTGCGCCCAGTTGCCTCGAGCTTCGCTCCGTTGCGCTCAGTGCCGATCCACCACCGTACATTCGCCGCGGCACACCCACCTCCGCGACCCTCCCCGGCGTGTTTGCTCAAAGGAATACACAATAAACATGGACTAGGTCTAATATTTTAGGTATGACTGATACGCACCAGGCCACGCTCGAGGGCCAGGAAGCCCCACCGCCCTTCCGCAGCGACCGGCCCATGTGGGCCCCAGTGTGGGCCATGGTCGTCGTCTCGGCCGCACTCGCGATCGTGCCGATCGCGCTCATGGTGCTGCTACCGACGCGACTCGAAGGCACGATCGGTGTCTACGAGCGCGTCGCGTTGACGGCGAACGACGGCGACCGGGTGGTGTCCACGCAATTCATCGCCCCTGAGGGGTGGATCCGGGTCACCGACCCCGCCGATACCAGTGCATTCGTGGCGACAGACCCGAGCGGGGCGACCACGATGCGTGCGAGCGTCTTCCCCGGGGTGGCAGGCGGGCCCGAGCTGCTGCGCGACACCTCACCGGTCGGGGCATTAGTCGTGCCAGTGCTTCCCGTCGAGCTCGAGGGCGCGCTCACCGCAAGCAGCATCCAATACGACCTGAGCGCGGGAGATTCCGTCACCCGCAGCATCGTGGCATGCACGACCGATCAGCCCGCCGATTGCCTCCTCCTCAGCCTAAATTTCCAGCCCGGGCAGTCGACTCTCGACACACCCGAGTCGGTGCTCGATCTGTTGCGCAGCGCAGAGGTCTCGTCATGAGCGCGCCGACCCCAGCAGCAAGCATCGGGCAGGCCCCCGCCCCGCACGGCCTCACGGTGTGGCAGCCCCGGCAGCCAATGTTCTGGTTCGCGCTGGCGCTTATCTTCCCGTCGGCGGCGATCACACTGCTGCCCCTGTTTCTTGGAGGCATCTCGGGGACGGGGCTCATCGCAGCCACACTCGTGGTCGGCGTGCAGGGCCTCATCCTGTGGCTCGTCGTGCGGGCCCTCCCCCGCGTGCGGCGTCAACCCGCGTCGCTGCGGATCTTCGCCCTGGTGTGGGGCATGACGGTCGCGGTGGGATCCGCCATGCTCCTCAGCGCCCTCTTCAGCAACGGGCTCGCGGCCCTCGGGTTGTCAACCTTCTCCACGGTGATTTCCGCTCCGATTACCGAGGATGTTTCTCGCCTACTGGGCGTGCTCGCGGTGCTGACGCTCGCGTCTCGCGCACGCATCACGGTCATGGATGGGGTGGTCTACGGATTCTTCGTCGGCATGGGATTCGAACTGCTTGAGACGCTGATGTACACGCTCCGCTCGGAAGATCTCGCCCAGACCCTCTACGTCGGGCTTCTGCGCTCGATCTTCGGGTTTGGGCTGCACGCCTTGTGGACGGCCGTCGCGGGGGCCGCGCTCGCCTACTGCATGTCGCGGCGGCAGCGCGGACTCGGAGGGCGCTGGTGGGTATTGGCACCGGCACTCTTCGGTCCGATGCTCATGCACGCCCTGTGGGATTCGCCCGGGCTCTTCACGAGCGAGGTGCTGCAGGTCGCGATCATGGTGGCTTCGTACGCCGGGTCGATCGTGCTGTTCATCGCGGCGGTCAGGTGGGGCCGACGCTCCGACCGGGAGTGCTGCAGCGGCACCTCTACACTGTGAGGCGTGACTCTCAGATGGCAATCGGTGGCCCAAGCGGCGGGCCTCGCCTCCTCAGACGGCAACGCCAGGCCGACAATTTTCGCCGAGATGACGGCGCTCGCCACCCAGCATGACGCGGCGAACCTCGGGCAGGGGTTTCCAGACAGCGACGGCCCCGAGTGGATCCGCCAGGTAGCAGCCGACGCGATCCACAGTGGCGCGAATCAGTACCCGCCGGGGCGCGGCATTCCCGCGTTGCGCGAGGCGATCGCGGCGCACCAAGCCCAGCACTACGGCATCACAGTGGATCCGGATTCCGAGGTGCTCGTCACCGCAGGGGCGACCGAAGCGATTGCCGCAGCGATGCTCGCGCTGTGCGGCCCCGGCGATGAGGTCGTCACGCTCGAACCGTTCTACGATGCGCACGCGGCCGCGATCGCGATGTCCGGGGCGAGGCACGTCACGGTGCCGCTCGTGCCGAGTGCGGGCGGGTTTCGGCTCGACGCGGCAGCCCTCGAAACGGCCGTCACCGCGAACACCCGGGTGATCCTGGTGAACACTCCGCACAACCCGACGGGCACGGTGCTCTCGCGAGGCGAACTCGAAGCGATCGGCGCGGCGGCCGTGCGGGTCGACGCGGTCGTCGTGACCGACGAGGTCTACGAACACCTCACGTTTGACGGCCTGGTGCACACCCCGCTCGCGTCGCTGCCCGGCATGGCCGAGCGCACCCTCACCATCTCGTCGGCGGGCAAGACCTTCTCGCTCACCGGCTGGAAGATCGGGTGGATCTCGGGCCCGGCACCCCTCATCGACGCGGTGGCGACCATCAAGCAATTCCTCACCTACTCGGGCGGGGCCCCGTTTCAGCCGGCGATCGCGCGGGCGCTCACCGATGGCGATGCCGACATTCGCGAGCTTCGCGACTCCCTGGCCCACCGCCGCGACCTACTGAGCTCGGCCCTTGCCGACATCGGTTTCGCGGTCGGCCAGCCGGGCGGCACCTACTTCGTATGCGCCGATGCGACGCCGTTCCTCTCGGCGGAGGTGCCCGACGGCGCCGCCTTTGCGCGGGCGCTGCCCGCCGGGGCGGGGGTGGCGTGCGTGCCGGTGTCGGCGTTCTGCCGCGAGGGATCCACGACCGCAAGCGAACTTGCGAACTGGGTGCGCTTCACGTTCGTGAAGGACGAGGCCACGCTGCGCGAGGCGATCCGTCGGTTACGCGGGTCGTTGACGCCTATCGCAGTCACGAGCTAGCTCTCAAGCACTCAAGCTCTCGAGTCCTCAGCCGAGCTAAGCCCCCGGGTACGTGCGACGAATCGCCTCTCTCACCACCTCGGCAAGCGATCCGGTGCGCTGCAACGTCTGACACTGCACTTCGGAGCCCGCGCCGGATTCAAAGATGCCCGTCACCGCCGATCGCACGCGCTCTTCATCCCCATAGTCGCGCAGCGCAGTGCCGACGTGACGCAGCAGGGCATCCACCACGACGCGGGCTTCCCGCGGCCCGCGCGAGTTCGGATCCCAGAGGGTCTCGTTCAGGGCATACCGACTCGCTGACCACATCGCGAGCCGCATGAGCGAGGTGGGGAACGGCTCGGGCTGGGTTCCCGCGTGCGCTTCGGCGGCTGCCGTGGCGACCAGGGCCCGGGCGAGGCCCGCGATGCCCAGCGCGTGCTCGGGGTCCAGGCTCACGTCTGGTGCCCGGATCTCGACGGTGGGATGGTGCGTGGACAAACGCGCATCAAAATACACCATGCCCGGATCAAGAATCACCCCACTCGCGACGAGGGCACGCACCAGCTGTCGGTACTCTTGCGCCGATCCGAATCGGTCGTACGAACCGGCGCTGGGCCATCGCATCCACGCCTGGTAGCGGTAGCTCGAGTAGCCGGTGTCGATGCCCGCCCACATGGGAGAGTTGCAGCTCAGCGCAAGAAGCACGTGGAGCCAGGGGCGTATCCGGTCGAGCACGGCCACACCCTCGTCCTTGTCACGCACTGTCACGTGAATGTGCATGCCGCACGTCAGCTGCTCCTCCATCGTGAGGCCGAAAAGCTCGCCGATCATCTCGTACCGTGGGTTTTCGGTGAGGTGTGTGGATCCCGGCACCACGCTCGTCGCGAGCGCCGCGACACGAGCACCGAGGGTCTGGGCGGCCTGATCCGCGATTTTTCGACCGGAAATGATCGCGCGACCTACCTCGTCGAGGGAGGCAATCGGGGGCAGGATCGACTCGATCTGTTCGAGTTTCGCCTCGTGTTCTAGCGTGATGCCAGCGAGTGCGGGCAGCTTTTCCAGCGAGACCCGACCCCGCGCTGGACCGGCTAGCGAAGCCTCGGCGTGAGCGACCACCCGTTCACCCAGAGGCAAGGTTCGCCCGGAGTGCGGATCCACAATGAGTAGCTCTTCTTCGACCCCGATCAAGCGTCGTATGTCGTTCATCACCGCACCTCTCCTTCGCCGTGCGCTGAAACGACGCCCCCGAGCGTGGCTCGTCGGCGCCATTGGTGAAAGTTTGCCCCCAGCATGCGCTGCGCGGCACCCCCTTGACAAGGAGTGTCGTCATAGCAAGGAACTCGCACGGTGTCACCCCCTGTCTTTCGCGGCCAGGCAGGCGTAGCGTCAGCAAGATGAGTACTCACGCACACACCCTGAAGGCCCTGCACGATGCCCCCGAGATTCTCCGTCTGGTGAACGTTTGGGATGCCATCACAACGAAAGTCGTTGCCGCGAACCCACAGACGCGGGCTATTGCGACCGCTGGCCATAGCATCGCGGCCAGCCACGGCTACCCCGATGGGCAACACATCCCCTTCGATCTGCTGCTCGCGGCGCTTGAGCGGATCGTCGCGGCGACTTCCCTGCCCGTCTCTGCCGACCTCGACGCGGGTTTCGGGGGCGACCCGGAGGACCTCGCGCAGGTGCGCGAAAACGTGCGGCGGGTGGTCGCGGCCGGGGTCGTCGGGCTCAACGTCGAGGATCGCATGGAGCCGCTCGACGTGGCGAAGGCGCGAGTTTCAGCGGTGCTCGCGGGGGCCGCCGACGAGGGCGTAGAACTCGTGCTCAACGCCCGCACTGACGCTTTTGTGCGGCCGGAGGGCCGATCCGCCGAGCAATCGGTCGCCGCGGCGATCGACCGCGGGCGCGCGTACCTCGACCTAGGCGCGACCTGCGTGTTTGTGCCAGGCGTATTAGACGCCGACACCACCCGCGAGCTCGTCACTGGAATCGGCATGCGCAAGGTCAGCGTGATCGGGCTACCCGGCGCGCTCACCGCAAGCGAGTATGAGGCACTCGGCGTCGCGCGCATCAGCTACGGCCCGATGACGCAGAATGTCGCACTCACCTCGCTGAAGCGGCTAGCGGATTCGCTCTACGCGAATGGTGCGATCCCTGGCGACACCGAGAAGCTGAACTAATCTCGCACGCCACGCGGCGCGAACGAAACAGTGCTGAACGCTCCCTCACTTGCGGGTGGCGTTCAGCACTGTTTCGTTCTGTTTGAGCTTGGAACTACTTAGCGACCCTGCGGAGACGCCCGGCTGCAAAGACAGCAGCCCCCAGGCCCAGGAGGGCAAACAGACCCAGCGTCGTGGCACCCATCCCTGCATCCGATGCTCCGGTTTGCGCGAGGCCGGTAGCAGCAGGTGTGGAAGGTGCAACAGGGGTAACTGGCGCGACCGGAGCGGAGCTCCGAATGCTCAAGAGCACACCATTCGAGTCCAACTCGAACCAGACCACATTCTGCACCTCTTGATTGAGGTAGTTCACACCCTCCAATGTGAGCGTGTGCCAACCGGCCTCGAGACCACTCGGAATCATGCCCACACCTGAGATAGTCCCAGTGTTTCCAACTACCCCGCTTGCAAGGATCTGCGGTGTGGAGCGGACGGTCTGTGACCAGTTGCTGTCGGGCAAAAGACCCACTGCACTGTACTCAACGCCGGTTCCGGCGATAATATCACCGATGTTCGCCTGCAGATCCTGAGCAAGTTCCACGAGGGTGTCGACGGTGCCGGTGAGCTGCTCTGTCGCCACTACGTATGAGGAATAGTAGTCGACCTCCGAGAAGGAATAACCACTAAACGTGATCGACACTGCGCTGCCATACGTCGCGGTCGGGGTGCCAAAGAGGCGAACCCCAACTGGGTTTCCCAAGTCGTCCTCGACTACCTCAATGTCCAGACCTTCCGGCAGGTTCTCTGCGTTCCACCCGTAGTAGCCCTCAACGAACTCGAACCCCGTGAAGGTGAGACCAAAGGTTTCGTCGACTTCTTCACCCACGCTGTATGCAAACGAATCTGGGGCAAACGTGAACCCACACTCGCCCTGAACCGTCTCGAGCGCCGTTCCATACGTGGTGTTCAGGGAGGCGAAGACCTCCACGACTGCGGCGTCAATGGTTGCGCGATCGGTGCAGTATTCGTAGTCGACTAATCCGTTGATCAATGACGCGGAAGACACCGTGCCGTAGTTGAAGCGGATAGGGTCAGAACCGTTCGACCCGACGAATTCGCCCTCACTCACCCACAGGAGTGCCGGATCATAGAAGGAGTCGCCGTCGTCGGTGAGCACACCGTTGTTGCCCAGTTCGGTGATGCGAGTTCGACCGTCAGAACCGAGGTTTCCCTCAATGCTGAGATCTATCCGAGCAGGTATTGAACTATCAGCGAGAACTACAGTGACGTCCCAGGTGGCCCAGTTGTTCGAGAACTGGCGCTCCACGGTGACGTCGACATAGGCACCCTCAGTCGATGACCAAACGTCTTCATCGACAAAACTAACGCTGCTGTCTGTCACCACTGGTTCGGTATCCGCCGTGAAGATGTATCTGGAATCGGTACCCGATCCTACGTCGCTAGTGACCACCTGACCGAAACCGTCGTAAGCATCACTCCTGTTCGCGGTCTCCGCATCAGAGATCGAGCCATCGGTGAGGCACACATAGGTGAAATCGACCGTTGGGGTGGTGAAATCAGCATACGAAGAATTGCTCTCCGACTGCCAGTACCCGCACATCCGGTTCCAGTTTGTCTCATTCGCAGGCACCTCAAGTGCCTGCATCTGCAGCGGTGCCTCTCTGGAGGCCTCAGGAACCTTCGCCTGGAACTCAACATCGACGGACCCGGCCGCCGCTGTCTCACTGGTGACTTCTCCAGTGCCCGGCTCATACACACGGAAAGACACTGTGTGAGCCACGCTGGTATCAGTCACTCCCCAGCCCCAGGAATAGACCGCTCCATCGAGCGCCCCAGCGGTAAGGGTTTCCGTCGAGACGCCATCGACAAACACGGTCACGACCGCATCATCAGGCGCGTCGGTGGCGATCGTTGTTGATTCGCCTTCGCTGACCGTTGCCGCGGTTGACGTGACTGCGTAGGTGGCCGGGAGCGCCGCAGCCGCGGTACTCACCGCGACCAGGCTACCCAAGCTCAACGCCAAGGTCGCGATGACAGATAACAATTTCTTCATGTATTTTCCCCGTTGAAATTCGTTGATTTCCCCAACAAGCCGCTCAAACACTACCGCAAATTGAACAGAAGAAGGCCAAAGTGCAAATTTACACTTTGTTTTGTTTCGAGCAGATTTCTCAGCGCTCGGGATCATCACCACGAGGATCGCCAACCTCATGCGGGGGCCAGGGAGAAAAACTTCAATCGTTTCGCGTGAGATACGGGTCATTGACAAACCCGTCAATGAATTGGTCAATCTCACCCTGCAACCAGGTGAGCGTGCCGTCGAGCAGTCCCGCTGCCGTCTGCGCATAGGCACCTGGAGCGGTGTCGCGTATCTGCTCGAGCTTTCGTCGCGTTTCAGGGTTCATGTCTCGATTGTCGCAGGCAGGCCTGCGTGCATGGGGCTACGCACGCGCGCATGGCTCTAGGAAGCAGCCTCCAATAACGCGAGGTCGGCCCGATCGGTGATGATGCCGCGCACCCCCATGCCCGTGAGGCGCGCCATCTCCGCGGGGTCGTTCACCGTCCACACGTGCACCTCGACGCCGAGGCTCTCGGCGAGATCGATGAGGCGCGGAGTTAGCACTCGCACGCGCCCGTACTTCTCGGGGATCTGTAGCGCATCGAAGCCGTCAAGCGCGCGGGCCGCCGCCTTTCGCTGACCGGCTGCCAGCGCAGCAAGGGTGCGGATCAGGGCCCCGCGCCCGGGGGACGTCGCCGGGCGCACACCCGATCCACTCGCCGACCGTACCGCCTGCAGCGCCGCCCGCCGGTGGCCGTCCGCGAAGCTCGCCACGAGCACTCGCTCGGCGTGCGGGGCGATGATGCGACCCGCTGCCTCGGCGACGCCTTTCGACTTGATGTCGATGTTGAAGTGCACCTCGGGAAACATCTCGAGCGCTTCGCGCAGGGTGAGGAGACCTCCACGATCGGCGAAGAACGAGGTGAGCTCCCGATAGCTGACGGCCGCCACGGGCCTGGGGTCACCGCACACTCTGGCGAGATCCACATCGTGAAACAGCACCACCTCGCCGTCGCTCGTGAGCCGACAGTCGGACTCGAGATACCGCGCGCCGGCCGCAACGGCCGCCGTCATGGCTGCGCGGGTGTTCTCGACGACGCCCTGCGCGGCGAGTTTCGCGGTGACGAGACCGCGGTGCGCGATCACGCGCAGCCTGGCATCGTGCGATAGGTAGGGGTGCAGCATGTGATCCCGTCTCGTCGGCCGTGTCGCGACCATTCTTGCCTAGCTTTCGTTCTTTCGCTCTACGCTCCCAGCGGACGCTTACGATGAAACAAGTATCGAAAGGAACCTGCCAATGTCAGATGCCGACCAGCCTCAGCACGGAAATGAGCCACGACCCCATGGGCCAGCGGCCAACTCGATGACACCGACCCACGGAGTCGTGGATCGCGTGGCCACCCCGACCGAGCACGCCCGGTTGGCTGCCTCAGTCGGGTGGCAGTCACATTTCGATGACCACCTCCGCACCGCGTCACTGTCGGCCTCACTCGCGGGCGTGGTCTTCATCGACGAGATCGACGGGGCCGTGGGAATGGCCCGGGCCGTGGGGGACGGGTGGCAATACGCGTACATTCAGGATGTCATCGTGCACCCTGATTACGAGGGTCAGGGAATTGCCACCAAGCTCGTTGAACGTCTCGTGGAGTTGCTGCGGCCGCAGGGAAAGGCGGAGCTCTTCCTCGGGTTGTTCGCGAGCGAAGAAGCTGTCAGCGTGTATGAATCGCTCGGCTTCCAGTCAACCGGCGCGATCGGGATGCATCAACGGATCTCGAGCGACACCCGAGGGTGAACCTGCCTCAGGTGGACTGCCATGCAGGCTTTACGCCGACTCAACCCTGCGCGGGTGCCCACCCGAGGGAGCGCACGCGCGCGCGCCGGCCTCGGGTGGACTGCCGCGCGGGCTTCGCGCCGCTGGAACCCTGCGCGGGTGCCCACCCGAGCGACACAGAGCCCAAGAAGTCGAACCGTCGAGACGTGGAGCGGTCGAGAGGTCGCTAGCCGGCGAGCCTAGCCTTCGCCCAACACCACCCGAGTGGCGTGCGCGGCTGCTTCGGCAAGCAGCGCCGGAGTGTCAGCCTGCAGCTGGTCGAGCGTCGCTGGGCCTCGCGCGATCGACCACGCCGCAATCCCCGCTCTCTGGCATTCCTCGAACGACAACTCGACCGACCCTGCCAGCACCACCACGGGCACCGAGCTTGGCTCCTCGCCAGCGACGGCCGGTGCGTCATCTCGGCAGTCACGCGCCTCGGCGAGCACGCGCGACACCACTTTTCCCTGCAGCGACTGCGCGTCGAGCCGCCCCTCCGCGGTAATAACCATGGCCGCACCCGCCAGTGCGTCACGGAGACCGACGGCATCACTCACCAGCGCGGATCCGGGTACCAGCTGCGCACCAAACAGCGCGACTGGGCCGAGCGCCAACCCGCCGGCCGCTCCCAAGCCCGGCAGGGCTGCCAACTCATTGGCTTCGCCCCCGGTGGCCTCCGCGAGCAGCCGCGCGAGCCTGGCAAGGCCGCGGTCGATCAGCTCAACCTGCTCGGGGCTCGCCCCCTTCTGCGGTCCGAACACAGCCGCAGCGCCGCCCACACCGGTGAGCGGGTGGTCGACGTCACACGCCACCCGCCACCCGCCCTTCCCTGCGCGGGTATCTATCTCTGACAGATCGATCTCGTGCAGCTCCGCGAGACCCCGCGCCCCGGGTGCCACGTCGTTCCCAGACGCATCGAGCAATCGCGCACCGAGCGCGCGCAGCATCCCACTACCTCCGTCGCTGGTGGCGGATCCGCCCAGACACATCAGAATCTCCGTCGCTCCGGCACTCAGCGCCGCGCACACCAGCGCGCCCACACCGGCAGTGTCGGCGTCGAGGGCGCGGAGCGGCTGATCCACCACTGCGGGCAAGCCGTTGGCATCGGCCGCTTCGATCACCGCGAGGCGCGCACCCTGCTTCTCGCTACTGAGACCCACTCGACCCGTGCGGGGTCGTCCGAGCGCGTCGGTCGTTGCCACATCGAGAATCTCGCCGCCCCAGGCCGCGACCAAGACATCGAGGGTGCCCTCACCTCCGTCGGCCAGTGGCAGCTCTCGTATCTGCACGCCTTGACCGAGCGCTCGTCGCACTCCGCTCGCGATCGCCCGCGCAGCATCGGGTGCCGTGCAGCTGCTTTTGAGCGAGTCGGGGGCGACTACGACGATGGGCACGCTGCGCTGCGGCAGGGTCCCTCGCGCGCTCCCAGACATGCGATCAGCGTATCGGTGAGATCCACCCCACCCAAAGGGATCCAGCGCACTGCAGAATGGGCCACCACGCAGGCTTCGCGAGGCGAGAACCCTGCAC
Source organism: Leucobacter shiyiweii (assembly GCF_052446065.1). Taxonomy (GTDB): domain Bacteria; phylum Actinomycetota; class Actinomycetes; order Actinomycetales; family Microbacteriaceae; genus Leucobacter. The sequence goes on along the minus strand of NZ_CM127080.1, from coordinate 6,081 downwards.
GAGTGTCCATTCGAGAGCCTGAGAGCGGCAAACACGGAAAGTCGCAAATACTGCCTCGCTTGTAGAGAGATAACCGTAGGCTAAGCGCAAGGGAGGGGTGCCGTGACTGATCCCGTTTCGAACCGCCGAGCACACCACCCTGCCCGCAAGCACCTGCGCGGGAAGGGATATTTCCGTCGGCTGGGGCCGGGGATTGTCACCGGTGCGGCCGACGATGATCCGTCGGGAATCGCCACCTACTCGCAGGTCGGTGCCGCGACCGGAAACCGGCTCCTATGGAGCGCTCCCGTGCTTTTGCCGCTCGCATTCGCCGTACAGGAGGCGTGCGCGCGGCTGTCGCTGGTGACCGGGCTCGGACTCGCCGGCATCATCAAGCAGCGCCTGCCCCGGCCGGTGCTCTATCTTTGTCTGGCCTTGGTGGTCATCGCGAATACCGTCAATATTGCGGCGGATCTCGGCTCCATGGCTGCGGCTCTACAACTGCTGGTGCCCGTTCCACAGCTTCTCGGAGTGATCGGTTTCGCCGCGATAATTGTCGTCGCCGAAATGTTCGTGCCCTATCACCAATATGCGAAAGTGCTGCGATGGCTCTGCATTTCCTTGCTTGCCTATATTGCGGTGCTGTTCGTCGCCGACGTGCAGTGGGATGAGGTGGCACGGGATCTCTTGCTCCCCGGATTCACCTGGGCAAAACTCGACATCGCGATGCTCATCGCACTTGCGGGAACCACCATTTCGCCATACCTGTTCTTCTGGCAATCGGCCGAAGAGGTCGAGGAACGCCACCGCATCAAGAACTATCGCGTCTCGACCGCGCACATTCGCGCCATGCGCGGAGACGTCTTCGCCGGAATGCTCACTGGTGTCATCGTGATGACCGCCATCATGATCACGGCGTCGGCAACCCTGCACAAGCAAGGCATCACCGATATTCAGACCGCGGAGCAAGCGGCCGCGGCCCTCCAGCCCATCGCTGGAGAGTACGCGGGTGTGCTGTTCCTGGTCGGCATCGTAGGCGTGGGCCTGCTCAGCGTCCCAGTTCTCGCCGGGGCAAGCGCCTATGCCATTGCAGAGACCTTCGGCTGGCGCGAGAGCCTCGAGAAGCGCCCGAGCCAGGCGCGGGCGTTCTACGCCGTGCTATTCGTTTCGATCCTGATCGGGCTGTCGCTCAACCTCATCGGGCTGAACCCAATGACGTTCTTGTTCATCGCTGCGGTAACGAACGGGTTGGCAGCACCGATTCTGATGGCGGTGGTGTGGTGGCTTGCCAACGACAAAAAACTTCTGGGCACATGGAAGAGCCCGTTGTGGTCACGCATCCTTCTCGGGATCGCAACCCTCGCCATGGCGCTGCTGCCAGTGCTGTGGGTCTTGGCGCCGTAGCGCTGTTGCACCTGAGCGTGCTGGCGTCTTAGCGCTTCTTCTTACCAAAGACGAAGAGGTAGAGCATTTCGAGAATGCCCACCGTATTCACCAAGAGCAGCGTTGCGAACCAGCCGGGGGACCTGTTGGAGCCGGCTCGGTAGAGCGCGAAGGCCTTCCAGATGAAACTCCACACGGCGACCGCGACTGCCGGGGCAACAGCCTCGGGGTGCTCCTTGAAATATGTCTGTTTCTTAGCCATGCTTCCATTGTCCTCCGATGGCGGCCAGTGGGCACCTAATTCGCCTCAAAGTTTCTTCACCGGTGGCGGTCTCGGACTTGTACCGGGCCATTGCGTGCCGCAAGATTAGGGAAACGGGACTCACGTTCACCCGTTCGCTGACCTGAGGTGGGTAATGATGCAAAAGATCCGTTCCGATGAGGAGCAGATTTCTCGCCTTCGTGCCTACAACCTGGTTGCCGGAACGCTGCACTTGTTGCAGGGTCTTGCATTCCTCTTCCTACTCTCGCGGCTGAGTTCACAGGTCATGTTCCCCGTGACCGTCGATTACATGACCGGCCCGCCCGGGGTCGATCTGCCGACCGAGCGGGTCGTGCTGTTCGAGATTAACCTGGGTCTCGGCGTAGTGGCATTCCTGCTCCTCTCAGCGTTTTTCCACTACCTGATCTCACTTCCGGGGGTTTTCCCTCGGTATGCCAGAGGGCTAAAGCAGCAGCACAACTATTTCCGGTGGACCGAGTACTCGCTGAGCTCATCGGTGATGATCTGGCTCATCGCGCAGCTCACCGGCGTGTCCGACTTCGCTGCACTCGTTGCGATCTTCGCGGTTAATGCATCGATGATCATGTTTGGGGCGCTGCAAGAAAAGTACGAGACACCGGGAAACAAGAAGTTTCTGCCCTTCGTCTTCGGCTCCATTACCGGGGTGGTCCCCTGGATCATCATCGTGATCTACACCTTGCAGCCAGGTTCGACGAATTCGACGGAGGTCCCTGGGTTCGTCATTGGCATCATTGTTTCCCTGTTCGTGTTCTTCAACACCTTTGCCGTGAATCAGGTGCTGCAGTATCGACAAGTGGGTGGGTGGCGCAACTACCTCCGGGGCGAGCGGATGTACATCACCCTGAGCCTGGTCGCAAAGAGCGTTCTGGCGTGGCAGGTGTTCTCAGGGGCTTTAGTGCCGCTTTTCGTAGACTGACGCGCCACCGAATTCGAGAATCGCCGCACGGACTGGGATGCTCTGCCGAGGCTTACCCACTCGGTAGTACCACACCACCGACAACTCACCCGAAGGAGTGCTGCATGGCTTTCGTGCTTCCCCAGTTCCCTGTTGGTTCAGTACTTATGCCATACATGCCGGTTGAGTTACGCGTTTTTGAACCTCGTTACCTCAACCTCATGGGTGAGCTGATGGCGTCCGAAAAGCCGGTCTTTGGCATCCCGCTTTTTGGGCAAGATGGCGAAGCCGGTGAAGCTCCCGAAGTGCTCACCGTTGGGACCGTTGCGCGCATCGATGACTTCGGAATGACCGACGATTTCATGGGCATTACTGGCACAGGCACCCGACGTTACTTCATCACGAAATGGCTAGAACCCGAGCCGTACCCAAAAGCAGAAATTGAATTCCTGCCTGAATTTGTATGGGAAGATCGCCTCGATAGTCACAGGTTGAAGCTCGAGCTCGAGGTGCGGAATCTTCTCTCACGCGCAAGCACCTATGGGCAACTGCAGTGGGGGGTCGACACCGAAGTCTCTCAGGATCCTGTCGCCAGCGTGTGGCAGCTTGCGGGCATGCTGCCCGTGCAATCTCTCGAGCTTCACACCCTGCTCGCGTCTGAGACTCTTGAAGAGCTCCTTGAACGGACCCTTGCAGTCTGCGAAGGCGGAAACCACTTTCTCGACGAGCTTGAACGCGGCGACGCCTGAGATTGACGGATGGAGTGCCAGGCGATTCCGCCTGTCCCAACAAAATTCCAGCTCTCGATAGCTACGCTGGGGCGCATGAACTGCCCCACAGATGGAACCACGCTGCTCATGAGCGAGCGCCACGGAATCGAGATCGACTATTGCCCGCAGTGCCGAGGCGTGTGGCTCGATCGAGGAGAACTCGACAAGATCCTCGAACGGGTACAGACCGAGGCCGCTTCGATCCCGGCACCGAGCTATGCGCAGCCCACTCCGCAACCGGCACCCGCTGCGCAGCCGAGCTACCAGCAGCCTCGTTACGACGACCGGCGCGAGCACCGCGACAACCGCGACTACCGCGAGAGCGACAGCAAGTACCGCAAGAAGAAGAGCCCGTTCGACTTTCTCGGCGACATTCTCGGTTAGAGATCGGCGGCGGAGTGCGCAGTACCCCGCTCCCGAAGCAGAGTGCGCAGCCGAGATCCGCGAAGTGTTGTCACTGCGTTCAAAGCAAAGACAGAAAAACCCCCGACTTCCTAGTGCTTACCAGGAAGTCGGGGGTTAGTGTTCTGTGGCGGGTGAGGGATTCGAACCCCCGTAGGCATAGCCAGCTGATTTACAGTCAGCCCCCTTTGGCCGCTCGGGTAACCCGCCATCGGTCATTTGCACGACCAGAGAATCACTTTACTGGTTCACGCGCCTGAACGGAAATCACGCCCGCCGAACCCAATTGTGAGGCTCGCAGATCCACGCACGCAGCCCACCCGAACGCAGCGGATCCGGCGGTGAGCCCCGCAGCTCACCGCACGCGCGCGTTCACGTCCTCGATCCACTCGTCGAGGCCCGCGACCGGAGACGCCAACCCGTGCCTGTGCGCGGTCACCGACACGGCCTGTTCGCGCAGGAACGCCAGCAACTCCACCGGCCCCGCCATCGTCACCGGGTCGGCCCACAGGGTCACGCGGGCGAGCCCACCCATCCACTCGGCCGCGCGGGTGCGATCGCCACCGATGAGGCGCACGCGCAACGCCGGTGAGTCGTTATCAAGTATCACGCCGACACCGCTCGCGCCCCCGGCGTCACCGGCGGGCCCGGCCACCGCGATCCGCTCGAGCCACGCCTCATCTCGTTCGAGTGACACGGTGATGCCCTGCCGCGCAAGAAACTCGGAGATGCCCGCGGGCAGCACCGCCCCTGTCGACACAGATACCGGTGCTCCGACTGTGAAGGCCGAGACGAGCACCCGAATCAAGTCAGCGAGTTCACCGCCCTCCGCGAGGCGCACGTGCGTGGCCACCGGCCAGTGCCGCAGCAGGTTGCGCTCAACGCCCAAGCCGATGACGTCGTGCAGACCGCCGAGCGTCGTGCGCCAAGCGAGCGCATCGCTGAGTGCGGCACGCCGCACGTGGTCGAAACTCTCGTAGTCGAGCGCCGACTGCGCCGTCTCGATCAGGATCTGCACCTCGGGATCGAGCCCGCGCAGGTGCAGCGTCGAACTGGGGGTACCCTCGCGCAGCCGCCACGAGCCGAGCGTCACGAGTCGGTTCGGCCCCCCTGCCAGCGGTTGCGCGCCCATGCCCGAGCGCCCGAGACCTCCCCCAGGCATCCGCTCGATGCGCCCCCTCGTCGTCGACCGCCCGACCACCAGCGTCGCCGCGCGCACGCGCTCCAGCCACGGCACGATCTCGCTCTCCTCGCCAGCATGCAGCGCCGCCACGCTGCCACACCCGAGCTCGCTCTGCAGCGCGATCGCCTCGTCGACGGTGCGCGCCGCGATCACGCCAATCACCGGCATGCCAACCGCATCCGCCCAGAACGATGAGTCGCGTCGCACCCCGATGCGCACGCCGGGCTGCCACAGTCGGCCCTCGTCATCCAGCTGTTCGGGCTCCACGAGCCACTCCTCGCCAGGTTGCAGCTCGGTGAGGGCACGCCTCCCAGCTTCGCTCACCGGCTCGGGCAGCGGCCCCACATCAAAGATCAGCGGATCCTGGTCGCCCGGCCGCCCCGTATCTCCCACGCGCAGCGCACGCACAGCATCGGCCAGGTACCGGCGGAGCCGGCTCGAGCGAGCCGCGGAGCCGAGCAGCACCAGCGCACGAGCCAGGCTCGGGCTCGCATGACCGGCACCAAAAGCTGACCGCACCACCTCGCGCACAGCCGCGACCGGATCGGTGCTCGGCGCGACGAGACTCGAACCGAGTGCGCGGAACCGGCCGGCAACCCGCAGGTCTGGGCGACGACGCACGACCGCCTCGGCGGTGGTGCGACTGCCCAGCACGAAGGCGCGATCCACCCGGGTGTCTGCGGCGTATCGCGTTGCGATCTCGCCGCCCGCGGTTACGAGGGTCACCAACCCCTCTGGCAACCCGGCGGCCTGCCACTCGTCGAGCAGCACCTGGGTCGAGCGCGCGACGGTCGGGTGAGCGACGCACACCACGGTGGATCCGGCGGCAAGCACGGCCAGCAGCGCCTCTGCTCGCTCGTCTAGCGGCACCCCGGCTTCCAGCACGACCAGGGCAAGGCGGTCGGGCTGAAACTCGGCACCGCGCACCGCACCGAGGCCAGCGGCGAGCTGCCCCAGGTAGCGCGCGGCGTCGACGGCACCGTTGATCTCAGCATCGATCACCGGTGCTGGGGATCCGCTCTCGCACGCGAGCGCCACAACGAGCCGGTCCCGCGCGGCGACAGTGCCCAGCGCGAGCCGACGCACCCGGGTAGCGCGGTCAGCAGGACGCTGCGCCCGCCACGCCTCACCCACCGCGAGTGCGTGGTCGATGGTCGCCTCCGGA